>DBFAWQ010000195.1:0-10569 GCA_048242115.1 Eggerthellaceae bacterium
GTAACATATAGTATATCGCTACAGGAGGTGTGAACGAAGCGATGGACGCCCAAATGAAGCGAGGGTTCCTGGACGCGTGCGTGCTGGCCACGTTGTTGGCCGGCGAGTCCTACGGGTACCAGATCATCAAGGACGCGCCGCCGTCCCTGGGGCTGAGCGAGTCGACGCTCTATCCGCTGCTGAAGCGCCTGGAGACGCGCGGGCTCATCAACGTGCGCAAGGCCGAGCACAACGGACGGCTGCGGAAGTACTACTCCCTCACCCCCGATGGCCGCGCAGCGGTGCGTGACTTCCTGGAGGACCAGACCGAGGTGCTCAGCCTCTACCGCTTCGTTCAGAACGCCGCTTTGAACAGCGGAAAGACGCAGTCGAACGCTGGGTGCGCCACCAACGGAGCGCCCCTTCGCGACACCGGCGGCGAAACGCATCCAAGCGAGGCCCCCGAAATCCGCGGCATTCCCAGCACCCACACGCCCGAACTCCCGACCCGCGAACCCGCCTCCTGCACCGACGCTCACAACCCCAATCGCGCTTCCTCGGCGGAAAAGGACTGACCATGGACAGCACGTTGTACCGACAGAAACTAACCAAGCTTCTGGGCGAGCTTGCCGAAGAGGAGCGGGAGGACGCCGTGGCCTTCTACCTGGAGGCTATCGCCGACCGCATCGACGAGGGCATGGCCGAATCGGATGCTGTCGCCTCGGCCCCCACGCCGGAAGAGGCCGCAGCCGCCATCCTGCTGAACGCCGGCGAGCCTTCCGTTGGGGCTTCTCAAGCAGCGCGCGAAGACACGCAACGCATCCCGCATCAGTTGGAAGACGATGCTGAACTGGTGCTTTCCAGCGAAGAATCCTCTAGGATGGGCGCCGAAGGGAACGCAGCGGAAAACGTCAAGCAGCCGAAGAGCACGGCAGGCCTGTTCGCCACGAAGCCAGCCGCCGAAAGCTTTTCTTCGTCGCAAAATTCGACACCTGGCGCGGAAGCGGCTAGCTCGACCCCCGCGAAGCCTGAGTCGTTCTGGCGGCGGCTGCGAAAGGGGCGGCTTACCCCTATGGAGTGGGTGGGCGTGGTGCCGGCATCGCCCGTGGCGCTTTGCGTGGCGGCGGTGGCGCTGGGACTGGTCATTATCGCCGCAGCCTTGGTCTTGATGGTGGCGATACTTGGCGCCGCGTTGGTGCTGGTAGCGTGGATACTGGTGCTCGCCTGCTGGATCGTGGGCATCTCGCTGACCGTCGCCTCGCCGGCGTGCCTGCTGTTCGTCATATGGGGGCTGCAGGTGGGCGACATCCCCTATACGCTAGTGCAGTTAGGCTACAGCTGCTTCGCATTTGGTTTGGGTATTTGGGTGCTGAAGGGGTGCAAAGCGCTCACGAGCTGGGCCTGGCGCGTGCAGCGGAAGGGCTTCGCGAAACTGGGGAGTACGCTGCGGAGAGCATGGCGGAAGCGCCGGGAAGGCGGTTGCGCTGACGCGGCATGCGCCGATTCTTCTGGTGGAAGCACTGCTGCGGATGCCGCCCCAACCGTTTCCACCAGCCACCGCGCCGCTGAGCCTTCCGCCTTCCTGCGCGTATGCCTAGGGCTGGTGCTGGCGGGGCTGGCCCTTGTGTTCGTGGGCTACGCGGCGTCCGGCTTCAACTGGCGCGTGTTCACCTCGTCGTTCTACGACCACGGCGTGCTCACCCTGGGCGGCACCGTGGTGGACGACCCCTCGCAGTTGCTGTTCGGCCCGCTGTTCTATCGCTAGGGCGTGTCGTCTCCCGACGCACCCCGCCAGCCCCTGCGAAGAGTGCACAAGTGGAGGGTTTGACGGGAATTTGCGTAAAACCCTCCACTTGTGCACTCTAAATGTGTCGAGGGGACGTTCGGCTGTGCACTCTAGAACGGGGCGTCGAAGGGGGAGCTCACCTGGACGTTCTCGCGGCCACGCTCCACTTCCGTAAGCTTTCGCAGAAAGCCCTCCTGGGTGCCGTCGAGCATGCGCAGGTGCAAGGTGACGGCGTCATCGTAGACCGTGTCGAGCACCTTGGCGCCGGCGTCGGAGGCCACGCGCAGCAGCGGCTCGTAGTTTGCGTAGCCCGTGCGCACCGTCAGGTCGACGCAGCGCGACACCACCACCAGCCGCGCCGCCGCAACGGCCGCCTGGGTTGCCTGGGTGTAGGCCCTCACCAGACCGCCCGTCCCCAGCAGCGTGCCGCCGAAATAGCGCGTCACCACGGCGACGACGTCGGAAAGTCCCGCATGCTGCAGCACCTGGAGCGTGGGAAGACCCGCCGTCTTCTGCGGCTCGCCGTCGTCCGAATAGCGGATACGAGGAGCGCTGGGGGCAGCATCGAAGGCGCGGGCTGCACCGCCCGGGGGGCTCGAGGCCTTGGCGCCAGCTTCCGCACTGTCGCCCAGCGCCCCCGGCACACCCGCAGATGGCCTCTCCCCCGCACCTGGCCCATCGGCGCATCGCAGCACGTAGGCGTACACGTTGTGACGCGCCATGCGGTTCGCCGCGCGAACCTCCTCCAGGAAGGCCAGCGCCTCGGCCTCGGACTGCACAGGCGCCAGCGAGGCGATGAAGCGGCTCTTCTTCTCCTCGTACTCCCCCACCGCCCGCTCAGCGATGGTGGTGTAGGCCGGCGCGCCCGAACCGCCCGGGGCGTTCGCGACGCTCGCGTTCTCCGAGATGCTGGAAGTACTATGTGATTGCGCGCTCATAGGGTCAGGATACCATGAAGCGCAGCATGTTGGACGCGCCAGAAAGAAACCGCCCGGACCTGGCAGAACCCAGGGCCGAGCGGTTTCCGAAGAGAGCGAATGCTGCGGACCCTACACCTGCGGGGATTCCTTCAGGGCGTGGGAGAAGAGAATCTCCATGGCCAGGTCGCTGGCGCCTTTCGCCACCAGCAGGGCGCCCAGCACCATGACAAGGGCCACCGTGGTGTCGAAGGGGTTGACCACCACGACCACGCCACCGACAGCCACCAAGGCGCCGATGACCAGCATGGGCACCCAGCCGCTGCCCGGATAGGTGCGCATTTCGATGGAGCGGACCACGTTCACCAGGCCGCCGATCACCATGAGCACGCCCAGCAGGAACGAGAACACACTGGCGATAGGCTGCGGGAACACGAAGATGATCAGGGCCGCCACCAGGTATCCGATGCCCGTGATGAGCACGTTTCCAGCGAGGGAGCGCGCGTCGCCCAGCCGCGCATACTGAATCAGCGTGAACGCGCCCATAATCGCGCAGTAGGCGCCCATCACGTAGACGCAGGTGAGCGTGGCCGTCTGGGGCATCAGCAGCAACAGCAGCCCCAAAGCGATCAGCAGCACCGCTTGCAACAGAGTGCTCCCCTTCAGCTTCTGGAAGAACGCGGTCGCGGTAAACTGGTTCGGCTTCTGCGATTTCTTGCTCATAATCCTCACACCTTCATCTCTTCTGCTCTGCGCCCGGTCGCGCGAACCGAAGCGTCCTCGACTTCGCATGAGCATTCTACTAAGCATTCGCGAAGGCACGGCTGCAGCCCGCTTTCCCCTTGGCAACAGATTTTCAACAGCGAAAGACAAACGCCGTGCTGCAACGGGCTGGCAAAAAAGTTCTTGCATCTTGCTTCGCGACGGTGTAGTATTCTTTCTTGCAGCTTTTCAAGGCGAGCATTTTGGGAAGCAGCTTACAGTGCGGGATGGAGCAGTCTGGTAGCTCGCCGGGCTCATAACCCGGAGGTCGTTGGTTCAAATCCAGCTCCCGCGACCAAATTCACAGTCACCCTCGGGTGGCTTTTTTGTTTAATGGTTTCCCTCTTTGCCTATCGGGGCTATAGGACGATTGACGGCTTTCCGTTTCCTCGTGCGCGAATAGAACTTCCAACAAAAGGACGAATATCGAGTGGCACTTGCCAGCTATTTTTGGCTGACCGGCACTCGGCAACAACCAACCCCTTGCGTTCCACAATGCGTGAGTCTACAATTAATCTATTATTGTTTACATGTATGTATACGGAAGAAGATGAAAAAGTCACTTAATATGACCGAGCTTGAAAACCTTGCTGTTTCCCAGTGGGGGCTGTTCACGACCGCACAAGCGCAGGAGCTCGGCGTGCGACGCAACCAAGTATCGCGCATGGTCAGCAGCGGCAAGATCGAACCAATCGGCTATGGCGCGTACCGCTTCGCCACAGGGGAAGAAACGAGCTCGGCTGGCGTCAAGGCGGCATGGCTTTCGGTATACCCGAAAGAGTTCGCGTTCAAGCGCCTGAAGAAGCGACCTTTCGATACGGTTGTCTCAGGCAGGACCGCAGCGGCCATGCACGGCGTCGGTGACTTCTACGCTTCGCCGTATACTTTCGCGGTGAACCAGCGTAAGCAAACGAACCGCGAGGACATGCGCTACCTGCAGCGTCCTGTCGACGAGGCAGACGTGGTCTTCATCGACGGGCTGCCTGTAACGAATATTGAGCGAACTGTGTACGACCTGATAAAGTCCCATGAAGACCCGGACCTTGTCGACAAATTCATGAGCGACGCAAGCCGGAAGAAGGGGCACGTCTTCAATCGAGACCGCCTGTCCCAGCTCCTCGCCCCCCTCGCCTTCCGGAACGGTTTCCGCAAAAACGACGGCGAATCATTCGCAGCTGACCTCATCGCCCGCAACGCCGCAAACATTCAGCTGGAAAACGCCGGGAAGATGCTAGCGCGGACACTCTCGTCCTCCTACAGCCACAGCGAGCTGTTGCAAAAACTAGACCGAATACAAGAGACTTTAGACTCAGCGCTCCCGCCAGGGATAATTTCGAGCCTCCAAGAGGCTGCAAAACCGTTGCAGACGCTCACTCGCAGCGCCTTCATCAACAACGACGCCACGAGGCGACTCTCGGAACTATATCAGGAGCTAGCACCGGTAGCGACTATACTCACCATTCCGAACCTGGGAGCAAGCCTCCAACCAATCGACTGGCTGAGAGAATTGCGCAACGGCAGGGACTGGAGTCGAATCACCGAGCAGCATTCCCTCGGCACAACCGACGAAACTGCAGAAACTCGCTGCGACGAGAAGCCCAACCAGAAAGACAACAGCGATGAATGATAACGGCTACAAAACGCCCGGCGCTCTCGAAATGGCTGTGAAGGAGGCTGCCCGTAAGTCGGGCCAAGATATCGGCCAAGCTCTCCAAAACTACTACCACGACAGATTCCTTGAACGCATCTTTAGCGAGCCAAATCCATCGTTCGTGCTCAAAGGAGGACGCGGAATGTTGGCGCGAACGGTCAATGCGCGACACACGCGCGATACAGATTTTCTTTTCAGGGGTGTCGACCTGGAGGAGGCCGTTTCCGAACTCAAACGTCTTGCCAGTGTCGATTTGGGTGATTTTCTCGAATTCAGATTTGTATCGGCTGAGAAAATCGCGAAAGACCGGGAGTATCGCGATGGGTACAGAGTCGTGTTCACCCCTGTCCTAGGCGGAACCAAACGCATGAACGACATATCAGTTGATCTCGTCGTAAGCCAGGTCATTTCCGACGATGCCGACATTATCACTCCTGCAAGCAGGCTCAAAGTAAAGGGTCTTCCCATCTTCGATTATCTCGTCTACCCCGTAACGAGCGCCATTGCAGACAAAGTTTGCGCAACCATGCAGATATACCCCGAGGGAAGAACATCGAGCAGAGTCAGGGACCTCGTAGACCTGATAGTTTACCTAACCACCGAGTCCTTCAGTGGCCGAGAGCTGTCGCAAAAGATCGACCTCGAACGACGACTACGGAAAATGGAGTCTATCGACGCTTTCCGCATTCCGGACACTTGGGCTTCAAACTATATGCGCACATACGAAAGGCTAGCCTTGGAGGCTCGGCTGCCGGAAGAGTACCGAAATATCCATGCTGCAGAACAGCTTGTGAAGGAATGCATCGATGGAACCCTTTCGGGCGAGGCTGACGGTTTCGCATGGTCCCCTATAGAGTTGTATTGGCGATAATCGATTCGCCAATACAAGATTGCCCGAAACCCCCCCATCTCCGAACAGCCTCTGTCCGCTTGAATGCCCGAACTGGGTCAAGAAGCTCAAGAACCAGAAGGGGGGACTTCGGAACCCTCTCGGACCTCTGCGCCAAACGAGTAAAGGAGTTCGCCGAAAGCCGTTGAGGACAGCCCCGCCCCCTATGCGCGGATAGCACTGCCGCCGAAGACTTCGGACATGGGCATCGCTTCCAGAGCCTCGTCGATGGACTGCACTTCCGATGGCATGAGCTTGATGGCGGCGGCTCCGGCGTTTTCGGCTAGGCGACTGCGCTTTCGCGTGCCGGGGATGGGGACGATGAAAGGCTTCTTGCACAGCATCCATGCCAGCGAGATCTGGCCCATGGTGGCGCCGTGCTGCTGCGCCAGGCTTTCCAGCAGCTGGAAGAGCGCCCGATTCCTCTCGTGGGCCGCGGCGGAGAACTGGGGCATGGCGGCCCGGTAGTCCGTTCCCGCCTGGAAGTTGGCGTCGGCGCCGTAGGCCCCGGTCAGCACGCCGTTCGCAAGGGGGCTGAACGCCACGAAGCCGATGCCCAGCTCCTCCAGAAGCGGAAACAGCTCGCCGTACCAGCGGGCCATCATGGAGTAGCGGTTCTGCACGGCCGTCAGCGGGCACACCTTGTGGGCGCGACGGATGGAGTCGGCATCGGCCTCGGAAAGCCCCCAGTGGGCGATCTTCCCCTCGGCGATGAGCTGCGCCATCGTTTCCGCGACCTCCTCCACCGGCACGCGCGGGTCGATCCGGTGCAGGTAGTCCCGGTCCTGGGGCATCGAAGTGGACGAAACTTGAGTTGTGCGATGTTTCCCTTCGCGAAAACGCTCCATCCGGCGTTTTCGGCTAGGCGGTTGCGCTTTCGTGTGCGGGAATGACACTCGTGCTATAATCCCCTTCACCGTAACGGCTGGGCCTTTGGCAAGCGCAGCCTCGAGAAAGGCCGGGTGCATGAAGAACTAGCGATGCCCGTTCGGGCACTCAACACGACGATTCCGTTCGGGTCGCGTTATCCGGTGCCGCATCGCTTTGCTTCCGACCGCTTTTCCCTTGCTCTATCATTCCGTGGTTGAACTGCGCATTCTTGTGCAGCACAGCATTCCGCTCGCACCTAACGCGGCCCTCCGTCATGAGACAGGAGGCCCCTCATGGTTCTTACCGTTAACCGCGTAAGCTACAGCTATCCGGGCGCTGCGCAGCCGGCGCTTTCCAACGTGACCGCAACGTTTCCCGCTGGATGGACCGGTCTTGTGGGAGACAACGGATGCGGCAAGACCACACTCGCGCATATCGCATGCGGACTGATCATGCCTGACGAAGGTACCGTTTCGCCAGCACGGCTCTTCAGCAGCTACTGCCCGCAGGACTCTTCCATCCGACCCGACGCGCTCGACGATTTCGCTTCGGACTGGAGCCGTGATGCCGTGGAGCTGCGCACGCTGCTGAGCATCGAGGACGACTGGCCCTGGCGCTTCGAAACCCTCTCCGGCGGCCAGCAGAAGCGGCTGCAGATTGCCTGCTGCCTGTGGAGCCAGCCGGATTTGCTGGTGCTGGACGAGCCCACCAACAACCTGGACGCACCGAGCCGCCGCGTCGTGGCCCGGACGCTTCCCGCTTTCAAGGGCATCGGGCTGCTCATCTCCCACGACCGCGACCTGCTGGACAGCATCGCTGGTCAGTGCCTTGTTTTCGAAAACGGAGCGACAATTATGAGGCCCGGGGGCTACTCGAAGGCCATGGCCGCCGCTCGAAACGAGCGCACGGCGGCCCTGCGCGACCGGCAGCAGGCCCGCGCCGAAGCCGACCGGTTGCGCAAGGAAGCGGCGCGGCGCAACCAGGAGGCGCGACGGTCGAAGAGCCGCCTGAGCGCCCGATCCGTGGACAAGCGCGACAGCGACGCGCGCGAACGGCTGGGCCGGGCCAAGGTGAGCAGCAAGGACGCCGTAGCCGGAAGGGCCTCTGCCGCCATGGCCAGCCGGCTTTCCGCCGCAGAATCGAAGCTGGCCGCCGCCGAGGTTTCGAAGCGCTACGACTACCAGTTCGAGCTGGTGGGAGTCCGCGCCGCCGCGAAAACCGTCTGCCACCTGGAGGCCGGCGTGCTGCGCCGCGAGTCCTTCTCGCTGACGATTCCCGAGCTGTGGGTTGCCCCTGCCGACCATATCGCGATCGTCGGCGCGAACGGCGCAGGGAAGAGCACCCTAGTCAGCCACCTGCTCGGCTGCGTCCCCGGCACCGTGCGCACCGCCTTCGTTCCCCAGGACGTGGGCTCCGAGCAGCGGATGCGAGCGCTCGCGCAGCTGACGGCCTGCACGCCGAAGGACCGCGGGCGCATCCTCTCCCACGTGGCCAGGCTCAATTCCGACCCCGCGCGCATCGTAGACGGCGCGGACGTCAGTCCCGGCGAGATGCGCAAGCTCATTCTGGCGGAGCTGCTGCTGGCCGAACCGAACCTGCTGGTGCTGGACGAGCCGACGAACCATCTGGACGTCGCGTCCATCGAGGCGCTCCAAGGGTTGCTATGCGCCTTCGAGGGGGCGGTGGTGCTGGTCTCCCACGACGAGGCGCTCGTGCGGGAAAGCTGCACCACGCGCTGGCAGCTGGAGCGAGCAGGCGAGGCGCCGGACAGCTTCGCCCTGCGGGCGAGCTGAAGGCAACTTCGCACGAGAGACTTTTCAAACATCGCTTCTGACCTGGGATTATACGATGTTTTCCCAGATGATAGCCCTATTAGCTAGATGGTCGAAAAGCCTGTTATGCGTCGCACGAGAGGCTTTTCGGCCACGTCTCTATGGCTGAATCGTGATATCCACACATAGCAGACTAGTAGGCTCACCTTTCGGTCCCGATTGGGAAGCGAACTGTTCACAGCCAGCTAACGGCGGCGAAATGAGGTAGGCCGCCGGCAATCCTCCTGCAAGAATCGGACTGCATCCCCTGCGAAGCAGCACGCACGCGACGGGACGCAGAGGACGGGAGGACATCATGACCAATTCGGCTATCCACGCAGCGCGACCGACTTTCAGCGCGACCCTGGCAGCAGACGCGATTCCCTGCGGAATCATGAGCCCCGCTTTGGAGGCAGCTTCAGAACCTCGGCCGAACGCAAACCCCGATGAGGCTGCATGGGAGCCCTCGGCCGGCATCCGCGGCCTCCTTTCGCGCGGCTTCTCGCTGCTGGCGACCGGCGCCCTCGTCGCCGTTTGCCTGGTGTTCGGCACAGCCACCAGCGCCTATGCCGAATCGGGCCGCTGGGAAGGCGGCGACGGCGCGTGGTGGTACGCCTACGACGACGGCGGCTACGCTACGGGCTGGGAGCACATCAACGGGGAATGGCACTGGTTCGACTCCTGGGGCTGGATGGCCACGGGTTGGCTGGACCTGGATGGCACGTGGTACTGGCTCTATCCGGACAGCGGCGCCATGGCCACCGGCTGGTACAAGGTGAACGGCGAGTGGAACTGGTCCGACTCGTCGGGGGCGTGGCATGCGAACAGCTGGGAGAGGAGCGGCGACCGCTGGTGGTACTCCTGGGCCGACGGCACCTACCCCACGAACTCCTGGCAGCTCATCGGCGGCAAGTGGTACCACTTCGACGGCTCGGGATACATGCAGACCGGCTGGCTGGACCTTGGCGGCACCTGGTACTACCTGACCTCGTCGGGAGCCATGGCCGAGGGGTGGGTCCAGGTGAACGGAGCCTGGTACTACCTCAACCCCGGCAGCGGCGCCATGGCCACCGGCTGGAAGCTGGCGAACAGCACGTGGTACTATCTGAACCCCAGCTCGGGGGCCATGGAAACCGGCTGGCGGTGGATCGGCGGCGAATGGTACTACCTGGAATCCTCGGGCGCCATGGCCGAGAGCCGCTGGGTCGGCGACTACTACGTGGGGGCCAGCGGAGCCATGCTTCGCAGCCAATGGATAGGCGATTGCTACGTCGGCGCCGATGGCAAGTGGATTCCCGATTACACCGACCCCGTCAAGCCGGCCGACCCCGCAAAACCCGGCGCCGCGCAGCAACCGACGGCCAAGGAGTACTTCCGCTACGCCGTGGGCGACTACGTGACCGGCCTGGGAAACAACATCGCAGACGTGAAGAGCGGCAATCCCAGCGCCAGCGCATCCGGCGGCACCTACGAGACGCTTCCGGGCGACGGGTTCGCCATCGTATCCGAAGGGGGGTTCGACCTGGCCAAAGGCTACAGCTGCGGCCACGGCGTCTACATCGTGGGATGCACGGTGAACGCGGGCGAGTCCGTCGTCATCCCCGGCACCATCGACGGCGAGCCCGTGGTGTACGCGAACCTCTGCGCGCCGGAATCGCTGGCGGCCGACCCGCGCCTCGTCCTTGCCCAGGTGGATGCCACCCAGGCCAAGCACCTCCGCTGGCTGACCGTGGGCGGCGCTCCCAAGGCCCTTTTCTGCCAAGGCGCGTCCGAGCTGCGCTTCCTGAGCTCGCAGGAGAACGCGCTGCTTGAAAGCTTCGACGGCGCCACGCTCACGAACCTGGAGGTGCTGAGCTTCGGCACGCTGCCCCGCCAATTCTCCGTGGCGAAGGACGCGCTTGTCC
>DBFAWQ010000196.1:0-4674 GCA_048242115.1 Eggerthellaceae bacterium
CGAGCCCCCGGCCAGTATGATCCCCCTCATCGGGCGCCCCCGTCCTCGGCCGCAAAGCGCCGAAACGCGAAAAGCCCGGCCGCGACGGCCAGGCTTCCATAACCCACGTTATCAGACATTCTCGGAGCGGCGCGATCGAACAGAGTGCATGCGGAAGAGCCGCCGATGATGTTGCGAGACCAGGGGACGATTAAGTAAATGCCTGTCCGTTTCTAGGTACATATGCCCGAGGGCGGAGGCGCAGGCGCCCTAATCGGGAACGTCCGTCCGGCGCATAGGGCCGCCCGTCTTAAGAATTTGTGCATCGGTTGCCTAACTCGACGCCGTAGCGTTAACATAGACAGTCGATGTGTTCGGCCGTATTCGAGCCGGGGACATCGGGGTCCTCCAACGGAGGCCTCACACTCCGAGGGTAACGGAATCGTCGCTGGGTGCGCGTTTCGGGTCGCTCGAGAGAATGAATATCGTTGTTGACGATGGCTTTCGCCGTTGCGAAGCCATGCTCGTTTTCTCGATGGGGGAAATGACATGTGGTACGTGGTGCAGACGGTAGGCGGTCAGGAGCGCAAGGTTCTGTCGCTTATCGACTCCTACCGGGACGAGTGCTTCATCAAGGAGCTTTTCGTACCTCAATACGAGGTCATGAAGCGCATCCAAGGTGAATGGGTTGCACGCAAGGAGATCCTTCTGCCCGGCTACGTGTTCGTCGATACTCGTCATCCGGACAAGATCAAGGACGTTCTCTACAGGATCCCGAAGTTCACCCGTCTGCTCGGCAACAACGATATGTTTCTTCCTCTCACCGACTCCGAAGTGACGTTTCTCAACGCGTTCTGCGCGCCCGGCCACCGCATCATCGACTGCTCCAGCGGCATCATCGAAGGCGACCGGACGATAATCCTCAAGGGCCCGCTCATGGGACATAGCGGGTTGATCAAGAAGATCGACCGGCACAAAAGGCTCGCCTATTTGGAAATGAGCATCTGCGGCCGAATCAAGAACATAAAGCTGGGCTTGGAGATCGTCCAAAAGCGCGAGTAACCGATTTTGAATCCGGGAACCATAGAAAAGATGTCTGATAACGTGGGTTATGGAAGCCTGGCCGTCGCGGCCGGGCTTTTCGCGTTTCGGCGCTTTGCGGCCGAGGACGGGGGCGCCCGATGAGGGGGATCATACTGGCCGGGGGCTCGGGGACGCGCCTGTTCCCGTCGACCCGCGCCGTTTCCAAGCAGCTTTTGCCCATCTACGACAAGCCCATGATCTACTACCCGCTGTCCACCCTCATGCTGGCGGGCATCCGCGAGGTGCTGGTGATATCCACGCCCCGCGACCTGCCCTCCTTCGAGGCGCTCCTGGGCGACGGCTCCGACATCGGCATGTCGTTCAGCTACGCGGCGCAGGACGAGCCGCGCGGCCTGGCCGAGGCGCTCACCATCGGCGAGGGGTTCGCCCAGGGCGAGCCTGTGGCCCTCATCCTGGGCGACAACGTGTTCTACGCCGCGGGCCTGTCGGGGATACTCTCCGAGGCGCGCGAGAAGGTGGAGTCCGGGGTGGCCGGCGCCGTGGTGTTCGGCTACCCGGTGGACGACGCGCGGGCCTTCGGGGTGGTCGAGATGGACGCGGACGGCCACGCGCTGTCCCTGGAGGAGAAGCCCGACTTCCCGAGGAGCAACCTGGCCGTCCCGGGGCTCTACTTCTACGACGGCGGGGCCCCCGCGATCGCGAGGGGCATCCGGCCGAGCCCCCGCGGCGAGCTGGAGATCACGAGCGTCAACCAGGCCTACCTGGACGCCGGGCGCCTGTACGTGCACAGGCTCTCCCGCGGCTGCGTGTGGCTGGACACCGGCACCCACGACAGCCTGCTGGAGGCCGCCGAGTTCGTCAGCATCATCCAGAAGCGCCAGGGCATCTACATCTCCTGCATCGAGGAGATAGCCTACCGCAAGGGCTACATCGACCGCGAGCAGCTCAAGTACATCGCCTCGCACCGCTCCAACAAGACCAAGTACGGCCAGCACCTGCTCCTGATCTCGAACCAGGACCAGGACGCGCCGGACGGAGACCGATAGCCAGCGTCGCCCTCGATGGACCTGCACGGGAAAACGCTGCTCGTTCTCGGCGGATATCCGCTGATGATCAAGGTCATCGAAAAGGCTCGCGAACTGGGTGCGACGGTGCTATGCACCGACTGGAACGAGGACGCCCCCGCCAAGGCTGCTGCCGACAGGGCCTTCACCGTGAGCACCACCGACGTGGACGCCTTGGAGAAGCTTTGCCGCCGCGAGCATGTTGACGGCGTGTTCCCAGGGGCAGTGGACGTGAACCTGGTGCCGGCAGCCAAGCTCTGCGAACGACTGGGGCTGCCCTGCTACGCAAGCGCCGAGCAGTTCTCGCGCACCCTGAGCAAGCTGTCGTTCAAAGAGGACGCTCGGGCCTGCGGCATGCCCGTTGCGCAGTCCTGGAACGCCGACAACCTCGACAGCGTCGATACGGCGTCCCTTCCCTACCCGCTCATCGTCAAGCCCGCCGACTGCTACAGCAGTCGCGGCATAAGCGTCTGCGACGGCCCGGCCAACCTTGCCGGGTGCGTCGAAAGGGCGCGCGAGACCTCTCCATCCGGGCGGTGCATCGTCGAGGAGTTTCTGGAAGGGGACGACGTATACCTGTACTTCACGGTGCAGGATGGACGCGCGAGCCTCTCCGCTATGGCCGACCGGCTGACGATGCCCCAGAGAGGCGAAGGAATCGGGCTTGCACCGCAACCGCAACTCTACGTCTTTCCGTCCCGGTACCTGGACCTCTACGAGGAACAGGCCGCCGAAAGCGTGCAGAGGCTCGTCGAGCTGCTGGGCCTTCGCCAGGGGTCGTTCATGCTCCAGGGCATCGTCTCGCAGGGGCAGCTGCGGTTCTTCGAGATGGGCCTGCGGATGACAGGGGGCGCAGGCTTCCTGCTGATACGGCACCTGAACGGGATCGACCAGTGCGAGATGCACATCCGCTATGCCCTGGGGCAGCCCTTCGGCCCGTGGGACGCCGCCGCATGCGACAACGCCCGCTTCGACTCCCCCGCCTGCGTCCTCGTGCCGTTGCTAAGGGCAGGAGCAGTGGGGAGCGTCAGCGGGCTCGACGCCATCGAGGGTCTTCCCTCATACGTCGACTCGATCGTCTACCTGCACGAGGGGGACGAGGTGGGCAGGATGGGAACCCTGGACCAGGCGCTGGCCCGCATCTACCTGGCTGGCGCCGACAAGGAGTCGCTGCTCGAAGACCTGCGCAAGGCCAAAGAGGCGCTGTCGGTGAGAAGCGCCGATGGCGAGGACATGCTCGTGCCCTGGTTCGACGACGCCGAGGCGGCCCGTTGCCTCGCCTGAGCGCCCCCCGCCTGCTTCGGCCGGACAGGCACCCGTACGCCGTCGCGGGAATAGCCGTGCTGCTGCTCATGGCGGCCGTGGCCGCGGTGCGCGGCATCGTGTTCGACACGGTGGACGACTACAACGTGATGATGACCCTGGCCGGCGAGAAGACGGGGCATCCCTACTTCCAGCTGACCTTCTACAACTCCGTGTTCGGGGCGCTCATCGCCGCCCTTGCCACCGCGATGCCCTTCGTACAGTGGTACTCCGTGGTCATGGTGCTCATGATCTTCGCGAGCCTCACGGCCATCCTGGGAAGCATGCTGCGCAGGGGAAGAGCCGCCGGGGCGCCCGCGCTGGTGGTGGGGGCCTTCTTCGCCGTGCTGTTCGTCGCCCTGTTCCTGTACCCCGTCCAGCGAATGCAGTTCACCACCACGGCGGCCCTCCTCGGGGCAGCCGCCTGTGCGCTGGCCTACTCGCTGCCCCTCGAGGAGGCCGCGGCCCGCAAGATTGCGCCCGCTTTGGTCGCATCCGCCGTCTTCGTGGTGTTGGCCGCCGTCGAACGCAAGTCGGTCGGCTACTGCGCCTTCGCCTTCTGGGCATCGTCGCTGGTCCGGTTCATCGTTTACTCAAAAGCGTACCGTCCGGGCATCCTGCTGCGCAGGTTCGGCCTGCGGCTTGGGTCGGTCTTCGCCATTGCCGCCATTATCGCAGTGGCCTTCTACGGGGGAGACCATCTGATTCGCACCCTGGGCGACAACGCCGGCTACGACGACTACAACCAATGGCGTGCGGAATTCCAGGACCATCCGCACCCCAGCTTCGCCGACCAGCCCGCGCTCTACGAGGAGAATGGCTGGAGCCAGGAGGTGTACCGGATAGCCTCCTCCCTCATCTACATAGACGAGGCCATCGACGCCGACAACCTTAAGGCCATCGTGACCTCTCCCCTTACCCGCGAGGTGCAGCCCTCGCTTGGCGAGGCGGTGGACCTGGGCGTGTCGCTCGTGCGGACAAACCAGACCGCCAAGGCCGACTTCCTCGCATCGCTCGCCCTTCTGGCGGCTGCAACGGGGGCGTGCGCCATGCTGACCATGCGTCGGCCCAAGCGAGCCATCCCTATCTGGGCCGGCATCGTGCTTCTCACGGCCCTAGCCTGCATCCTGTCCCTGCATCTGTGCCTGTCCGGCCGATGGATGCTCAGGCTCCTGCAGACGATCTGCTTGCCCTATGCCGTCTGCATGATGTTCTTCGCCTTCGACGCCTATGCTCAGCTGGGCGAACGGTCGGAAGAAGCGAGGGGCGACGTCGGCTCGGGCCG
>DBFAWQ010000197.1:0-8215 GCA_048242115.1 Eggerthellaceae bacterium
GCAACGAGATCGTCTCCATCATGTTCGAGATGAAGAACGAGGCCGACGACTCCACCCACCGTAAAACCAACGAGTCGCACTTCAAGAAGCTGGACGCCGACCGGCGCAAGAAGGGCTGCGAGTACGCGGTGCTGGTGTCGCTTTTGGAACCGGAGAGCGAGCTGTACAACGCCGGCATCACCGACGTATCCTACCGCTACGAGAAGATGTACGTCATCCGCCCCCAGTTCTTCATCCCCATCATCACGCTGCTGCGCAATGCCGCCCTCTCGTCGCTGGCCTACCGCAAGGAGCTGCAGCTGGTGCGCCAGCAGAACATCGACGTGACGAACTTCGAGGACCAGCTGGCTGAGTTCAAGGACAAGTTCGGGCGCAACTACCGCCTGGCCTCGGAGAAGTTCCGCAAGGCGATCGACGAGATAGACAAGTCCATCGACCACCTGCAGAAGATCAAGGAGGCCCTGATCGGCAGCGAGAACCAGCTGAGGCTTGCCAACGACAAGGCAGACGAGCTCACAGTAAAGCGCCTGACCCGCAAGAACCCCACCATGAAGGCCCTGCTGGACGAGGCCCGAGCCGCGAAGGATGCCGAAACGCGGGACGACGAGACGGCCGACCCCGGCGAGGAAGTAACGGACGCCCAGGTCATCGACGACGAGGAATAGGATGTGAAAATTTAGAATTCTATTCCAAATTTTCACATCCCTGGAAAAAGCATGGGTCTCAAAGGGGTACGGGTCTTGCATGCTGGGGCGTCCAATTGCCGAAACCTATCATCGGTAGCCTTTGCGCAACGACGCTACAGGGATTTCGGCTCTTCGTCTATACTGGTCTCTCCGCAGAACCGCGGCCCGGATGCGCCCGCAGCGCCCAGGGCCGACGACAACAGAAGGAAAAGCACCTCATGGCCCGAGAAACCTTCGGATCCCGGCTGGGATTCATCCTCATCAGCGCCGGCTGCGCCATCGGATTGGGAAACGTCTGGCGCTTCCCCTATATCACGGGCCTGTACGGGGGCGCCGCCTTCGTGGTAATGTACCTGCTGTTCTTGGTGGTGTTCGCCCTGCCCATCCTGGTGATGGAGTTCGCCGTGGGCCGCGCCAGCCACAAGGGCGTCGCCCGCAGCTTCGACGCGCTGGAGCCGGCCGGCGCCAAGTGGCACCGCTTCAAGTGGATCGCCCTGTTCGGCAACTACCTGCTCATGATGTTCTACACCACGGTGGCCGGCTGGATGCTGGCCTTCATGGTGTTCAGCCTGACCGGCACCTTCAACGGTTTGGACGCGGCCCAGGTGGAGGGCGTGTTCGACGGGATGCTGGCCGACCCACTGCTGATGACGGCGTTCATGCTGGTTGTGGTGGCCATCGGCGTGCTGGTGACCCGCGCCGGGCTGCGCAACGGCGTGGAGCGCATCACGAAGGTGATGATGGTGGCCCTGTTCGTGGTGCTGGCCGCCCTGTGCATCCGCGCCGTCACGCTGCCGGGCGCCGGCGAGGGCCTGGCCTTCTACCTGCTGCCCGACTTCGGCAAGCTCTTCGAAGGGGGGCCGGGAACCTTCGCTGACGCGGTGCTGGCGGCCATGGGCCAGGCGTTCTTCACCGTGTCGGTGGGTGTGGGGTCGATGTCGATCTTCGGCAGCTACGTGGACAAACGCTACGGGCTCACCGGCGAGGCCGTGCGCATCGCCGGGCTGGACACGCTGGTGGCCATCATGGCCGGGCTCATCATCTTCCCTGCCTGCTTCGCCTTCGGGGTGGAGCCGGGGTCGGGGCCGGGGCTCGTGTTTATCACGCTGCCGAGCGTCTTCAACCAGATGCCCGCGGGACAGCTGTGGGGGGCGCTGTTCTTCGTGTTCATGAGCTCGGCGGCGCTCTCCACGGTCATCGCCGTGTTCGAGAACATCATGAGCTTCTCCATGGACCAGTGGGGCTGGTCGCGCAAGAAGGCCTGCGCCGTCAACGGCGTGGCGCTGGCTGTGCTCAGCCTGCCCTGCGTGCTGGGGTTCAACCTGTGGGCCGGCGTGGACGTGCCGGGCATCGGCAACATCCAGGCCATCGAGGACTTCCTCATGTCCAACAACGTGCTGCCCGTAGGCGCGCTCGTGTTCCTGCTGTTCTGCACCACGAAGCGCGGCTGGGGCTGGGACAGCTTTCTGGCCGAGGCCGACACCGGTCGCGGCATCCCCTTCCCGAAATGGACGCGCCCCTACATCCGCTACGTGCTGCCCGTGCTCATCGTGATCGTGCTGGTCAGCGGCTACGTCCCCATCGTGCAGACCTGGCTTAACCTGGGCTAGCAGCTTCGGGCGGCGGGGCCTAGGCTCCCAGCATGATGCGGATGACCTCGTCGTTCGTGGCGCCCATGCCGTCGCGGCCCAAGCGGCCGATGCTCTCGATGGTGTTCTCGACGCCCTTCTTCACCAAGCCGTCGCCTCCGTAGAACTGCTGGCCGTCCCGGTACATCTCAAGGCCCAGGATGCCGGCGTTCACCGAGAAGGCGATTTTGGCCGCGCATGAGGGCTTCGCGCCGTCGCAGACCATGCCCGACACGATGGACAACGCATTCACCAGGGCGTGGATGGCCGAATCGTAGCCGTCTCCCTCCAGAAACGCAATGCCGGCGCCGGCCGCCGCTCCGGCGCAAACCGCTCCGCAGAATGCCGAAAGACGCCCGATGCCCTGCTTCATGTGGATGGCCGCCAGGTTCGCGAACACCAGCGCGCGCACGAGGTCCTCCTCCGAGGAGCCCAGCTGCTCGGCATATACCATCAACGGTACCGAAACGGTGATGCCCTGGTTTCCGCTACCCGAATTGATGACCACGGGAAGCTCGCAGCCGCCCATGCGCGCGTCCGACCCGGCGGCAGCCCACGCGCACGCCTTGTTCTTCACGTCCGAGCCGTAAGCCCGCAGCAAGACGCGTCCGATGCTGGCGCCCCACTGGCCCCGCAGCCCCTCTTCGGCGACCGCTTTGTTGCGGGCGATTTGGCGTTCGATGACCGCTTGCACGTCGTCCAGCTCGACCGTGTTCGCGAAATCCCAGATAGCTTGCATATTCAGCAAACTGTAGTCGGCACTGGCAGCCCCGTCCGCGCCGACTACGCACGGAATGCATTCGTCGTTTGCCGCAACGCCAGCCTGGGTGGAGGCGATTCCTGAGTCGCCCCGGGAACATCCGGTAGAGCTCGGCGAACCCTGAGAAGAGCTTGCAGGAACCGGAACCTCCACTGCGCCGAGGAACTCGCCGAACAGCACGCTGCCATCGACCCGCTCGGCGACAATGCCGGTGTGAGTGTGGGCGATGCGCACGGCCGCCTCGCGATGTCCACAGCTCTCGTCGCCACCAGCAGCCTCAACGCGCACCGTAATATCTAGGTCGTTGTCGGTTTCGGCGCGCTTCACGCGGATGGGCACGGCGCTGCGGTACCGCTCGACCTCGCACAGCTGCTCCGGTGCGACCCGGGCTATCACCTGCAGCCCTTCCTCGGCGCGCCCCGCGACGATGCCTGCGGCCACGGCAGCTTCGATGCCCTTGAGGCCGCCGGTATGGGGCACGACCACGCTCTTCGCATTCTTGAGAATGCTGCCGCTCGCCTGCACGTCTACCGCCGTCGGAAGCGTCCCCAGCAGGTCGCGGGCGCGTGCGGCGGCCAGGGCGATCGCGATGGGCTCGGTGCACCCCATAGCCTCCAGAAGCTCCTCCCGAAGGATTCGGCAAAACGCCCCGTAGCTGCGATCATCCCTGTTCATCGACCCTCCCGTCAGCGCTGCTGCATTTGCGCCCATTCTAGCAGCAACCATCCAGGAACCATTCGAATCCGAAGGAAACGCGCGAGAGCATCACCGCCGCGTTCCTCCGAGCCGCTTCACCTCGGACGAGCGCGGCGAAGCACGGCAGACCGAACACGGCGGGTCGCGCCCATCCCCTAGACGCGGCGCGCTTGGGCGGCGGGACCGAGGAACTGGTCGTACCAGACTATGAAGCTGTAGAACGACCAGATCTGCTGCATGCGCGACACCTTGCCCGAGCAGTGCTCGTCCACCAGGCGCAGAAGCTCGGCGGAGACGAAAAGCTCGCGGGCAACGGGGCCGCTGAACGCCTCGCGCACGCGGTCGCGGAAGGGCTCCTGTCGAAGCCAGCCGGCCAAAGGCGAGGGAAAGCCTAGCTTCTCGCGGCCGGCTACCTCCGTCGGAAGCCGGCGGCTCGCAGCAGCGCGCAGGGCCACCTTCGAGGTCTCCCCCGCCACCCGGTAGCGCACGGGAATCGCCAGGGCCACGTCCAGCACCTCGCGGTCCAGGTAGGGCACGCGCAGCTCCAGGGAATGGGCCATGGACATGCGGTCGGCCTCCAGCAGGATGTCGTAGGGCATCCACGTCTTGATGTCGGCGTACTGCAGCTGGGTGACCGGGTCAGCTCCCCAGGCGGCTGCCTCGGCGAAGTAGCCGCGCGACGCCTCCTGGGGGCTCGGGCGCGCCGCCGCCAGCTGCCGCAGATCGGGGGCCAGGTAGCGCAGGCGCTCCTGGGCGCCGAACACGTAGTCGGCCCGCGAGTTGCGCTGCCACGGCTCCTGGGCGCCGCGCACCAGAAAGCGACGTCCCTTGAACGGGGGCATCCCGGCGACCGCCCGCCCCAACGCCAAGCGCACCGCGCGGGGCACCCGGCGCTCGTAGGCGGCCGCGTGGCCCTCCTGCAGGTAGTTCGGGTAGCCGCCGAACAGCTCGTCGGCCCCCTCGCCCGACAGCACCACCTTCACCGACCGCGCCGCGTTCTGCGCCAGGAAGAACAGCGGGTTCTCGGATGGGTTCGGCAGCGGCTCGTCCATGAGGTACTGGATGTCGGGCATGGCGTCGAAGAACTCCTCCGCCGAAACGGTGCAGGCGACGTTCTCCACGCCCAAATGCCGCGCGAACCCCTGGGCTGCGGAAAGCTCGCTCAGACGCCCTTCCGCATAGCCCACGGAGAAGGTGCGCAGGCGGCTGCCCGCGCTGCACGCCCGCTCCACCAGGTAGCTGGAGTCCACCCCCGAGGACAGAAACGCGCCCACCTCCACGTCGGCCACCTGATGGGCCGCCACCGAATCGTCCAGGGCCGCCTCCAGCCGCTCGGCCCACTGGTCAAGGGTCAGCCCCTCGTCCGGACGGAAGGCCAGGTCGTAGTAGCAACCGGTTTCGAACTTACCCCGCGACCACTCCATCCAATGGGCCGGCAGCAGCTTGCGCACGCCTTCGAACAGCGTGTCCTCGCCGGGCACGTACTCGTAGGACAGGTAGTCGGCCACCAGCTCCGGCCGCAGGCGCGCCGCGAAGCGCGGATGCTCCAGGAAGCACTTGACCTCCGACGCGAACATGAACTCGCCGCCGTCGCGGTAGTAGTACAGCGGCTTGATGCCGAAGATGTCCCGGGCCGCGAACAGGGTTTCCGTCCGCTTGTCCCAGATGGCGAACGCGAACATGCCGCGCAGCCGGTCCAGGACGGCGCGCCCGTACTCCTCGTAGCCGTGAAGCACCACTTCCGCGTCGGATCCGGTGGAGAACACGTGGCCACGACAGCGCAGCTCGTCGCGCAGCTGGCGGTAGTTGTAGATCTCGCCGTTGAGCACCAGCACGCAGGTGCCGTCCTCGTTCGCGATGGGCTGGCGGCCGCCTGCAAGGTCGATGATGGAAAGCCGACGGAAGGCCAGCGCCATCCGCCCGTCCGTATAGCAGCTGCTGTCGTCAGGGCCCCGGTGCGCGATGCGCCGCCCCATCCGCTCCACCACGCGCAACGCGTCGAAGCCGCCGCCCGTCATCACGAAGCCCGCGAATCCGCACATCGGCCCCGCACCTTCCTTTCCCTCATGCGCACCGCAGGGCCGGGGCCTGCGCTTCCGCTTCCTGTGCCTGCATAGCCTGCTCCCGGCGCCGTGCTTCCTGCTGAGACGCCGCCTTATCCCAGCCCAACACCTTCTGCACCGACGCATCCGATTCGCCACCCCGCGCTTCCCGCGCCAACTCGGTCCGTTGCGCCTCCCGCATCTCCCGCCCCAGCACGGTCTGCGCGATGCGGGGCGCAAACGACCGTGCCACCTCCGACTCCCGAAGCGGAGCGCCGCATTCCCGCACGCAGGCGACCGCCAGCACGTCCAGGGCATCCAGCACTTCCACGCCGCCGCAGACGGGGTCCGCGCCCAGGCAGGAAAGCTCCGTGCAGCCCAGCACCACCGCGTCGCATCCGCGGCGGGAAAGCGCGGCGCACACGGGTT
Source organism: Eggerthellaceae bacterium (assembly GCA_048242115.1). GTDB lineage: Bacteria > Actinomycetota > Coriobacteriia > Coriobacteriales > Eggerthellaceae > Xiamenia. The sequence goes on from DBFAWQ010000197.1 coordinate 6,242, forward strand.
CCAAGCACTCCGCTCCGGGCGCACGTCCCGCCTTCACGCCGCCGTAGATGACCTCGGAAACCAGCCGCTGACCAGCGGTATCGGGAACGGCCATGGCAACGCCCGCGCGGGCCAGGGCGCGTTCGTACACCCCGGTGGCCACGGTGCCCTCCGTGGCCAGCAGCCCCGCCTTCCGGCATCCCGCCTGCGCCAGCAGCCGCGCCGTCTCGCCCACCATGGACACAAGCTGCGCCCGTCCCAGCACAGCCGCCACCTCCGACGCCCGGGCATGGGAGGTATTGCAGGGGCAGGCGATCGCCGTGCATCCCAGCGCCTCCAGCTGCCGGGCCGCCTGGCGCATGGGTTCCACGAACGACGCCGCTCCGGGCGCGCCCAGCAGAAAGGCCGTGCGGTCGGGGATCTGCGGACGGCACAGCACCGTCACGTCCAGATGCCCCTGGTCGCAATCAGCCCAGGTGAAATCAACGATGCGAGCCATGAGCCGTGCCGTGGCGGCCGGCCCCATGCCCCCGATGATGCCCAGCTTCTCCATGCTTCCCGGCCGCCCTCAGTCGTCCACGTGGCGCCGGCCGAAGCACGCCGCATACTGCTGCCGGTAGTTGCGCTGGTTCATCAGGTAGCTCAGCAGCCGCAGGCCCGAGCGGTCGTCGGGGCTTACGTACGACCGCCGTACCCGCCCGTGCGCCCTCAGCTGCCGGGCCCGCGCCGCCGCCTCGCCCATCGAGTAGGCGTCGATCACCGAAAGCGGCACCATGGTCCACAGCACCTGGTCCTGGGGACGGGCCGTCTGGAAGGGCAGCTCGCGCCCGAAGACGGCGTCGCCGGCCAAGTGCCGCGCCAGATTCACGCCCGAGGCCGTGGCGAAGTAGCTCGACCTCCCCTGCCGGGGGTTCAGCTCCAAAAGCTTGCACGCGCCGTCGCGCCGGTCGAACTTCAGGTCCAGGTTCGCGAACCCCACATACCCTATGGCATCCAGGAAGCGACGGATGCGCCCCACCAGCTCGTCATCGTAGCCGGTCACGATGGCGCCGTAGCTGCCGATGCCCTCGGGCGTGTGCTCCTCCAGCAGCACCTGCCCCAGCACCGCCATGGTCACGCGCCCGCGCCCGTTGCTGTAGCAGTTCACCACGCGCATGGCGCTGTCGTCGCCCGGCACGAAATCCTGCACGATCATGGGCCCGCGGTAGGCCGAATCGTACACCGAAGCCAGAATGCGCCGAAGTTCGTCCTGGTCGCGGGCCACGTAGGCCTTCTTCTTCCCTGCGAACGAGCACAGGCGGTAGGTCACGTCGTCGGAGGGCTTCACGGCCACGGGAAAGGCGAAGGGCGGCTCCCATCCCCCGAGCGCCTGCTCGCGGGTCACCTCGCAGGTGGCGGGGATGGGCAGCCCGAAGCGCTCGCAGGTTCGGTAGAAGCGCCCCTTGGTGGAGAACAGCTCGAACTGCTCGGGTCCCACCACGCGGAAAACGTAATCGCCCCGCAGCGCTTCCTGATGGCGCACAAGCAAGCGCGTGTAGTTGTCGCCGCAGGAGACCAGCAAAAGCCGCTTGCCCGGCTCCTGCGCCTTAAGCCGGCGCGCGAAAGCCAGAAGCGTTTCCGCGAACACGCCGTCCTCGTCCAGGCGCGGCTCCACCACGTCCACCGACAGCAGCCGGCTGTGCCGACAGATATGGAAGGCCCCTTTGCAGACGACGCGGGATGCCACCCCGTACTCCTCGAAGAACGACCGGGCCATGCCGTAAGCGTTCGCATCCCCGCCCAGCAGCACCGGCACGAAGCAGCTTCCGTCCGCCCCCGTGCTTGCATCCGCCGTCGTTTCCATCCGCAACGTCGCGCCCATCGCCGGCACCTCCCGCCATAGCTTCTCTCGGCACAAAGCTATCACGAGGGCCGATGTGCTGTCCCATAGGGAAAGCTGGCCATTGCCTTAAGAATTCTTAACCGGCTGTCCGAAACGTTATCGACCCCTTAAAA
>DBFAWQ010000198.1:0-6706 GCA_048242115.1 Eggerthellaceae bacterium
GGCAGCGCCTGCACGTCCGGCTCGCTGGACCCCAGCCACGTACTGCTGGCCATCGGCCTTCCGCACGAGGTGGCCCACGGGTCGCTGCGGATGACCATCGGGCGCGCCACCACGCGCGAGGAGATCGACTTCGCCGTGGACTCCCTGAAGGCCACCATCGGCAACCTGCGCGCCATGAGCCCCCTTTTCGAGGACTTCCGCCAAGGGAAGGTGAGCTCGGTCATCGAGCGCATGGCGGCCGACGGCCTCCCCTACGTAAGCAAGAACGACTAGCCCCCGGTCACCTGCGAACCCCTTCCAGGTGCGCTCGCAGGAACCGCAAACCCATCCGCGAACGCCCGCGGGCATCCGCGGACACTTCCGAAAGAAAGCGAGGCCAGCCATGGCAATGAACTACTCCGAGAAGGTAATGGACCACTTCACGAACCCGCGCAACGTGGGCGAAATCGAGGACGCGAGCGGCTGCGGCACCGTGGGCAACGCGGTGTGCGGCGACATCATGCGCGTCTACCTGGACATCGACGACGACGGCGTCATCCGCGACGCGAAGTTCAAGACGTTCGGCTGCGGCGCCGCCATCGCCACCAGCTCCATGGCCACCGTGCTAGTGAAGGGAAAGACCGTCCAGGAGGCGCTCGAGGTCACGAACAAGGCCGTCATGGAAGCGCTGGACGGACTGCCCCCGGTGAAGGTGCACTGCTCGCTTTTGGCCGAGGAGGCCATCCACGCGGCGCTGTGGGACTACGCCGAGAAGAACGACATCCAGATCGAGGGCCTGGAAAAGCCCATGACCGACATCAGCGAGCACGACCACGCCCCCGAAGAGGACTGACGGCCGGGAGGCGAAGAAAGCAGGAGCTAACATGACAAGGGGACAGGTCATTTGTCAGGAACTCATTCCTATGCTATGCTCGAGGGCAAACGGCCGAGCGGGCTAGGAGCTATATGCGTACTCCACGAAAGCAATGCGAGAGCGGGATGTACCATGTCATCTGCCGTGGCGTTGGTAAGCAGCTAATATTCGAAGACAACAAGGACCGCGAACGATTCCTCGCACTTTTGGCGGAATCCGGACGCCGCGACTCGGTGGAGGTGATTGCCTGGTGCCTCATGGGAAATCACGTCCATCTCCTGCTTCATGCTCCCATCGAGCAGATTTCCCAATGCATGAAGCGCATCTGCGGCAGCTATGCCCAGCTGTTCAACATGCGCCACGCCCGCACCGGCCACCTGTTCCAGGAAAGATTTAGAAGCGAGCCCATCGAAGACGAATCATATCTGCTTACCGTCGTGAGGTATATCCACTTCAACCCGGAGAAAGCCGGAATCGCCAAGCAGAGCGACTACCGATGGAGCAGCTACGCGGAGTACACCGCTCGCAAGCAGCCGCGGGCGATTTGCTCAACCAGTCTCGTCCTCGGCCTCCTTGGTGGCGCGGATAATTTCGTCAGCTTCCACGAAACGCATTCCGCAGAGGCCTCATGCATGGACGTAGACGGCCCGCGCTCGGCAACCCGCGCAATGCCCGACAAGGATGCCCTGGAGATAGCACAACACGTCCTCGGCGGACGCAGCCCCAGCGAACTGAAGTCGCTCGATCGCGAGGAGCGCAACCGGCTGCTCGCCCTGCTGCTGGCCGAGAAACTGTCGATACGCCAGATCGAGCGCATGACGGGTATTGGAAGGGGCACGATACAGGCGCTGGCGAGCCCAAGGCGGAAGAGTGAGGCGGGAATCTGACAAATGACCTGTCCCTTTGTCAGACGGGGCGGCCCTGCAGCAAACCATCGACGCGTTCAACGCCGATGCCGCGTCCGGCGTGGATTCGCAGTTCGAGCGACAGATCACCGGCCCCATCGGGGAAGGACCCTACTACATCGCCAAGCAGAACCTGCGCTACGCCCATAGCTTCGGCGGCCTCGTCGCCAACGAGAACCTGGAAGTGCTCGACTGGACCGGCGCGCCCATTCCCGGCCTCTACGCCGCGGGACAGGTGCTGCGCAGCATCCAGGGGCAGGCCTCCAAGTCGTCCACCTCGACCTCGTTCGCCTACACGTCGGGACGCGTTGCTGCCATGAACTGCACCAAGGCAATCTAGGAAGCCCCACCCCTCCCCTAACGGCATTCCTACATCGGGCGGACCGCGTACCGAGGCGCCCCCTCGCCTGATAGCATTGGAGCCGATACGGCATGCGGACCGAAAGCGCGGAGGAGAAACACCATGTGCAGGCAACGTCGAAACGGCGAAAGCAGGCTCAGCAAGCGGGAGCTCAGGGACACGGAGGCGGCCGACGCCACGTTGCGGGGAGTCGCGGACGGCGCGCTGCGCGAGGAAACCGCCGCCAAACGAGCATTTCTCCAGAAGCTGCAAGACGATCCGCGGCTTCTCATCTCAACGACCGGCTCCTCCTTCGAAGGTCACACCGTGGAAGCCTACCTGGGAACCATCAGCACCGACAGCGTGGTAGGGTCAAGCTTCCCTTCGGCGGCGGATGCCATCGGCGCCGATCTTGCGGGCACGCGCTCGCTCGAACTTGCCGAGAAGATGGGGCGCGCCAAGAAGATCGCCTGGGAAGAGCTCCTCTGGCGCGCTTACGATGTGGGCGCCGACGGCATCCTCGGCGTACGCTACGACGTCTACATGCCCTACGCCGGGGCGTTCGGCGCATCCGTGACCGCCACCGCCGTAAGGTTCGCCCGCTGAGCCAAGCGACTCGTCCGCCAGCGCACCGAAAGCAAGAATGCCACCCCGAGGGGCGGCATTCAGTGGGCTTCTATGGAGCGGGCGACGGGAATCGAACCCGCGTGGTCAGCTTGGGAAGCTGAAATTCTACCATTGAATCACGCCCGCGTGGGTGAGCATTATAGCGCTGCTTCTCGCCTCCTTCGCCCACTTCAGGGAATCCCCACGAGTTTCCAGCAACATGCTGTTTATGGGGCTTACGGGACCTACGACCTGTATTTCCCCTCGCCCTCGACACCCAACCTGGGGCACGCGCATTTGCCCGACCCCTTCGTGCGGCCCGATGCATCCACGCCATCTCGCAATGCGACCCCTTCGAACGATCTCGATTGGTCCCTCGCTCAGCGAAGACACATCTCCATCTCGCCAAGGACCGTTTTCGCGCCCCCGAGGGCCGAGAGGGTAGCACGCAGAGCACATGCCGATTCGCGATAGCCCTCCCCGTGCTCGAGCAGACGGCCGACGGCGACGCGCACGGTTTCCGCATCGAACCGGTCGTCCGAAAGCGCGATGCCGACATCGCACCGGGCAGCCGCTTCGGCGTTGAAGCGCCGCTCGAAAACGCTGCCGGGACAGATGAGCTGCGGCGCTCCGTAGGCTATGCCGTCCATGACCGAGTTCTGGCCGCCATGGTTCACGAAGACGGCGGCCCGCGGAAGCAACCCGGAGAAATCGAAGCGCGGGGCCGTATGCACACCCTCCGCACAGTGCTCCGGTAGCCCTGCCACGTACAGCTCAAAGCCGCTTCCGCGCAGCGCATCGGCCAGAACGGCGCAGGCCCGGCGCGGCGTGACGGCCCCGTTGCCCAAGTAGGCTACCACCGCGTCCCTGCGCACCGGCGTCCCCTTCGGCGGCAAACCAGCGAAGGGACCGGTAAAGACCACGGGGCTGTCGGGAGGAAACGGTTCCAGCTGCCGGCACGAAGGAACGAAGCACACCTCCGGCATGATCAGGATATCCTCGGGCGAGCGCATCGGCTCCATCGCCAGCGAGCGCAGCACGCGGTTCACGCCCTTGCCGACAGCGGGATTGCTTGCGTAGGATGGCTGCGTCGGAAAACTCGCAGAGCCGAAGATGGGGATGCCCTCCGCTTTCGCAGCGATGATGGCGGCGAGGTTGAATTCGGAATAGACGGCATCGAACCGCCCTTCGCGCATCACCCCCCGAAGCTGCTCCACAGCCGCAGCAAGATATCGGCCGTCTGCATTGCCGGTGAGCCTAAGCACGTCGTCGAAGCAGGTCACGGGCACATGTCGGTTCAGGCCAAGACGCTGTGCCAGCGGGAAAGCCCGCTTTCCCACCACGCGGGGTGCCCCCAGGGGGCTTGGCACCAGGACAGGCTGAGCGCGCACGCCGTCCGGAACCGTCCAAGGCACCCCCTCCGGAACGCAAAGAGCAACCTCCCACCCCTTCGACGCCATCGCCCGGGCGAGGATGCGGGAACGGCTGGCAGGCCCGAAGCTTTCCGCCATTGCCATCATAGGCGCCACGAGAACACGCATGGCCAGTTCCTTTCCGGGAATCAGGGATATGCCAGGGTGCGTCAGGGCGACGTTCGCTTTCGGCACGCTCCCCCGAGACATCCAGTCCCGACATATGCCAGGTATTATAGTCCCGGATGCATGTCGACGTTTCGGCAGAGCGCCGCAACGATTTCCAGCATCGACCGGTCGGACAACCGGCTTGTGATACCCTTTGCACGATGCGTACCGCGCAAATCGCCACCCCGCTCACTGCGCCCCTTTGGGCCACATGTTGCCAGCCCGGCGTCGGAAAGGAGTCCCCGTGGCCGCAGACATCCATTCGGAAATCGCCGAGTTTATGGCGGCGAACCGGGACGAGGCGTACCAGGCGTTCCAGTCGAAGCTGATCCCCTCCATCGACCCGCGCACCATGGCGGGGGTGCGCACGCCGGCCCTGCGCTCGTTCGCGAAGCAGCTGGCGAAAAACCCGCAGCTAGGCATGTTCCTGAACGACCTTCCCCACCTCACCTTCGAGGAGAACCAGCTGCACGCGTTCGTCGTGGGCGGCATCAAGGACTACGACGGCTACGTTGCGGCGCTCGGGCGGTTCCTCCCTTTCGTGGACAACTGGGCCACCTGCGACCAGCTTCCCGTCCGCAAGCTCGCCGAGCGACCGGACCGCACGCTTGAGCTGGTCCAGCGCTGGCTTGCCGACGGACGCGCCTATGTCGTTCGCTTCGGCATCGGGGTGCTTCTGCAGCTGTTCCTGGACGAACTCTTCCACCCTCGGCAGATGGGCTGGGTAGCCGCCGTGGAATCCGACGAGTACTACGTCAACATGATGCGTACATGGTACATGGCCGAGGCGCTGGCGAAGCAGCCCGAGGCGGCGCTTCCGCTCATCGAAGCGCAGAAGCTGGACCCGTGGACCCACAACAAGGCGATCCAGAAAGCCCGCGAAAGCCGCCGCGTCCCCGACGATTTGAAGGAGCGCCTGGCCACCCTGAGACGCTAGGCCGTCCATGTCGTTTCCGTCGCAGCCGCCGCATGCTCCCTCCAACGCCGTCAACCCTGCGCTGTAGTCTTCCCAGCATCTCGCGCTGAACGCGGGGGCAGCCAAGCGCGCGGGGGTGTCCCCGTGCATTTTGCCTATAGAGAGGCGGATTTGGCAGGTACTTTGAGCGCCTTTTCTTCGTCGCCGGCGTCTTCTTTCCAATCACCGCAAATCTCTTCTCCGCCGTTGTAACTTTGGTTCTGCGGACGCCATGCAAAACGGCCAACGCAGCGTCGCTTGTCGTGCGCCCTACCCCGTCCGGGCCTTCCTTACTGGGGGCGAACGTTTGACTTACTTTGTTGTCACAAAAGGCTTTTGCCGAATTCACGCCGTTATACTCTCGGCCGACAGCGCGGAACGACGGAGCGTGCCAGGGGACGTTCGCCGACGCACTGGCACCCCCTGGCCGGCGCATCCCCCGGCACTGCGAGACGACCCGAAGGAGATGACGGCATGGGCGCGATAACGGGATTCCTTTCGAACTACAGCGGCAACGTGCAAGCCGCCTTCGCCCTGTGGCCTGCCTTCTCGTTGGTGCTCACGCTGCCGATCCTCGCCTACCTGTACCACCGCGACGGACGGCTGCGCGCAAGCTCGGCGCTTTCCGCCTACCTTGCGGTGCTCTACCTGCTGGGAATCGGATGCTTCACGCTATGGCCGCTGCCGGAGGGGACGTCGGGACCGGGCATCACCTACGGCATCGAACCGAACTTCAACCTGCTGGGCTTCGTGGACAACATCCGGGAAGACGGCCTGCGCGCAATCTTCGAGCTGCTGTTCAACGTGGTGTTCTTCATGCCGCTGGGCTTCATCGCCGGACGGTTTCTGCGGCTTCGACTTGGCACCACGCTGCTACTGTCGTTTTTGGTATCGCTGTTGGTGGAAACGGCCCAGCTCACCGGCATCTTCGGGATGTATCCCTACGCCTTTCGCTGCTTCGACGTGGATGATTTGGCCACCAACACCCTGGGCGGCGTCATCGGATGGCTGGCCGCCCTGGGGTTCGGGCGCATGCTGCCCGAAAAGGACGGCCCCATCACCGTCGACCGCCATCCCGGGTTCGTCCGCCGCTGCGTGGCGCTGTGGATAGACCTGCTGCTGATCGGGGCCGCAACCGTGGTGGTATGGTCGGTCGCCGCAGGGCTGCAGATGCTGATAGCCGGCATGGCGCTGCCCGACACCGTGCTGGCCGACCCCGACATCGCAAGGGACGCCGTGGCGTGGGTCGTCTTCCTGACTCCCGCGGCCCTGTTCCTGGTCATGGAGGTGGCGATGCCATGGTTTCGCGGTGGAAGCACTCCGGGCGGCTCGTTCGTTCATATGACCTGCGAGGACCATCCGCGCCCCACCGGCCGCCGCGTCGCCTTCTACGCCGCGCGGACGCTATGCCTGGCAAGCCTGTTCGTGGTCCCCTGGTTCACGGTGCCGTTCCTGGCGGTCTTCTAC
>DBFAWQ010000199.1:0-4464 GCA_048242115.1 Eggerthellaceae bacterium
CTTCTGAAGAGAACGGAGAGGCCCCCGAGGAAGCATCCCGCAACCGCAAGCCTCGCAAGGCCATGCCTGTCTTTCAGGGGAAACAGCCGCCTTGAAAGGACAGAGACGGCTAAAAAGGCAAGCGCTGAAAGGCTCAGGCGCAGCATGGTGGGAGAGACGTCCCCGGCGAAGCTCGGGATGCTGCGGGAGGACAGCGACGTCAGCGTCTCGAATGCTATCAGCAGAAAGAAGCCGTAGAAGCACGGTGAGAGCAGGAGGGAAGGTGTTGTCGTCTGCTTGTCCATGGGGCCAATCTTAGCACAGGCGTTTGACTCGGCGCTTGGTCGCAAGGACGGTGGCGAAACGCGTCCCGTATTGCCAAAGCCGCCCGCGGCCACGCGCTGGTGCGCAGAGGGCTGCGGGCGGCAAGGGGGAGGGCTAAGCGAGCTTCTCTATCACGGAATTAGCCGCCACGAAGCCGGAGGTGGTGTTGTGGAAGGAGGTGAGGCCGTTCACGTCGGGGTATACCTTCCCGAACCAGCCGGTAGCCATGTCGCCGGCGGCGTACAGGCCCTCGATGGGCTTTCCGTCCCCGTCGAACACGCCGTAGTCCTTTGTGATCAGCAGGCCGCCGAAGCTTCCCAGGCAGCGCGGCCGCAGCTCAACCGCGTAGAAGGGCGGCTGCGTGATTTCGAATAGCAGGTTCTCGGGCGCCTTCTGGTAATCGGGGTCGCTCTGCGCGCGGACCGCCTCGTTGTAGCGCGCAATCTCCTCCTGGGCGACAGCGGGGTCCCAGCCGGTCTTCTTCGCCAGCTCCTCGATGGTATCGGCGCTGAAGACGTAGCCGTTCGACTCGCCCTCTTCCAGTTCCTTGGACAGGCCCTCCAGAGGCGTGTCCACCTTGATGCCGCGCCACGGCCTGATGGGGGAGCCGTTTGCTTCCAGCGTGTCCACGGTGGCCTGGTCGAGCACGTTGAAGGCACGTTTTGCGAACAGGATGGCGTTGCCGCCCGGGGTGGGGGAGTAGCAGCGCTCCTCGTTGGCGAAGCGGCGTCCTTCGCGATCGAGCCACAGAAGCGGCGTGTTTCCCAGGCTGGACAGGGGATTCGTGGCTTCCACGGTGGAGATGCCCGCGTACTTCGCATCCAGCGGAAGCGTGTGGTTGTGCGCATGGACACCGAACATGCCCTTCGCCGCTCCGGCATCCCAGGCCGCCTGCAGCGCGGCTCCGTCCACGGAGGAGATGGAGCAGTTCTGCACGGTATCCACGTAGTCGGGGAAGTACTGAAGCATCATCTCGTGGTTTGCCGAGGCGCCGCCGGAGCACAGGATGACCGCCTTGGCGTGCACGGTCAGGTGGCTGCCGTCGGGGCGCGTGGCCACCACGCCGGTGACGGCGCCGCCTTCGGTGAGCAGCTCGTCCACGCGATGGTTGCGCAGGGTCTGCGCCCCCAACTGGGCGGCCTTCTCGTGCAGCGCCTGCCAGCGGGTGCCCTTCGCGGGAATCTTGATGCCGCGCTCGGAATCAACCTTCAGCTCCATCCCCGATTCCTCCAGCATGTCCACCATGGGACCGCATTCGGTGGCGATTCGGTTGAGCATGCGTGCGTCCACCTCGTAGCCGACGGCCTTCACCAGGTCGTTCACGTCTGCGGCGGCGATGGCGGCTACGTCTTCGTCGGAAAGCCCCAGCTCGCGCTTCTGGGCGTCCGATCCGTACCAGCGCATGGTCATGAAGCCGGCAATCTCGCCCATGCCGCCCACGACCGGGGTGGATTCCAGGCAGACGGCCTTCAGGCCCGCGGTCGCCAGACGGTACAGGGCGATGGAGCCCGACGTGCCGCCGCCCACGACCACGACGTCCGCAGAAAGCTCCTCGTCGGCGGCCGGTGAGGGGTTGTCCAGCACGGGATGCTTGAGCTTCGCGGGGTCGCCGCCGGCCTGCACCACGCAGTCCTCGATGCCCTGCAGGATGGCGCGGGATGAGTAGGTTGCCGAAGTGACGGCATCCACGGCGAGTGTCTGCTGGTCGATCACCTGGGTGGTGATGTTGTCGTAGGCGCCTCCCACCAGGCTGGGCGTTTCGGTGTTCTCGCCCAGGTCGATCTTGGTGATGGCGCTGTCCGAGAACGTGACCTCCACCGGGACCGGCCCCATGTGGCCTTTGTACTCCGCCGAGTAGGTGCCGGCCTTGTAGCTTTGGGCTTCCGGAGCTACCGAAACAGGAACGCCGGCTTGGGTCAGGCAGAATGCTGCAGCCTTGATAATCGCCGTTGAGGTCATGGTGGCGCCGCTCGCGGCATCCACGGTGAGACCGTTTGCCTTCACGATGGCGTCGGGGATTAGGGCAAGCGCGATGCCGCCGACGTTCGGGGTCTCAAGCGGGCCGGTTGCGGTCAGCTCGGCGATGGCCCCGTCCTTGAGGGTCATCGACACCGTCACGTCCCCATGGCATCCCTTCGCGGAAGCGGTGTAGGTTTCCTCTGCCGCCGCAGCCTGGGTTGGCGCTTGGGCATCTGGGTTGCTGCCGGACTCGGCGCTTTGCGGCGCGGGGCTGGAGCAGCCGGTGGCAAGGGCCGCGCTACCCAGAGCGGCGGCCCCGAAAGCACCTGCTGCCCCTTTCAGAAACGACCTTCTGGTTACACTCATGATTCCCTCCTCCTTGCGATGGTGCAGCCGCCCCTCGCCGAAAACGCGGGCTGCGCAGGGCAAGGTGCGGCCGATTTCACCGACCACTCTAACGGGGAAGATTTCGCAAGCGAGGGTATATTCTCAGGTATTCCCAGCTCACCGTGGGGTGTTTTTCTACCCTAAGGGAGGATGGGGCAGCGTCAGGCCCCCAAAGCTTGCAGAGGGATGACGTAGATGCCCTCCTCGGCTTGGTAGGCATATTCGTCCGCGTCGGGCAGAACCGCTATGAACTCGGGGGGAGGGGGTGCGTACACGGGGGGTACTCGTTAGTTGGATGCATTCTGCTGGGGCATTTGGACGAAATGCGCACTGCAATTATCAGGCGCTCAATGCTCGAGGCCGCGAGGTCGCGACAATCAACCGCATGCGTTTCGGTTCCCTGGTAATGGGTAGCAAGACTCTGCCCCTGAAGGCTAGTTCCTGTTCTAGGAACTTCCGCCTGGCGAATCGGCGGTGCCGCCGGACCTTTTTGCGTCGTGGTCGAGCCCCAAGGTCTTCGGCGCTTGGTTGATCTCCCTCTCGTGGCGGATGAGGTCGGAGAGCTCGCTGAGGGAATGGACGTCGAGTTTACGGTAGAGGTTCTTGGCGTGAAACCTGACGGTGCTCTCGGCCACCACGAGCTCCTTTGCGATAGCGGCCTTCGTTCGTCCTTCCGCCATGAGCTTCAAGACCTGCAGCTCCTGGTTGGTGAGGTGGTAGGAAGCTGCAATAGCGCGAAACACCTCGTCGTTGTGGCGCTCGAGCAGTCGGCTTGCCTTTTCAAGCGAGGCTGCCCAAATCTTTTCGCTCATGATGTCGGACATCATGACGACCGCGAGAACCGTCGACACGAAGAGGAGGACAAGGACGATCATCCTTCCGTAAGGGTCGAAAGCATCCGGGCCCCACAGCTGCCCAAGTGCTAGGGTGAGAACCCAGGAGGTTATCCAGGGAACGACGTAGCAGCACTTGTCGTAGAGCGCCAGCTTCGGCTCGCTCCAGCCTACGATTCCCTTGAGGGAGGCAAGCTGGACGGAGGAAACGGAGAGCCAGAGGAAGTTGATTACTTGTCCCGCGGAACGCAGAAGCACCCCCTGGTCTCCTGTTTCTCCGAAAAACGGAAGCAAGACCACGGCGGGGATGAGCAATGGCGTGACGGTGAGGAAGCGCACCTTCAGGGACGTCTGTCTTCCTACGATGGCCAACGTCGTTCCAGCGATCCCGAATCCGACGATGCAGTTGAGCACCTGAATTTCCTGCGGATTGAAAGCCATGCCGAATACCAGGGCATTTGCGATTCCCGTTGCCGCTCCGAATACTACTCGCGTTGCAAGGACCGAACGAAGCGCCTGGGGTTTGCCCGGCGTGGCAACCAAACTGGATTGCTGCTCAAGCGAGAAGTAGCCGAGCAGGTAGGGTACGACGCCGAGCGCTTTCAAAACGTTGTTCCCAACCACGAGGATTTCAGATGAGAGAACCGATCCAAGCGGGCTGAGCATGAGATACAGCACGAAGCACAGCCCCAGGGAAAGAAAAACCGTTCGTTCGGCTTGGGCTTTATCGAGGTGCGTGAAGCACAGTCCCCAGAAAACGATGAAAGTTGCTTGCTGAAAGCCCACAAGGACTCCCACGAGCAGGCTCGAAAGGGGGAAGGGGAAATCGAGAGGGATGATGCTGACGATGGCGACAAGGATGGAGAGAACGATGCCCCCCGTGGCCAGCGTGCGCTTGGCGCTTGGGTGCGTGAACTGGTTCGACGCTCGGTACGAAGCCACAATGGCAACGAGGATGCTTGTCAGCACGACGGCGTTTCCC
>DBFAWQ010000200.1:0-25413 GCA_048242115.1 Eggerthellaceae bacterium
CCCGATGCCCAGCACGTGGGCGAACGCCTTCTGCGACATGCCGTACTTCATCCGAATCTCCCGGATTCTCTGCGCGGTCATAACGTCGTCCATGAAAGCCTCCTTTTCTTTGGGTATTGCAATGATATAAAAAGATACTAAACTAATCAATAGAAACTTTTTACTATTAAAAGATACTAATTTGATAAGGAAAGGAAGGAATTGGGTGTCCGGAAAACGAGAATGTTGTCGGGTAACGATTCGTTGACAGGGGGTGGGGGAATGATTACGATAACGCACGTGTCGGGTGCTGCAGCGCCCGAACGGACCGTTGCGAGTAGGTAGTATCGACCCTAGGAGGCGTGTGAGCATGGCTAAAATCTTGCTACCCCCCCCCTATCCATTCGAAGAGGGTTTGTAACGCTCTTCTAGCCGTCGTTCTCGCAATCGGCCTCATGGTCCCCACGAGCGGCCTGTCCGCCTTCGCGGGGGAGACTTCCGAACAAACGAATAACCAATCCGGCCAGATGGTGGCTTCGCAAACGCGCGATGCGGCCGATGGGGATGCGTCTGAAGACGGCTTCGGCGCCGTGTCCGACGTGCTGCTGGATGATGACGGCGCAACCAGGGCGAGCGCGGACGCCGGGAATGCGGCCGCTTCGCAGGAGGGTGCGGCGCTATCTTCCGACGCCGACGGCGACAGCGAGGCTTTGAGCGCTGGTGTTGCTATGCTTGACGGCGAGGTGGACGAGCCGTCGGTGCCCGTCACCACCGAAGAGCTGATTGCTGCGGGATGCGGGCTGCGCATCGAGGGCGACCTAGCCGCCGGCGACGTAGAGCTGGATGCGTCCGAGCGCTACGTGACGGTGCGGACCTCCAAGCGACTGACGGTGAGCAACGCCTCCGACGGCGTCACGGACTGGGGCATCGTCGTCCCCGACGGTGTGAAGGCGACCCTGGTGCTGGACGGCGTGAACATCGCCAAGCGCAAGAGCCCCATCGACATCCAGACCGGCGGCGACCTTCTCATTGTCTTAGCCGATGGGAGCGATAATAGACTGGAGAACACGTACGAGGTTTCGGACAGAGAGCCTTCCAAGGCGGAGAAGCCTGTAGCGGGTATCCGCTGCGGGGAAGGATCGTTTCTTCGCATAGATGATTCGGTGCTCAACCAGACCACTGCGGGGAAACATATAACTCCAGAGGATGGCCGAATACCTTATGATGCGGTGCTCGAGAACGGAACTGCGATCGAAGCGGATGATCCTCTCTCGGTGATGGAGAGTTCTAACCCTGGTAGCTTGTATGTTTCGAATGGTCGAAGCTATGGAGCGGCTATCGGCGGCGACGTCGGCCAATGCGGTGGCTCTATGACGTTTGATGGCGGTGTTGTGACAGCTCAATCGAGAAACGTGTATAACGGCTACTCTGGCGACGATTACGCTGCGGGCATCGGCGCCGGGGGCGGGGCGGCTGGTACTGGTCCCAATGAGTGGATTACCATCAATGGAGGAGAAATACATGCGCAAGGTTCCTACCATGGTGCCGGTATAGGAGGCGGGGCTGCGGCTCATAGCTCCCCCGACTATAGACGGCTTGAATCTCGAGAGCGTGGCGGCAGCGGCAACATTCGCATTAATGGAGGCTATGTTGTGTCCACCGGTGGAATCCATGGAGCTGGCTTTGGCAACGGTTGTTCCGGTGGTGCTCAAGGTTATGAAATAGTGCTAACCGGGGGAACGCTTATACCTTTGGGAACGGGAGGCTTTGCCGATGTTGGTGGGCCAGGTGCTGCCGTTACAGTGACGGGTGGCTCTCTCGGTAATGGCACTTCCGGAAAAAAGTTTCTGTTCCAAGGTACGGCCCAGGACGACAAGGGCAACCAGCTTCAGATGATTTCCGTCGACCTTACCGGTAAGCTGGGGGAATCTTCCGAGCGCATTCGCGACTGGCAGCTGCTGGTGGACGACTACCCTTACGATTACGGTGCTCCCGACATTCTGGACAAGGGAAAGCTCTATCTTTGGCTGCCGGCGAATGTGGTCAACTATCAGGAGGTAACTATCCAGCTTTCTCGCGAGCTGGAGGACGAGGACGGCAACCCTATCCTGGATGAGAACGGCGAGCCGGTGGTCGTGGTGGAGGACGCGTTCGTTCGCAGCACGGCGCTGCAGCAGTCATCGGGCGTTCCCTCCACCGACGAGTTCGCCCGGCAGTACCTATCCTTCGACCTGCCTGGAGACTACATGGACTCCATCGGCCAGGAGCGCATCTACGACGGTAAGCAGCTGGCCGAGCTGGAGCTTCCGCACACGCCGCCGCTGTACACTTCCGAAAGCGACTCCGGCGCGAAATGGGAGCTGACCGACCCGGCCAAGGTTCGCTACCGCATCCAGCGCTATTCGGACGTGCGCGGCAAGCCCCTCGGCGCAGCCAAGACCGGCATCGAGAAATGCATCCCCGACGCCGGCGTGTACAAGATGTCTCTGATGACCACGCAGTTCGCCCAGACAGACGAGCTCAAGAACCTGTACTGGGGCCACTCGGCTACCGGCTGGGTGACGGTGCACCCGGCGGAGTCCCAGATAGCGGTCGAGGGCACGGTGGAAAGCGGCGGCAATCAGGTGTCCCTCGGCGACAAGGACGCGACCGTCTCACCGAGCGGACGGCTTGACCTGGCCGTACGTGTGTCGCCAAACTATCAGAAGGCGGCGGGGAACGTCGACGCGGACGGCGACGGTTTCCTGGACGTGGTGGACGAGAACCCGGGCAGTAACGTCTCCCATGCCTCCGAGAGCCGCGACTGCCGGGCACCCGAGGGCGTGGTGAGCGTGGTGGCCCTGTGGGATGCCAACGCCGACGGCACCTACGTCCACCAGGCATCTTTGGGCTCGATGCTGCTGCGGCCCGTGCTGGCCAGCGGCACCGCCCCCGATGAGAAGCTGTGGGACGAGGACTACGACGCCTGGCGTGCTGCCTACGATGCGTCGGATCAGAGGCTCGACGATTACGGCTACCGCTATTCCGAAGCGTCCTTCTCGCTGGACCTGAGCACGATGGCGGCGCTCAAGGCCTTCGGCGGCACCATCCCCTCATCTTTCGCGGTGGACGCGCGTTTTGCAGGGGCCGACGCGGCGACTGCTTCCCGCGCCGCCGCGCAGCGCGTCATGAACTACAACTCCGTATCGCTGCGCACCCCTTCTTCGGGTCATGAGGTGCAGGTGTCCGGCGACAAGGTGGACCCTGCGGACAACGGCATCGTCTTCCGCGTGGCGGAGACGCAGAAGCCCGGCACCGACGAGTTTACCGTGGTGCCCGACGACGGGCTGCACAAGGCCGTGGGCGACAGCTTCTTCCTGCGCGGCCAGATGGCCGACGAGGGCGATCCGTCGGATTACGCCGAGACGGCCACGACCTGGCGGCTGGTGGACAAGGACGGAAACCCGGTGGATTCCAGCGACTCCATCAAGCTGGACCCCAAGACCGGCGAGGTAACCTGCATCGGCAAGGGCATCGCCTACGTGGAGGTCATCCGCGAGGCCGACAGCGTCTACGAGCGCCAGTCGAAGATCGTGCCCATCGACACGTCGCGCACGCTGCTGGTGGTGAAGGACCGCGACGGCAACGACCAGGCCATGTACAAGGGCGTGCGTCCCGGCACCCCCGTGGCCCAAGCGCTCGACGGCAAGCCGACCGAGGTGCTGGCCGACCCGCAGGATGCCTGGAAAACGGCGGCTGGCACGGTGCGCTCCGCCACGGCTTGGGCCGAATCGCTCACCGAGCCGGGCGGTCCCTACGACGGGCAGAAGTTCCTGGGGTGGACGAGCGACCTTGAAACCGACGAGCTGCTGACGCCCAACGACGCGGTGGCGGACGGCACGCGCACGGTCTACCCGGTGTTCGGACCGGCCATGACGGTGGGCCCCATGGACGACGAGGACGTGGACCTGTCCGTGGGCAAGATGGTGGACGGAACGGCGTCTCTGCAGGTGGGAGACGTGGTGAGCTTCGCCTTGGAGGCTCGCAGCAACAACCTGGCCGACCTTCCCTCCGTCCGTTTCGCCGACCGGTTGCCCGCAGGGCTTTCCGTCGTGCCCGGCACCGTGCGCCTGGCGGTGGTCCAGGCGGACGGTTCGCGCGAGGAGACCGCGCTGGCGGAGGGCGACTACGACCTGGCCACCTTCGCCGACTCGACCACCGATGATGCGGGGGTGCGCCATACGGTGGAGCGCCAGTCCATCGGCTATACGGCCCAGGGCTCGCCCAACCTGCGGCAGGGTGCCATTTACCGCTTGGAATTCGACGCCGTGGTGTCGTCGGTGCCTGAAGGGGGATCTATCCAGAACATCGGTCAGATAGCCGGCAACCTGGTGGAGTCCGACGAGCTTCCGGTGGAGGGCTATCCGGAGCTGAAGGTGGGCAAGTCCGTGGAGAACCGCAGCCGCGAGGACGGGGTGCGCGTGGGAGACACCCTGGCCTACCGCGTGACCCTTGAGAACGCAGGCGGACGCGAGGGTTCGCTGCCCATCGCCTGCACGCTGGTGGACCCGCTTCCCGAAGGGCTCGCGTTCTCTCCCGGCTCCGCCGTACTGGAGCTTGCCGACGGCACCCAGGTGCCCGTCGCCGACGAGGCATGGGATTCCGCGTCGCGGCGGCTGAGCGTGAGGACGGGCGGCATCGCGCCCGGCAGCTCGGTGGCGCTGTCGTTCGAATGCACCGTGGAGGCGTCGGCCGAGGGAGCCGCCCTCGAGAACGTCGCCTTCGCCGTGCAGCACGGCCCCGATGCAGGCGATACGCCGGGCGACCCGAACCCGGAGTACCTGGCTACCCCCGGTAACCCCGAAGAACCCGACAATCCCGACAACCCAGGCAATCCCGGTACAGGCAAGGACCCGGCAGCCGAGGAGGGCTCCGCGGCTTCCGAACCGGCCCGCACCGACGAGGTCCTTCCGGCCGAAAAGCCCGATCCGGGCGAGGAGCCCGGCGGCGACGATCCGAAGCCCGGTGACGGCGGCAACGGGGGCGCCGGCGAGGGCGGCGACCCTGGCGATGACAACCCGACGCAGCCCGGCGACGGGGGGGACGGCCCCCAGCCCGGCGGTGACGGCTCGGGCGACGGCAGCGACGACTCGTCCGGCGGTTCCTCCGCAGGCGACGGCTCCGGGGCTTCCGGTGGCAACGGCTCGCCCGCACCCCTGGGCAAGCCGGCTTCCAAGATCGCGCAGCTTGGCGATGCCGTCGGCCTTCCCGGATGCCTGACCGTGCTGGTCCTGGCCGCCGGCTTCGCCACCTTGCTGGCCCGCCGCCGCATCCGCGCGCACCGTGCAGGCCGCTAACCGCAGCGCAGTCGTGAGCTAGGCTGCACGTTCTGGCTTCCTTCCGGCCATCAAACCGCAAAGCAGCCCGACCCCTTCCGAGGGCCGGGCTGCTCCTTTTTGCCATGCGGTCGCATCTTCCTCTGGTGTGTGGCCAATAGCAAAGAGTGCACAAGCGGATGGTTTTTGGCGATTTCCCGTAAAACCCTCCGCTTGTGCACTCCCTTCCCACCAAGGAGCAAGAAGAAGGGCCGCTCGAAAATCGAACGGCCCTTGCTGGATGCGACAGCTTCGGAGCTTCGAAGCCTTACAGCACCTCGTCGGTCTCCTTGAACATGAGCGTGTCCACGCCCTTGACCTTGGCGCCGATGACCATGACGACCCAGTACAGGACGCCGGCGAAGACGAGCGAGTTCAGGCCCGGGATGCCCCAGCCGATGGCGCTGGTGCCGTAACCCACGGCGAAGCCGGCCAGCCAGCAGATAAGCGCGATGGGGTTCCAGTTCTCCACGCGGCGGGGCAGCACGCCTTCGGCGCGGGTCTCGTCCAGGATGCCGCGGCTGCGGCGCAGGATGAAGTAGTCCACCACCATGATGCCGGCCACGGGCGGAATGAACACGCCCAGCAGCGACAGGAAGTCGGTGAAGTAGTTGATGATGCCGATGACCGACAGGAACGTGCCCACGATGCCCAGGCCCCACACCAGCGCGTTGCGGCTGATCACCTTGTTGAACAGGGCGTTGATGGCGGTGGCCAGGCCAAGGCTGGAGGAGTACAGGTTGATGTCGTTGAGCTTGACGGTGGAGGCGACCACGATGATGACGCCGATGACGCCCGAGGTGCCCATCATGATGTCCACGACGTTCTCGGTGCCCATGGCGTTGGCCAGCAGCACGGCCAGCAGGTTCATGCCCAGCTCGCCCACGAAGGTGCCGATGAGGGTCATCCAGAACACCTGGGTGCCGTTCTTCAGGAAGCGCCCGTAGTCAGGCGTGCAGATGGCGCCCGCGATGAAGCCGCCGGCGACCATGGTGGTGGCGGCTCCCAGCGACAGCGCCGGTCCCGGAGGCGCGGCGGTGACCAGCTCGCCCAGGGAATGGCCCTGCAGCACGATGGCGGCGGCCACGACGACCACGATGACGAACAGCGGCACGAAGATGGTGGCGAAGTTCGCGATGGCCTTGATGCCGAAGACCACCAGCAGCGTGATGCCGATGCCGGTGATGATGGCCCAGAAGGGATACTCGAAGTCGCCCATGAAGTCGGTGAAGGGGATGATGTCGGTCATGCCCTCGCCGAACACGCAGTTCTGCACGCCGAACCAGCCCACCATGGAGATGGCGACGATGCCGCCGAACACGGCCGAGCCGCCCTTGCCCAGGCCGCACCAGCGCGACAGGAGGCTGGTGGACAGACCCTCGTGGGCCGCCGCGGTGCCGAGCGCCCAGCTGACTACCTGCAGCAGCACCGACCCCAGCATCGTGGCCAGAAACGCGTCGAAGAACGTCATGCCGTAACCGAGGGCTGCGCCCAGCATGAGCTGGGACACGCAGCAGATTGCGCCGATCCTGATGAAGAGAATCCGCCAGAAAGGCTGTTTCGCTTCAGCAGGAACGCGCGACAGCGAGTAGTCGATATCCTTCGCTTCCTCGGCTTCCGCTTGCTCGATCTGCTTCTCTGTTGCCATGGCTCTCCTCCTTTCGAACCCGCGCTCCCACGCGCGGGGAATAGAGCGGGGCAACCTCCGAGAAGACACCGCTATTGGATAGATTCGGGGAATTATACCGTTTCGTAACGAGAAGGCCCCCTCTCGGTTCGAAAGTTCACGGGCTGGAAACGAATATTTGCCGCGGAGGGTATGCATATTTGCGTGAATGGCATGGCGCGCCGGTCTTGCAGCGGCCGTTTCTTTATACTGAACCCAGGCAAACGAGAGTGAGGAGCAAGCGGGCATGGGAATCCGACACGGGGCGGCCAAGGCCGTCGGCGCCGTCTCAACCTGGGGGCTCAAGCACGTGTTCCATCGGCCGGCCGCGAACTTCCCCGGGAAAGCCGGTCTGTACGCGGACCCGATGCTCATCGCCCACGAGCGCGGCAAGCTTGCGCAGGGCAGCATCGTGGTGGTGGGGACGAACGGCAAGACCACGGTCACGAACCTGCTGGCCGATGCGTTGGAGCGTTCGGGGTGCCGTGTGGTGTGCAACCGGACGGGGGCGAACCTGGACTCGGGCATAGCCACGGCGCTGTTGCACGCGGGCCGGGCCGACTGGGGCGTCTTCGAGAGCGACGAGCTGTGGCTTTTAAAGTCGTTGCCGCAGCTGCAGGCCCGCTACGTGGTGCTGCTGAACCTGTTCCGCGACCAGCTGGACCGCTGCGGCGAGATCGACCGCATCCAGGACGCCATCGCGGGTGCGCTGGAGAAGTCGCCGGACAGCGTGCTGCTGTACAACGCCGACGACCCGCTGTGCGCCGCCATCGCGGACAGGGCGCGCAACCGCAGCGTCTCGTTCGGGGTGGCGCGCCCCATGGGGCTGGCTCAGAACACCGTCGCCGATGCCACCATGTGCCAGCGCTGCTCCACTATGTTCGAGTACGGGTTCCGCCAGTACGGCCAGCTGGGCGACTACCGGTGCCCTAACTGCGGTTTCTCCCGGCCGTCGTTGGGCTTCTCCGCGCAGGACGTGGTGCTCGGCCGCGACGGGCTCTCCTTCGAGATGACGCTGCCGGCGGAAGGGGAGGCGGTCGTCCCTTGGCGCCTGCACGCTCCCTTCAGCGGGGCCTACATGGTGTACAACCTGCTGGCGGTTGCCGCGGCGTCGTATCTGGCGGGCGTGGGCCGGGAGGATGCGCAGCGGGCCATCGACGGCTTCGACCCGAAGAACGGTCGGCTGCAGGACTTCGTCGTGGGCGGCCGGCGTGTGCTGCTGAACCTGGCGAAGAACCCCACCGGCTTCAACCAGAACCTGAAGATCGTGGCGGCGGACCCGAATCCCAAGGTAGTGGGCCTGTTCATCAACGACAAGGAGGCTGACGGCCACGATGTGTCGTGGCTGTGGGACATCGATTTCGAGGAGCTGGCGGAAAGCGGCAGCCTGCAGGTGTACGCCGGCGGCCTGCGCGGGCGCGACATGCAGGTGCGCCTGAAGTACGCCGACATTCCCTCCGAGGTGGTGGGAAGCCCGGAGGAGATGCTTGCGGCCATCGCAGGACTTCCGAGCGACGTGAACGCCTACCTCATCGCGAACTACACGGCGCTTCCCGGCTGCAAGGCTGCCCTGGAGCGCGCCCAGGGCGGCGAGGGCGAGCGAGCGGCCGGAACTGGCGGCGGTGCGGAGGCGGCCGATGCCGTCGGCGACGTCCCGAGCGGCGCTTCGTGCTCCGTCTCCTCGGACGACGCAGCGGCTGCGGCGGACGGCAGGGATGCCGACCGACCGCCCGTGGTCATCTTCCATATGCTTCCCGACTTGCTGAACCTGTACGGGGACGGGGGCAACGTGCGCATCCTTGAGCGGCGGCTTGCGTGGCGGGGCATCCCTGTGGAAATTCGTCGCATCATGCACGGCGATGCGGCCGACTTCTCCCAGGCCGACCTGGTGGTCATGGGGGGCAGCCCCGATCGCGAGCAGAAGCTGGCCAGCGCCGACGTGCAGGTCATGGCGGACGACCTGCGGTCCTACGTGGAGGCCGACGGCCCGCTTCTGGCCATCTGCGGCAGCTACCAGATGCTCGGCCACGAGTGGCTGCTGGACGGCCAGCAGGTGCCGGGCATGGGCATTCTGGACATGAGCACGCGGCGCCCGGGAACCTCGGCGGACCGGCTCACGAACAACATCGCCCTGAGCGTGCCGGGGGTGGAGGGCCCTGTGATCGGCTACGAGAACCATGCGGGGCGCACCTACCTGGGCCCCGGCATGAGCCCGTTCGGGTCGGTGGTCGCCGGTATCGGTTGCGGCAACAACGAGGAGTCGAAGGCCGACGGCGTACGCTACCGAAACGTGGTGGGCACCTACCTGCACGGCCCCTTGCTGGCGAAGAATCCCCAGGTAGCGGACGTTTTGCTGGAAGCCGCCCTGGACCGCTACGCCGGGCGCACCGGATGCGAGCGTCCCGAGCTTGCCCCCCTGGACGACGGTGAGGAGCGGGCCGCCAACCGCGTCATGGCCGAACGGCTGGGGGCGCAGAGGCGATGAGCGAGCCGTTGCTACGGGCGGAAGGCCGTGCCGAGGCGAGCCTCTGCGAAGCGTTCGATTCGGCCGAGGGCCACCGCGATGCGCCGCGCCTGGACGCGCCCTCCCGCGTATCGCGCCCCTGCGGGCGGCTGATCGTGTGCCCTACGCCCCTGGGCAACCTGGGCGACATGACCGCCCGGGCCACCGAGGCGCTGCGCCGCGCCGATACGGTCTGCGCCGAGGACACCCGGGTGACGGGGAAGCTGCTTTCCGCCCTGGGCATCCGCAACAAGCTGGAGCGACTGGATGAGGCCACCATGCGCCAGCGGGCCGGTGCCCTGGTGGAGCGCATGCTGGCGGGCGAGACGGTGGCCTACTGCTCCGACGCGGGGATGCCCGGCGTGTCCGACCCCGGCATGCACCTGGTGCGGTTGGCGCGGGAAGCGGGCGTGGTCGTGGAGGTGCTGCCCGGCCCCACGGCGGCGGCCACGGCCTACGTGGCCAGCGGCACCGAGTTCACCCGCTTCTTCTTCGGCGGCTTCCTCCCGCGCAAGGGCGGCGAGCGCCAGTCCCTGGCGGACAGCGTGGCGCATCTGGACGCGGCGCTGGTATTCTACGAGAGCCCGAACCGCCTGGCAGACGCCCTGCAGTGGCTGGCCGAACGGTTCCCGCTGCGGGAGGGGTGCGTCTGCCGGGAACTGACGAAGGCTCACGAGGAAGTGGTGCGCGCGCCGCTTCCGCAGCTGGCGGTGCTGTTCGCCGAACGGCAGCAGGCAGCGGAGGAGGGCCGCCCCGGCGCGGTGGGCATCAAGGGCGAGATCGTGCTGGTGGTGGACGGTCCCGCCGCGGGGGAGACCCAAGCGGCCAAAGAGCAATCCCTGGCGGATGCCGAAGCGCGCGCCCGACAGCTGCTCTCCCAGGGCCTTCGCTCGAAAGAGGCCGCCAAGCAGCTCTCCCAGGAATTCGCCATCCCGAAAAACGATGCCTACAACCTGGTGCTGGGGGTTCAGAAGGGGCTCTAGCTGGAATTCGGAGTCTCTCTTGTCTGGTTAGCGGTTTCCGAAATCGTAAATATAAGTGAAAAAGTAAATATTTAACTCATTACAGAGACGAAATCAAGATGTTTCGGCAAATTCGGCACCAAACCGTAACGTGGTTGTGGCGGGGCTGTCGTCCGAACACGGTTAGAATGGGGTTGTGCGCAATCCATCGCGCATACAGCCGCGGCTGCCGTCCGCGAGAAAGCAGGGGTGCCGGGGTGAGCAAGAAGAGGAAAGCTCCCAAGGCCGTTGTCGAAGAGTTCGAGGTCGACGGCATTCCCGTGCGTCTGACGCGCAAGCGCGTGCGTCGCCTGAACCTGCGTATCGCCCGAGACGGCACCTACGTGGAGATGTCCGCCCCCTCCCGCATCAGCTTGGCCCAGATAGAGGGCTTCGTCACGGACAAGGAATCCTGGATTCGCTCCCGCATGGCCGAGGCGGTCTCGTCGCCAGCTGGGCAGGCCGAGCACGCTACTCCCCAGGAAGCCTCTGAATGGAACGCCGCTGTGGCCGCTGCCGTGCCGGCATTGGTCGGGGAGTGGGAGCCCATCGTCGGGGTGAAGGCGGGTCCGATCGTGTACCGGAACATGAAGAGCAAGTGGGGCAGCTGCCAGCCGGCCACCGGCCGCATCTGCATCAACACGCGCCTTGCGCTCTATCCGCCCGAATGCCTGGAGTACGTGGTGGTTCACGAGCTGTGCCACCTGAAGGAGGCGAACCACGGGCCGGCGTTCCACCAGCTGCTGGACACCTACATGCCCGATTGGAAGCGTCGCCGCGCAGAGCTGCGCTAAGGCGGAGACTCAGCGCACTGCCTGCAGAATGGGCCATGTGGTCAAGAATGGCAGAAGTGCTGTAACCCGCTGACACTTTTCCTTAGAAGTGCTGTAAACCTGTACCAAAAATGGCAGAAGTGCTGTATGGGCCGATGCTGGCATACAGCACTTCTGCCATTTTTGACCACGGGAGCAGGGCATTCGACGGGGCGCAGGTGTTCGACGGGGCGCAGGCGTTCGCTAACCATGCCGCCGCGCCAAGCTGCGCTAAATCATGTTCATTGAGGCGACGGTGCGGTTGTACCACTCCTGCCAGTTCGGCGGGCAGTACTTCTGGGCGGCCGCTTCGGAGATGGTGTAGCCGTAGCCTGCCGCCAATCCCGCCACATGGGCCCTGATGGCCTCGTCCCAGCTGCTCCAGCTGCTGCTGCCCCAGCCCCACGCGTTGTAGGGAAGGAAGCACGCGGCCCCCTTGGAGCTTTCCGTGTTGGCGATGGCCGGCGACCAGCGCGGGTCCACGCCGTAGTCCCAGGCCGCCTCCGCGAAGATGGTCCCGGTGCCGGCCATGGGCGAGCCTGCCAGGAACGCGTCGATGCGCGGCGCCCAGCTGCTCACGAAATCGGCCTTGTCCGAACTCCAATCGGCCCCGTCGTCGGTGGGGGAGTTCGAAGGCGTTTCGGGCTCGGGGTTGGTGGCGGAATTGCCGTCGCCGGCTCCCGAAGGCTGCTCGGGCGCTTCGGGCTGCTCGGAACCGCCGGTCGCCTCGGCGCGCTCCGCCTCAAGCCGCGCCTGCTCCTCGGCGGCTGCCCGATCGGCCTCCTCCTGGGCGGCCTGGGCTGCGCGGGCATCCTCTTCGGCCTGCTTGCGGGCCTGCTCGGAGGCTGCGCGCTCCGCTTCCTCGCGGGCCCGCTGCTGCGCTTCCTGACGGGCGGTCTGAGCTGCCTCCAGCGCCTGCTGCGCCGTTTCGCGCTCGGCGATGGCGTCGGCCCGGTCCTGGGCGAGTGCCGCCTGGGTGTCGTCCAGCTGCTGCTTCATCTCGCGCAGCTTCGCGACGGTGTCCAGGTGCCGCTGCTGGATATGGGTGACGTATTGGAAGTTCACGATGAAGTCGGCGAAGTTGTCGGCGTTCAACAGCAGCTCTATCAGGCTCGATGTCTGGTACTGCATCTTGTACAGCTCGCGAACCGCCTCCGAGCTGCGCGCGAGCTGGGTGGGGATCTGGTTGTACAAGGACGACAGCTGCTCCTCGTTCTCGGCGATGCGCTGCTCTATCTCGTCCACGCGGGCGTTGGCCTCGTTCAAAGCGGCACCCGTGGCCTCCACCTGGGCCGTCAGCTCGTCGATGTCCCCGTCCAGGTTGGCGGTGGGGTCGCTGCCCAGCGAGCTCGTCTCCTGCGGCTCGTCGTCGGCGAACGCGGCCAGGGGAAGCGTCGTCGCGGCGGCAAGCGCCAAGGACAGCAGGACCGCTGCGGCCTTCGTCGGAACGCGGAACCTGCGGCGAAGGGCCTTGGCGGCCGTAGGCTGGGGGTTCTGCGCGGTATGGGTCTGGCGGTTCAGCAAGCAGCCGTCCTCGTTCGGGAACATGACGAACGGTTATTATACGAAGACCCCCGGAATCGCGCCCACAATCCACGAAAGCACCCGGAATGCGTTACGGATCGGTGACGCGGCGCAAGAAGCCGCGTTCGGGCGTGCGGCAGCGGCGGCGAGCCGGCTACTCGTCCTCGCCGTCCTCCTCCACCCAGATCTTCTCCATCTGGGCGCAGGTGTTGTGGTACCACTTGATCCAGTTCGGCGGGCAGTACTTCCGCGCCAGGGTGGGCGTGATGGTGTAGCCGTAGCCCTTCGAGAGGCCCTTCACGTGGGCGTCGATGGCCTCCTCCCAGCTGTCCCAGTCGTTCTGCCCCCAGCCCCAGGCGTTGTGGTTGCGGAAGCAGTACATCCCCTTGGAGCTCTCGGTGTTGGAGATGGCCGGCGACCAGCGCGGGTCCACGCCGTAGTTCCAGGCGGCGGTGGCGAAGGCCTCGCCCTGGCCGGCCAAAGGCGAGCCTTCCAGGTAGGCGTCGATGCGCTCGGTCCACACCTCGATGAACGCCTCGCGACCGAGCGACCAGTCGGCGCCGTCCCGGCCCACCACCTCGAAGGTGCCCGAGGGCTCGGGGGTGGGGTCGTCGTCGCGGGCCTGGCGGCTGGCTCGCTCGTCGATTTCCTCCTGCTCCTTGCGGGCGGCCTCGGCGGCCTCCTCGTCGTCGCCTTCCATGATGCGCTTGCGCTCCTCGGCGGCCTCCGCGGCCTTCTTGTCGGCCTCCTCGGCGGCCTTGGTGGTTTCCTCGCATACCTTCTCGGCCTGCTCGTAGGCGTCGTCCTGCATCTTGCGGCGCGCCTCCTGGGCATCCTCGAGCGCCTGCTGCGCCTGGTCGCGGGTCTCTTCGGCGGCGGTCTGCACGTCGAAGGCCGTCTGCTGCTCGGCCGCGAGCGCCTCCTGGTCGGCCTCCAGGCTCTCGCGCACGGACCGCGCCTGGTCCTGCAGCTGGACGAGCTTGTCGATCTCGGCCTTGTTGTGGGCCTGGATGTTCTGCAGGTACTGCAGGTTCATGATCAGGCTGCCCAGGTTCTCGGCGTTCAGCACCAGCTCGATGATCCCCTGGTTGTCCTGCTGCAGCTTGTAAAGGGTACGCACGGCCTCGGCGCAGCGCTGCCGCTGGACGGGGATGCGCGCCTCCAGGTCGGCCAGCTCCTCCTGGTTCTCGGCGATGCGCTCCTCCAGGTTCGCGATGCGCGCGTCCACGTCGGCGATGCGCACGTCGGCATCGCTCACCGCCCCTTCGGCGCGCTCCAGGTCGTTCCAGGTGCGTTCGATGGCGATGGTGAGCGGGTCGGCGTCCTCGGGTGCGCTGGTGTCCGGGTTGCTGCCGGTATGGGGCGCGTTCGGGTCGTTGGGGTCGGCCAGCACCATGGCGCCCTCGTTCGCATCGGATTCCTCGGCGAAGGCGGCGTCGGCGGCGAAGGGGCCTGCGGGGGCGAAGGGGACGGCGCATCCGACCAAGGCCGCGGCCACGAGCGCTTCCGCGGCATGGCGCGCGAAGGCTCCGTGTCGATTCGGGTCGTGCTCGGTATGCATACGTTCCCTCCCTTCGTCTTCGCGCCGGCTCGGCTTGCGGGCCCTTTTCGGCATCGCCTTCGTTCGTTACGCGCCGTCGGCTTCCCGCAATCTCTTTCCGCATCTTATGCTTGCGTTTCCGGGGATGTTTCGGAAAGGGGCATTATACGCTGCCGTAAGGAAAAACGCACGGGCCGTCCGCATAAATCCTTACCTTGCCCTCCGACGCCCCGTGGTAAAATATCCGCTTGCAGTTTTCACGGCCGCTTCCGCGTCATCGGCGGGAGGGGCCCGACGAAGGAGAAGTCCATGTCCAAGGGAACCTATTCGTTCACCACACCTATATATTATGTGAACGCCGCCCCGCACCTGGGGACCGCCTACACCACCGTGGCCGCCGACACCGTGGCGCGCTACCAGCGGATGAACGGCTACGACGTCGCCTTCGTCACCGGCATGGACGAGCACGGGCAGAAGGTGGCCGACACCGCCGCATCGCGCGGCATGACTCCGCAGGAATGGTGCGACTCCATGGAGCCGGCCTTCCGCGAGGCGTGGGATCTGCTGGGCATCACCTACACCGACTTCGTGCGCACCACCGAGCCGCGCCATGCGGAGACGGTGCGGAAGTTCTGGGGCGACCTGCACGACCGCGGCTACTGCTACAAGGACTCCTACGAGGGCTGGTACTGCGTCCACGAGGAGACCTACTACGCCGAGAGCGACCTGGAGAAAAACGACGAGGGCCAGTTCGTGTGCCCCGACTGCAAGCGGCCGGTGCAGCGCATGTCCTCGGGCGAGGAGAACTGGTTCTTCCGCCTGTCCGACTTCCAGCAGCCGCTTCTGGACTTCTACGCCGCCCACCCGGACTTCATCCGCCCCGAAACGCGCAGAAACGAGATCGTTGCCTTCGTGGAGGGGGGCCTGAAGGACCTGTCCATCTCGCGCTCCACCTTCGACTGGGGGGTGCCCCTGCCCTTCGACGAGGGGCACGTGGCCTACGTGTGGGCCGATGCGCTGCTGGCCTACCTCACCGGCATCGGCTACGGCAACGACGAGGAGCGCGCGGGCGAGTTCGAGGCGCGCTGGCCCATGCAGTACCACTTCGTGGGCAAGGACATCACGCGCTTCCACTGCGTCATCTGGCCCGCCATGCTCATGGCCGCCGGCCTGCCCGTCACCCATACGGTGTTCGGCCACGGCTTCCTGCTGACCAAGGGCGAGAAGATGTCGAAGTCCAAGGGCAACGGCGTCATGCCGGCCGACCTGGTGAGCGTCTTCGGCGTGGACGCGTACCGCTACTACTTCATGACCGACGTGCAGTTCGGCCAGGACGGCAACATATCGCTGGAGCGCATGGTGCAGGTGTACAACGCCGACCTGGCGAACACCTGGGGAAACCTGGTCAGCCGCGTGTTCTACATGACGAAGAAGTACTTCGACGGGCGCGTGCCCGCGGCCTTCGAGAACCTGCCGGGCATGGAAAACCCCCTGGCCGAGGTGGCGGCGGGTCTGTACGAAACCTACGACGGGTACATGGCCCAGGTGGACTTCACCGGGGCCGCGGCGGCCGTCCAGAAGCTGGCGGAGGCGGCGAACCTGTACGTGGAGCAGGCGGCCCCCTGGACGCTGGCGAAGGATGAGGCCAAGGCCGACCAGCTGGCCTTCGTCATGTACAACCTGCTGGAGGCCATCCGCATCATTGCCCTGTTCATGGCCCCGTTCATGCCGAACACCTCTGCCGAGGTGTGCCGTCGTCTGGGTATCGCCGACCCCTCGCAGGTGGAGGACATCCAGGCGGCTGCCGTGTGGGGCCAGCTTCCCGCCGGCAACCCCGTGGAGGTGGGCGACCCCCTGTTCCCGCGCCTGGACACCGACTCCATCACCCTGGAGGGCTAGGGGCGGGCGCCGCTAGCCCTCCAGGCGCGGCGAAGATGCGCGGACGGGTTGGATGCGAAGGGAGGGGAGCTGGGTGCAGGAGGAGACTGCCGAGCAAGCGGGCGAGCTGGTCTTCGACGACGGGCTGTTCCGGCAGAAGCGCAAAAAAGGCAAGTTCCGCGTGATTGCGCCGCCCGAGCCCCCTTTGGAGGAGCCGGTGGCCGACACCCACGCCCATGTGCAGATGCTTGCCGATCCTGTTGGCGAGCTGGCCCGATGCGCGGTGCACGGCGTCGGGTTCGTGGCCTGCGTGGTGGACTCTTCCGAAGCGGGCGACGACGTCGGCTACCGCGAGGTGGACCGGTGGCGCCGGGAGGCGGCCGAGCGGGCGGAAGGGTGTGCGCAATCGGCGCGCGGCGGTGAAGCGGATTGCGATGACGGTTTCGCGCTGGCCTGCGACAACCTGGGGCTATCCGTTCCCGACGTGCGTTTCATCGCGGGCGTGCATCCCCACAACGCGAAGGACTACGAGGGCGCCCGCGACCGGCTGCTCGCGCACCTGGCCGACCCCCGCACGGCGGCCCTGGGCGAGATAGGGCTTGACTACCACTACGACCTTTCCCCGCGCGACGTGCAGCGCAAGGTGTTCCGCGACCAGATCCACCTGGCCAAGGAGGCGGGGCTTCCCATCGCGCTGCACGTGCGCGAGGCTCACGACGATGCCTTCGCCATCCTGCAGGAGGAGGGCTTCCCGGCCGCCGGCACGCTGCTGCACTGCTTCAACCTGGACGAGGCCGAGGTGGCGCGTTGGGTGGACGCGGGTTGCTTCGTCGCCTTCGGCGGCCCCCTCACGTTCAAGAACGCCGACGAGGTGCGCTGCGCCGCTGCGGCCGTTCCCCGCGACCGGCTGCTCACGGAGACGGACTCGCCCTACATGACCCCGGAGCCCATGCGGGGGATGCCCTGCGGCCCGGCCCATACGGTGTTCACGGCCGAGCGTCTGGCCGAGGTGCTGGGATGCGCTCCCGGGCCTGCGCGCCGGCAGCTGCTGGAGCAGCTGATAGCCAACGCCCGCGGGCTGCTGGACCGTGCGCCCACGCCGTGGCAGGTTTCATGCGGAAAAGGAGGCGATGCTCGATGAAACGCCTGGTTATCTGCGGTTCTCCCCGTGCCGCCGGCCGAAGCCGGGCCTTGGCCGAGGCGGTGGGCGAGGTGTACTCCTTCGGCGGGGACGCGGTGAACCACGTGAACATCTCCGAGGTGCGCATTGCCTCCTGCACCGGCTGCGAGCGTTGCGCCGTCTCCGAGCGCACGCCCGGGATAGACGACCTGTACTGCATCATCGCCGACGACATGATCACGGTGCGCGGGCTGATGAACGCCTGCGACGAGCTGACCGTGGTGTGCCCCGTATACTTCTCGGGGGCTCCGTCCCAGTTCAAAGCATTCCTCGACCGGCTGCAGCCCTATTTCTACAGCAAGAAGTGGAAGGCGGCGCAGAAGCGGCCGGCCCATCTGTTCGTGGTGGGCGAGGGCGGCGACCCCCACGGTTTCGCGCCGCTGGTGGGCGAGGTTCGCTCGGCGCTGGCGGTGGCGGGGTTCCGGCTGGAGACCGTGCACGATTGGGTGGGGCGCGTGGGGGCCGACGGCTCGCTTGCCGGCGCCGACGATGCCCGCGAGCGGCCCGAATGGTTGCTGGAGGCGGGGCTGCACCGGGCCGACGACTACCTGTTCATCGAGCCTGCGGGCATCCGTCCCGCCGGTGCGCTCGCAGCGTACAAGGCCGCCCTCACGGAGGAGGCCCTGGGCGCGTCCGGGCGTTCCGAAGGCGAGCTTGGGGAGCGGTCCCATGGCTAAGGCGTCCCCCTACGCCAGCTTGGGCGCCACCCGGGCGGTGCTTGACGCCCACGGGTTGCAGGCGAAGTACTCGCTGGGACAGAACTTCCTGGTCAACGACGATATCGTGCGCAAGTCCCTGGAGCTTGCCGACGTAAAGCCGGGTGACGCGGTGCTGGAGGTGGGGCCTGGCATCGGCACGCTCACCACGGCTCTTCTGGCCGCAGGAGCCCAGGTGGCGGCGGTGGAGCGCGACGCCGACCTGCCGGCGGTGCTGGCCGAGACCACGGCTCCGTGGGCCGAGCGCTTCGCCCTGGTGCAGAAGGACGCGCTGGACCTGACGGCAGCCGACCTTGCGCGGGCTTTCTCGGCGCTGGGGGCCGGGGGCGGCGAGCTGCCCCTCTTCAAGCTGGTGGCGAACCTGCCCTACGCCGTGGCGGCCACGCTGGTGCTCGATTACTTCCAGCGCTTCCCGTCTATGGAATCGGCGACGGTCATGGTGCAGCGCGAGGTGGCGGACCGCATGATGGCGCAACCCGGCACGAAGGCCTACGGCGCTTACACGGTGAAGCTGGGCTTCTACGCGTCGCCCGCGGGGCGCTTCCCCGTGGGGCCCGCGAACTTCTTCCCGCAGCCCCGGGTGGATAGCGCCGTCATCCGCCTGGAGCGGCGCCCCTGCGCGGTGCGCTCGGCCGACGGCGTGGAGGCGCAGGCGGGCGGGGGGAGTGCGAGGATTGCGGACGAGATTCCCTGTGATGATCAGGCATTTAGCCTCCAAGAGCTGCAGGACGCCTGTCTCATGGCCGACGCGGCCTTCGCCAGCCGCCGCAAGACGTTGGCCAATTCCTGCCGGCAGTTCTTCGCCGGACGCGGGTCGGCCGGAGCCGCGGTTGCCGAGCGGCTGCCGCAGATTTTCGAGGCCGCGGGCATCGACCCCAAACGGCGCGGGGAAACCCTGGACCGTGCGGAATTCATGCGATTGGCTCGCGCGTACCGTCGCGTCGTGCCCGATGCTGGTACTGTGAGCTGACCGAAACAACGAGAGAGATCCGTACGAGGGCGGCGATGAATTCCGGCAACGAGCATCACGTGGGGCAGCCCATCCTGTTCGAGGGCTACCTGGACGATTTCGACAACGGCGTGGCGGCCGTGCAGTTCAGCTTGGACGACGGCGTCTCCTGGACCGACTACGACACCTCCGACGCCGTGGCCGAAGCGGGTCTGAACTGGCGGTTCGTCTACACGCCGGAAGCGTCCGGGCGCTATTTGCTGAAGGTTCGCGCGAAAAGCCGCTCGGGCGAGGTGTCGCCGCTCGTGTCCGGCTTCGCCTTCG
Source organism: Eggerthellaceae bacterium (assembly GCA_048242115.1). GTDB lineage: Bacteria > Actinomycetota > Coriobacteriia > Coriobacteriales > Eggerthellaceae > Xiamenia. The sequence continues at coordinate 19,427 of DBFAWQ010000200.1, forward strand.
AGGTGCTCCCGTGAGCGCGGAAGGCTTCAGCGCCGCGAACCCCGAGACGTTCGGCTCCTTCGGGCTGCGGGCCATCGGCGGGGGATCGCTCGCGGGCGCGAGGCTCTTCCGCTCGCGGCAGCTGGCCGCCATGGGCGCTCCCGAGGCGGACGGCCTGGTGAGCGGCCTGGGAATCCGAGCCATCTACGACATCCGCAGCCAGCGCGAGGTCAGCGCGGCCCCCGAGCCCTACGTGGTGGGGGCGAAGACCATCCAGCTGACCCCCGCGGAGGGCCGCCGCAAGTCCGCGGACAAGCGCCTGGTGGCGGGTGTGATCGGCGAGTACGGGGCGCCGGAGGAGCGCATGCGGTCGAACTACCGGCGCTACGTGGACGAGTACCCGCTCATGGGCACCGTGCTACGCTCGGTGGCGGCCGAGGGCGTGCCCGCGCTCATCCATTGCGTGAACGGCAAGGACCGCACTGGGGTGATAAGCGCCATCATCATGACGGTGGGCGGCGCGCACCCCGACGACGTCATGGCCGACTACCTGGCCACGAACCTGGTGAACGGTCACCAGATCGCCGAGGAGGCCGAGCGCCTGGGCGAGGGCATGACCTCCTACGAGCGGCAGATACTCATGTCGTTTCTGGAGGCGCGCCCCAGCTACCTGGCCGCCTTCTTCGACGAGATCGCCCAGCGCTACGGTTCCTTCGAGCGCTACCTGGCCGAAGGCGTCCGCATCACCCCCGCCCAGCTGCTGCAGCTGCAAGCCCTCTACCAACGCTGAGGACGGCTGCTCCGCATTTCGGCGGCTGGCAGTTCGAAAGGAAGGCCCATGCATCGCATACTGTTCATCTGCCACGGCAACATCTGCCGGTCTCCTATGGCGGAGTTCGTCATGAAGGACTTGGTGGCCAAGCGCGGGGTGGCGGACGGGTTCCGTATAGAATCGGCTGCCTGCCGTCGCGACGAGCTGGGCAATCCGGTGCATCCGGGGACGCGCCGGCGGCTGGCGAGGGAGGGCATCTCCTGCGAGGGCAAGGTGGCGCGGCTTCTGCGGCGGGACGACTACGACGCGTTCGACCTGATCGTGGCCATGGACGAGGAGAACATGCGCGACATGGGCCGCATCCTTGGCGGCGATCCGGAAGGCAAGGTGCGCAAGCTGCTGTCGTTCGCCGGACAGGACCGCGACGTGGCTGACCCCTGGTACACCGGGGACTTCGACGCCACCTACGACGACGTGCTCGCCGGCTGCGAGGGACTGCTCGAGGCGCTTGAGCCTGAGGCGCTATGATTTCGGAACCTACATCGGCGGCCGCCTCCGGGCGCGTTTCCCCATCGCCTTCGAAGCTCGGCAATCCGGGCGGGAAGCGGGCGGTGTACACACTGTTCGCCATCGTGGTGCTGGGCTCGGCTTTGGGCGGCCTTTCGCAGACGGGCGTGAACGCCATGATGGCCGACATCATGGCCGATTTCGGCGCGGGCGTGGAGCTGGGGCAGTGGCTGACCACCAGCTACATGCTGGTGCTGGGCATCACGGTGCCGGCCTCCACGTACCTGCAGCGGCGCTTCTGCACGAAAACCCAGGTGCTGCTGGCCTTCGGGCTGTTCGTGGCCGGGGTGGTGCTGGACCTGGCGGCGCCGAGCTTTCCCGTGCTGCTGGGCGGCCGCATCCTGCAGGCGGTGGCGGCGGGCATCCTGCTTCCCGTCATGCAGACCGTGGCCATGGTGGGCTTCGGGCCGGGCAAGCAAGCCACGGCCATGGGCATCGCCGGCGTGGCCCTGGGGTTCGCGCCCAACGTCGGGCCCACGGTCGGGGGCGCCCTCAGCTTCGCATGGGGATGGCGCAGCTTCTTCGCCCTCATGCTGGTGCTGCTGGCGGCGCTTGTGCTGTGGACGTTGGCGGCCGTGCGCCGGCAGCCGTCGGCGGACGCGTCGGCGCGGCTTGACGTGGTGTCCTTGGGCCAATCGACGCTAGGCTTCGGCGGCGTGCTCCTGGGGTTCTCGAACGCCAGCAGCTTCGGTTTGGCCAGCTTGTACGTGTGGGTGCCCGTGGCCGCCGGCGCGCTGTTCCTGGTGCTGTTCGTGCGCAGGCAGCGGCGGGTTGACGACCCGCTCATCTCCATGAAAATCTTTCGTAATACGCGGTTCGCCTGGGGTTTCGTGGCGCAGTGCCTGCTGACCGCATCGTTTATGGGTATCACGCTTCTGGTGCCGCTGTACGTGCAGGGGCTGTGCGGGGGCACCGCGTTGGATGCGGGGATGGTGCTTTTGCCGGGCACGGTGGCGGCGCTTGTCCTGAACCCGCTCGCCGGCGTGATGACCGACCGCGTGGGCATTCGCCCCGTGGCGCTCGTGGGCGGCGTTTTGCTGGTGGCGGGCGCGGTGTCCATGGCGTTTTTGTCTGCGGATACGCCGCTGTGGGCGTCCATGGTGCTGCAAGGGGTGCGGGCCTGCGGCGTCTCCACGCTCATCGGGCCCCTGACGGCGTGGTCGCTGGAGGGGCTGCCGCGCAATGCCGTGGCGGACGGTTCGGCGTTCTCCATCGCATCGCGCCAGGCCACGGCATCGTTCGGTACCAGCGTCATGGTGCTGTGCGTGTCGGCGGGGAGCCTGAGCCTGCTGGGCCCCGTCGCCTACAACGTGGCCTTCGCCTTCTCGGCCGCCATGGCGCTCTGCCTGATGATATGCATAGTGGCGAAGGTGCGCTGAGGGTCTGGGGACGGGACGTCGAAGCGTTTCCGATTCGCTCCTTGCGTGCGACATCATAGTGCTATAGTATTGTACATTATTATGATGTTCTGCAAAGGAGGCTGTTATGCCCGTCTGCGTTCCCGTTAAGGACCTGCGCGACACTTCGGCTTTTCTGGAGCTTGTCGAGACCGCGGCCGACCCTGTCACCGTCACGAAGAACGGCTACGACAAGTTCGTCGCCATCCGCAGCGCCGATTACGATGAGCTCTGTCGGCAGGCCGCCAGGAACCGCATTCTGGAGCGCATGCTCGTCGCCGAGCGCGAGCGCGCCGAGGGCAAGTCGGTCGATGCCAAGCAGGCCGTCGCCGACCTGAGGACCCGTTATGGCCTATAGGAGCCGTTTGCTCGAATCGGCCAACCGGGACCTGGAGGACATCGTCGGGCACTTGGCGTCCTACAGCGATACTCAGGCGGCTGCGTTTTTGGACGAGTTCGAGAACCAGCTTGACCTTGTCTGCTCGGGCATCGTGTCCTACGGCTATTCTCGCATGCCGGAGCTGGCCCGGCTGGGGTATCGCTGCGCATTGGTCGGGGACTACCTGTTCCTTTACTATTTGGAAGGCGATGCCGTCGTCGTCGCCCACATCTTCCATCAGCGCCAGGACTACGCGAATCTGGTGCGGTCGCGGGAAGGCTGAGCGATTATGGCGTTTGTGCTGGGTTGCGAGAAGCTTAACGTGGAGTTTCCGACGAAGCTGGTGCTTCGGGAGGTGTCGCTGGGGGTGAACGACGGTGACCGCATCGGCATCGTGGGGCGCAACGGCGACGGGAAGTCCACGCTGCTGGCGGCGCTGGCGGGCACGCTGGAGCCGACGGAGGGCCGCGTGCTGCGCAAGGGCGGCACCACGGTGGGGCTGCTGGGCCAGAGCGACCGGCTGGCCGACGACGACACCGTGGGGCGCGCCATCGTGGGGGACATGCCCGAGTACGAGTGGGCCGGCAGCGCCCGGATTCGCGACATCCTGGCGGGGCTGGTGTCGGACATCCCGTGGAACGCCCAGGTGGGAACGCTCTCGGGCGGCCAGCGGCGGCGCGTCGATTTGGCGCGCCTGCTGGTGGGTGAGTGGGACGTGCTGGCCTTGGACGAGCCTACGAACCATCTGGACGTGCGGGCCATCACGTGGTTGGCGAACCATCTGAAGACGCGATGGCGCCCAGGCCAGGGCGTGCTTCTGGTAGTCACCCACGACCGCTGGTTCCTGGACGAGGTGTGCACCGGCATGTGGGAGGTGCACGACGGCGACGTGGAGCCCTTCGAAGGCGGCTTCTCGGCCTACATCATGCAGCGGGTGGAGCGCGACCGCCTGGCGGCGCTGGCCGAGCAGAAGCGACAGAACGCCGTGCGCCGGGAGCTCGCATGGCTCTCGCGGGGCGCCCGGGCCCGCTCGACGAAGCCGAAGTTCCACGTGAAGGCCGCCCAGGCGCTCATCGCCGACGTGCCGCCGCTTCGAAACGAGCTGGAGCTCAAGCGCATGGCCATGGCGCGTCTGGGCAAGCAGGTGGTCGACCTGGAGTCGGTGAGCGTGCGCTTCCCCGTCCACGAGGAGGGCGCAGCTCCCAAGACGGTGCTCGACCGTGTGGACTGGATTATCGGCCCGGGCGATCGCTACGGCATCGTGGGGGACAACGGCGCCGGCAAGACCACCCTGCTGCGCGTGATCGAAGGCCAGCTCGCCCCCAGCTCCGGCCGCGTGAAGATCGGTAAGACCGTGCGCTTCGCGGTGCTCTCCCAGCATCTGGACAGCCTAACGCAGTTCGGCAGCGACCGGGTGCGCCAGGTCATCGGCCGCTACAGCCGCCGGGTCATGCTGGACGGCAAGGAGCAGACGCCCGCCCAGCTGCTGGAGCGGCTGGGTTTTTCGAAGGCGGACCTGAACGAGCCGGTATGCGACCTGTCCGGCGGCCAGAAGCGGCGGCTGGCCCTCATGCTCATCCTGTTGGACGAACCGAACGTGCTGGTGCTGGACGAGCCCGGCAACGACCTGGACACCGACATGCTGGCCGCAGTGGAGGATTTGCTGGATGCATGGCCGGGCACGCTACTTTTGGTCACCCACGACCGCTACCTCATGGAGCGCGTGACCGACCACCAGTTCGCCCTGGTAGACGGCAAGATCGTGCACCTGCCCGGCGGAGTTGAGGACTACCTGGAGCTGACCGCCGAGCGAGATGCGCAGCGGGAGGGCGGCTCCGGCGCGGCCTCGAAGGTGTCGCAGCCGAAGGGGAAGGCCACTGGCGCTGCCGTAGCGGAAGAAGGCGCGGGCGGCGACGGCACCCCGAAGCTCTCCGGCGGCGAGATCCGCGCCCTGCGCAAGTCGCTGCAGTCCACGGAGCGCAAGATGGACACCCTGCGCGGCAAGATAGCCGAGACCCAGCAGGCCATGCACGACGTCGACCCCACGGACTTCCAGGCCCTGGGTGCCAAGCAGGCCGAGATCGACGAGCTGCAGGAAAAGCTGGAAGTTCTAGAGCTGGAATGGTTGGAAGCCGCCGAAACGCTAGGGGAGTAGCACTCTGCCGAGACGCCCGAAAACGCTGCAGAGGGCGGACGGGGTGAGGGTGCTGAGCGATTCCGCAGCAGCGAAGAGACGCAACTAAGTCATCCGCACGAGCGAGGACAAGCGAAGCACCCTCACCCCGTCCGCCCCTCCGCGAGCCGCAGGTCGAAAAGCGCCCCTCCGCGAGCCGCAGGCCGAAAGCCGCGTCTAATGCATGAGCAGGCGGATGACCTTGTCCTTCCATTCCTCGGGCGGGCAGTTGCGGATGGGGATGTCGCACCAGGTGGGCTTCGACATCGTGGACTTCATGTGCGTGAAGCAGTCGAACCCGACCTTGCCGTGGTAGGCCCCCATGCCCGAGTTGCCCAGGCCGCCGAAGCCCATGTGGTTGTTGGCCAGGTGCACCACGGTGTCGTTCACGCAGCCGCCGCCGAAGGGCAGCTCGCCGATGACGCGCTGCTGCACCGCGCGGTCCTCGCTGAACACGTAGGTGGCAAGCGGGGTGGGGAAGCTGCGCACCACGTCGAAGGCCTCGTCCAGGTCGCGGTATGCGATGATGGGCAGCACCGGCCCGAATATCTCCTCGCCCATGACCGCGTCGGACAGCGTCACGCCGGTCATCGCCGTGGGCTGGATGCGCAGGCTCTCCGCATCGCTTCCGCCGCCGAACGCCACCTTGGTCTCAGGCCCGTGGTTTTCGATGAGTCCCATGACCCGGTCGAAGTGCTTCTGGCTGATCATGTGGGGCCA
>DBFAWQ010000201.1:0-3853 GCA_048242115.1 Eggerthellaceae bacterium
AGGTGCCGTCGGTGCCGGCGCAGTCCTTGCCGGTCTTGCCGTCGGCGCCGATCCAGCACGGCGGGGTGGTGGTGGAAAGCGACTGCTTGGCGTAGTTGCCTGCGGGCACGTTGGCATCGCCCACGGCCAAGGTGTAGTCGCCGGAGGCCAGATCCTCCAGATCCACATCCTTGATGGAGCTGCTCTCGCCGGCCACGATGACCAGGTCGTTGGTGAACATGTCGAAGCGGGTGGCCTCGTCGATGTAGCCCTTCTCGGTGGCCGTGTCCATGGTGCCCTTCGAGGCGGTGATGAGTATGTCGGCGTAGCTGCCGGCGCCGAGCATCTCGTTAAGCGTGCCGGAGGCCTCGTACTGGGTGTCGGCGAAGCTGACGTTCGGGTTCTGGCTATGGTAGAGGTCCTGGACCTCCTCCATGGCCTTCGAAAGCGAGTTCGCCGCGAAGATCTGCAGCTGCACCTCCTCCGAGGTGTTGGACGAGCACGCCGCCAGCAGGCCCGACATGGCGATGGCGCCGGCGCAGGCGACGGTCAGGGCCACCTTCATGGTTTTCTTCATCGAGCCTCCTTGGTATCGTTCGAGTCCGCTTCGCACCGCCGACCGCGGACGGCCGTGTGAAGCTTGAACCATGATACCCTTACTCTAATTATTGTCAATCAGGAATATTCGCGTTTAGCTATAATATTTCCCGACCGAAATCTGTCGCGCACCGCGCAGCGCGACGGAAAACCGCCCTACACCTGCCCGGTTTCCAAGATGCGCAGCAGGTCGTCCTCGTCCAGGACGGGAACGCCCAGCGCCATCGCCTTGTCGTACTTGCTGCCGGCCGCCTCGCCGGCCACCACGTAGCTCGTCTTCTTCGACACGCTGCCCGACACCTTCGCACCCCGAGCCTTCAGGGCCGCCCCCGCCTCCTCGCGGGTCATGCCCGACTTCACCAGGCTTCCCGTCAGCACGAAGGTAAGCCCCGCCAAGGTGGGCTCGAGCCCGTCGCCCTGGGCGTCCGCGTCGTCGGCCATGGAGAGTCCGCGGGCGGCGAGCCTGTCGATGACGGCCAGGTTGTCGGGGGTGCGCAGGAAACGGGCGATGCTGAGGGCGATCTTCGGTCCCACGCCGTCCACGGCGGCAAGCTGCTCCTCGGTTGCCTGGCGAAGCGCATCCATCGACCCGAAGGCAGCTGCGAGCGCCTCGGCCGTGGTCTTGCCCACATGGCGGATCCCCAACCCGAAGAGCACCCGGGCGAAGGGACGGCTCTTAGACTCCGCGATGGCAGCCACCAGCTTCGCCGCCACCGTATGCCCCACGCGGACCGGCTCGCCCTCCTTGTTCGTGCGCCCGGTCTCCACCTGGGAAAGCTCCACCTCGTCCAGCGTGTAGTAGTCGGCCACGTCCTGCAGCCGCCCCTGCTCCACCAAGCGCGTTACCAGCTCCTCGCCCATGCCGTCGATATCCATGGCGCCGCGGCTCGCCCAGTGCAGCAACCGCTCCAGCGCCTGGGCCGGGCAGTCGATGGAGATGCAGCGGAAGTCCACCTCGCCCTGCTCGCGCAGCACGAGGCTCCCGCAGCTGGGGCAGGTCTCGGGCATCTTCCACGCCTGGGCCCCCTCGGGCCGAAGAGAGAGCACGGGGCCGAGCACCTCGGGGATGACGTCGCCGGCCTTGCGCACGATGACCGTGTCGCCGATGCGCACGTCCTTGCGCTGCACCTCGTCCTCGTTGTGCAGCGTGGCGCGGGCCACGGTGGAGCCCGCCACCAGCACCGGATCGAGCTCGGCCACGGGCGTGAGCTTGCCCGTGCGTCCCACCTGCACCGTGATGTCGCGCAGAAGGGTCGTCTTCTCCTCCGGCGGGAACTTGAAGGCGATGGCCCAGCGGGGGGCCCGGGAGGTGAAGCCCATGGCGCGCTGCTGGGCGAAGGAGTCGACCTTCACGACCACACCGTCTATCTCGTAGGGAAGGGCGCTTCGGTTGCGAACCGCCTGCTCGCAGAAGTCGCGCACCTCGCGCCGGGCGGTGCAGCGCTTCACGTCCGGGTTCACGTGGAAGCCCGCCTCGCGAAGCCAGGACAGCAGCTCCCATTGGCTTTGGGCCGCAAGCGACGACTCGTCGGCCACGGCGTACAGGAACGTGGACAGATCGCGCATGGAAGTGACGGCCGGGTCCTTCTGCCGCAAGCTTCCCGCGGCGGCGTTGCGGGGATTGGCGAAGGGCTGCTTGCCCGAAAGGAGCGCCTGGGCGTTCAGCGACTCGAAGCTGGCCTTGGGCATGTACACCTCGCCGCGAAGCTCGAGGGCGCCTGCAGGGTCGGACAGGCCGCCCATCGCCTCCCGGCGCAGGCGCAGCGGGACGTCCTTCACGGTGCGCATGTTCGCCGTCACGTCCTCGCCCGTGGTGCCGTCGCCGCGGGTGGCCGCCCGCACCAGCCGTCCGCCCTGGTAGGTAAGGGCGATGGAGGAACCGTCGATCTTCAGCTCGCACACCACGGGGACGAAGGTTCCGAAGGCCTCCTCCACCCGGTCCATCCAGGCGGACAGCTCGTCCAAGTCCATGGCGTTGTCCAGCGAGTACATGCGCCGCTCGTGGCGCACGGGGGCGAACTGCTCGCCCACGTAGCCGCCCACGCGCTGGGTGGGGCTGGCAGGGTCGGCCAGCTCGGGATGGGCCGCCTCCAGTTCTCGCAGCTCGCGCATGAGCGAGTCGAAGGCCCCGTCGGATATCTCCGGGGCGTCCAAGGCGTAGTACAGGTAGGTGTGGTGCTCTATCTCGCGGCGCAGCGACTCCACGCGCTCCCTGGCGTCCGCAACCGCACCGGATGCCCCGTCGCCGCCGCGCACCGTCTGCCTATCGTCCGTCATCTCAGCCGTCCCTTCCCGCATAGCGCTGCACCTGACAAGCCGAGGGGCCCCACAGTCTGGGGCCCCTCGGCCAACCTTCGTTCTGGAATTCTACCACGGCGAGGCTTGGCGCCTAGAACAGGTTCTCCACTTTGCTCATGTTCCATCCGTAGAAGATGAGGCTCGCGCCGCGCATGAGCACGAACACCGACAGGAAGATGCTCAGGGAGGCGGGAGCCACGAAGAACATGACGCCGCAGAGGATGGACACGATGCCGCTGAAGACCATCCAGCCCCATGCTGGCGCGCCGCCCTTCCTCATCTGGCCCGAGCCGAACAGCTCCATCACGCCGAACGCGATGAAGAACACGCCGACCACCCAGGGGATCACCGCCGAGTACAGCAGCGGATGGATAAGCAGCATGGCGCCGATGATGAAGTCGCACACTGCGTAGACCACGGCCCACGCCGACAGGTCGGCCGTCTTGCGGTAGCGGATGTAGTTCACCAGGTCCATGATGCCGGAAACCAGAAACGCCGCCCCGGCGATGGCGGTGATGGTCACCAGCGTGATGCCAGGCGCCACGAAGAAGATGAACGAGCAGAGGATGAGGAGCGCTCCCGCTGCGATAAGGCCCCAATCGTGCTTCCCCTGCGTTCCCGTATGCTTTACCGCTTCCATGATGCTCTCCTTTGCAACTCGACCCGGGCCCGCGAGGGGCCCTTACCGGATGCCTTCCCAGACGCCCACGTGTCCATGCGGGCGTCCCCAGGTACGCTTCGATGGTAGCAACCAACGGATGCGCCCGCGCCCGCATCGCGGCAGCGTTGACGACGCGAAAGTGCCCCGTTGGGTCAGGGTTGCGGTTTCGTTGCCGAAAAGATGACGGAAAGCCTTGCCGTTCGACGCGGCCGGGCGCCGCCCATGACAGGTAGGCAGCTCCGTCCAACAGCATGTATTTCTTGTTCGGAAAAATCGGCGACCTGGGACTTCATTGAATCCCGACACGGAAATGCATGA
>DBFAWQ010000202.1:0-10603 GCA_048242115.1 Eggerthellaceae bacterium
CGGGCGCCGTAGCCGTTGCGCTCAGCGGTCCTGCGCCCCTCGCGCCCCCTCGAGCGGGCTGGCAGCGCATCGCGGCGCTGGTCGAGAAGGCGGACCTGAACGCCATGGCTGCTTTGGGCCACTGCGGGCGGGGCGGCCACGAGAGTAAGCCCGCGCTCCGATGCCGAGCGCAGCGCCTGGCATGCCATGGACTCGGGAAACGGCGCCGAGCCCCCGTCCTCGCCGAGCAGCTTCGCCAAGCCCAGGGCAAACTCGTCGTAGGCACCGGGCTTGGCGGAGGGACCCTGCGACCTCTCCCACGGAAGGGTGGGGCAACCGTCTTCGAACTCGCAGGCCGTCTCCAATACCCATGCGCCCAGAAGCAGGAGAACCGAGCGCGGGACGGATTGGCACCGTATCGCAAGCCATTCCCTTGCGGCAAGCTCGCAGCCCTCGGAAGCGGCAGCGAGAACCCGCTGCGCCCAGCGCAGGTTGCGGCGTTGGCAAAGACTGCGCGAGCCCAGGACGTCCTGGTCGGGCGCTTCGAGCAGCTCGCCAGCCAACCCCAGGGCCTCCGGCGCCCATCGGCCACCGTAACGAGCCACCTGCACCAGCAGCCGCGCGATCGCATCCGACGAGGGTCGGCACGTTCTTTGCGGCCCGGGCAGCTCGTCGGCGCCCTTCGCGGGAAACTCGAGGTAGGCCCGGCGCACCTCCTGGTCGACCAGCAGGTCCTTCCTGGCGCCCTTGACGGATTTCGGCAGGGAGTCGAACAGGTCGGACGCCGCGAGCAGACACCCTTCGTCCAAAAGCTCCGCACTCGACCGAGCCAGCCACTCCGCGCGGTGCTCCTTGGGCAGAAACGCCTGGACCACGCCGCAGGCTCGCTCGCAGCGGCCCTCCCCCATCAGGCGGTCGGCAACGCGCTCGACAACCCCTTCGATGGTCCGACCCTCGCTGCAGTACGCGAGCTGCGCCAAATGCCCGCGGAAGGCCCGATGGATCTCCGCTGCTTCGAAGGGAGCCGTCTCGAAGCTTTCCGGGTCCTCCTCGATGCCGAGCAGCGGATAGCGCTCCCTCAGCCGCTCCGTCAGGCCTTCCTCCGCCGATAGCGCCGACTCCCCCTCGTCGAGACCGCCCTTCTCCAAAAGCAGCATGACCATGAGCGCAAGCTTCTCCCTGGGGTCGGTAACCTCGTCCGCAAGGCGTTCCAGCTGCGCGACCATCCGGGCCTTCGAGCCCCACACGATGCCCGCCACGCGCCGCGCGCCCCGAGGCGCCTGCTCGAGGGCCAGCTGGGCGGCCGGAGCCAGCGCGAGGAACTCCTCGTCGGAAAGGAGCAGGTCCGACGCGTCGAGCATCACCCGGTCGGTCTGGCGCCCGAAGGCGTCGGCGTCGGGAGAGCACGTGACGAGGACCTCCCCTCCGACATCGACCACCGCGTCGATCACCTTGGCGAACAGGTCCACCCGATCGGGGTCGAGCACCGGCACATCGTCCACGACCATGAGAAACGGCCTTGCCGCAACGGACGAGAGGCGGCTTTCGATTGCGCCGCTGTCCACGTCGCGCAGGAAGCAGGGGCTTTTACCGTCGAGCCAGTAGACGTTGCGCAGCGCGAACACCGTCTCGGCGTAGTCCAGCGCAAGGGAGGTTTTGCCCGACCCGGCGGGAGCCACGAGGAATCTGGGGACGTGCCGCTCTCGAAGCAACCGCGAAACATGGGCCGGCCTGGAGATCAGGCTCAGCGACACCAGATGGGTCGGACGAGCCCCGGCGCAGGCCGATTGGGAGATATAGGTCGACATGGAGAACACCCCCGTTGCCGAAGCGGGCCATCACCCCGATGGAGGCTCTAAGCTAGCAGGACGGGGAGGCGCGCACAACGGGGTACAGCCGTTCTGGAAGCCTCTCGGATATATAACCGCAGCGATCCTAGAAGCCTATCGGCTGCGGCGCGGACGCCGGCTTCGGGAGCCGCGCGCAAACCCGACGGCGAAGATGATGCCGAACCATAGAGCAAGCACCGCCATGAGGACGAAATATTCCCAGGAAGCCCCGGTTATCCCCCACCGCGCGGCCACGGGGTTGGAGACGACCATGGCAGCCAGGGACACGAGCACGTAGCCCCACACGAGCTGCCGCTGATTCCGCAGGATGGTGATGCCCAGCGTGAACAGCGTCGTAAGGGCATAGAGGCCGCCGCCCGAGACGAGGATCACGAGCTCCGCCGTATAGGGCCCCAAATCTGCGTTGTACAGCCAGCCCAATACCGGCGCGCCCACCAGGAAGGCCCCCAAGTCGCACACGACGGTGACGACAAGCACCACCGCCACCTGCTGCAGGAAGGTGCGCAAAAAGGCGCTCGACCTTCCCTCGTCCCAGTAACGCGACATCGGCGTGATGATGGGGTTGTAGACGAAGCTCGCCAGAAGCCCGACGATGAACACCGGCATGGCGATGAACCCGTAGTAAGCCTGTTCGACGTCCCCTAAGCACGCATCGATGGCGTACTTCGGGGCGTTGCCTATGTAGAACAGCAGAAAAGCGGCAAGGAACAGGGGGAAGCACGTCTTGAGCAGGTCGCGGACGGCCCTCGGCGACGCGCTGCGGGACCCGCGGGGGAGGTTGTAACGTCGGCGGGCGTAAGCCAGGGCGCCCACCAGGAACGCCGTCGTGTAGATCGTGGTCGCCACGAGGGGCCACAGCAGATCGCCCGTCAGCACCACCCCGACGCCGAACACGGCGATGGAGGAGGCGGTTCGCAAGGTAACCAGCTTTCCCGCCACGTCCAAACGCCCCATCTGCTGGTAGTTCCCGAAGTACACGTCCTCCACCGCGTCGACGGCCTTGAAGAGCGTCATGAACAGGATGACCAGCACCTTGTCGGGGGAATAGCCCAACGTGACGGCCGAGAAGGCTAGGTAGGCCGAGGACGCGACGAGCATGGCGGCGGTGGTGATGGCGCGGGAACGCAGGTATGCGCCGAAGCTGTAGGCTTGGCGCACGTCGGACACCTGGTAGCTGCGCATGCCGTACCTTCCCAGGTTCAGGAAGAGGTTGGCGCTCGCATAGGCTATGGTGAAGACCCCCGCCACCGCCGCCGTGCTCACCCGCATGAGCACCATGAGCATGATCACCGATTGGAACGCGTTGACCAGCCCTCCCAGCGTGTTCCACAGGTAGGAGTCCCGCTCGATCTTCGCAATCTGGTGCGAGTCGAGCCCCGCCAGGGCGTCCTCCCGGGCGAACTCCTGGGAAAGCGACGGAGCGCCCTTCATCGGCGCACCCTAACGCGCCGCCGCACCAGCAGAGCCGCAAGGATAGCGGCGGAAACGCCGCTCACGACAAGCCCCTCGAAGGCGTGGGGGGTGCTGTAGCGCAGCTCGAACGTATGGCTGCCCTCCGACATCGGCACGGCCATGAACGCCACGTCCGCCCGCAGCACGTCGACTGGCTGCCCGTCCACGGTGGCAGACCACCCGTCGCTGTAGGCCACGGACAGGAACAGAAGCCCGTCGGAATCCATGTCGATGCTGCCCGAGATCGAGCCGTTGCCGTAGCGCAGGCCGGAGGCGCCTTCCCGCTGCAGCTCGTCGACGGCGCCCGCAAGCCCTTCCATAGGCTGCACCCAAACGGTCATGGAGTCGTAGGTGTAGATGCCGCTATTGCGGAACTGCAGCACCGCCCCGGTAAGCGGCTCATCGGAAACGCCCAGGTTGAGAGCGAAATCGTGATGTCCTGCGTACATGTGGTAGTCGGTGGTGTAGATGGAGGTGTCGCTCCACGCCGTCTGCTCGAACCCCTTCGCCCACACCTTCGCCACCCGCGTGCCACCCGACACGGCGCTTTGCCATTCCGCGGAGCGCTTCGTGAGGGCCGACGCCTCCTCCCACTCCTCGTCGCTGTAGGTGTCCCGGACGCTCAGCGGCGTGTACCTCAGGTTCTCGAAGACGACGTACACCTCGCTTCGGGCGGGCGCGTCGAAGGCGAGGTAGACCTCGCTGCCGCCGTCGCGCACCGTAAAGCCCGACCCGTCCGACAACCTGCCCACGTAGCCGGATTCCCCGCCCGGAGCCAAGGGGGAAAGCCGCAGGTCCTTCGTTTCCGTATCCGACACTGCGGATTGCTTGACCACCACGCCTTCGGTGGTTTCGGAACCCACACGAGCCGCTCCCGCTTCCTCGGCTTCGCCCTCCTCGGCCGTTCCCATGCACTCGTAGGAAACCTCGAAGGGGGCGCCCAGGCTTTCCATGGCCCGATCTGCGGAGACGATGCTGTCCGACAGGCCCTTCGGCAGAGAATCGAGCTCCTCGTCCTCCAGAACCACCGCCCCCAGAAGCGCCGCCTGCCGCTCGATGAACCCCAACCCGTCCCAGGAGCTTCGGCTCGTAGCCCGATCAACCCCGAACGCCAGGGGAAGGCAGCTTCCCGTAGTCAGCACGTCCCAGCCGTAGAAGCGGTAGGCAAGCTCGTCGAACTGGTAGGGCACGATGACGCTTTCCGTGGAGCGCGGGGCGACGAAGTAACGCACGCCGAGGAGCGCTTCCAGGGGGCTGCGGGAGTTCAAGCCCAGGAAGCTCACCGCCGAGGAGTTGTTCAAGGCTACGCTTCGATGGAAGTCGTCCACCTCGTTGCTGTAGAGGGACGAGTAGAAGTCCACCCCCAGCCGTTCGTTGAAAATGCTCGAGTTGTACGCATGGCTCACCGCGTCGTCGTAGCGCCACAGCTCGTCGCCCTCCAGCTCCGATCCGTGGTAGTCCTCGTCGAGCGGCCCGAGGGCCGCTGCTGCGCTCTCGTCGGTCATGACCGCGTAGGCCCGGCCCGCATCCTCCAGATCGTAGAGATTTCCGTCGTACCCGGGGTCGATGTAGGTGGCGAGGTTGGCGGCCCCTCCCACGCATGCCACCGCGACCAGGGCGGCCGTCAGCTGCAAGGGCTTCAGGAGGCCGCGCGACGCCGCCACGAGAACCCCCACCGCCACAAGGGCCAGGCTGTAGGAGACCCAGAACGCGGAGCTGGCCGACCCCCAAGGCAGCAACGCGGCGATCGCCCCGTAGGCAAGCGAGACGGCTACGAGCACCTTCGACTCGCGCGCGGAGAGCGGCTCGAAGTTCCCCAGCACCGCTGCGACGAGCCATGCGCCGGCGAAGGCGGGCATCCAGAACCACCGCAGGTTCGGATATTGGAAGGCGTTGAGGGCGCTTGCCAGGAAGGGCACGGAGATGAGCAGCAGCACGACCGCCGCCAGCAACGCCAGCGCCCGATGGCGCCGCCAGCGCATGCACAGCGCGACCAGGGCGGAAAGGAAAAGCGGCCCGAAGCCCCAGAACCCGTCGGCGTTAAGCGCGCAATGGCCGACGATTCCCAGATAGTAGGAGATGTAGGTTTCGAGCGAATAGACGGAGGGCACCGTCCGGTCGACCGCAAGGCGTTCCATGCCGACCACGTTGTTCAGCAGCATGGGAACGAGCAGGACGGCCGCAAGCCCCAAAGCCAGCGCGCCGTAGCCGACAAGGCGCAGGACGCACCGCAGACGGCTGCCCGGAGCCGGCGCGGACGGCGAGAAGACGAGTCTGTACACCAGGTATGCCCCTAGGAACAGGGCGAACAGCAAGGCCGACTGCACCGAGGAGCACGAAAGGCAGACGGCGTAGACGAAGACGAGGGGGGTCCTTCCCGCGATGACGAGCTCGGCCCCGCACAGCAGGAGGGGGAACTCTATCAGGAAGTTGAGGAAGCCCTGCTGGGCGAACATGACCACCGACGTTCCCGCGAACGCGTAGCACAGGCTTCCCAGCAGAGCCGCCCGACGATTCATGCCCCGCAGACGGGCGTAGGCGAAGAACAGAAGCCCCGCGCAGTAGAGCTTCGCGACGACGACGAAATGGTAGACCGGCTCCGCAAGCGAGCTCGGCACGATGACGGCCAGCAGCGAGAAGGGGCTTGCGAAGTTGGGCAGGAACGAAGCGTACAGATCGTCGCCGTAGCCGCGCGCCGGCGCCCAGGTTGATACGTCCCCATGGGCCACGAACACCTGGTAGAGCGCATCGCGTACCCAATGCCCGAAGTAGGCGAAGTAGGCGTAGGCCTGGGTGGTGCCGTCCAAAGTCCAGAAAACGCTCTTGCCGTAGATCGCAAGAGGCAGAAGCGCGAAGGCCATGACGAGGACGTAGAGCGCCGAGTACAGAACGACGCAGGACTTCGTGGAGCCCGTCCACCTGCCGAACCGTTCCACGAGAGCGCCGATCATGGGCTGAGCTGCCACCTCCTACGTCCGTCCCATAGCCATGGATGCAACGCGCCGAGTCAGGCGCGAAAGCGCAAACCAGATTATTTTAACCGATTCGCCGGCCCTCGCCGCGTCCTCCATCCCCTTGACGCAACTTCACGGGCGGCGGGTACGGTAGACCCCCCAGTAGGCCAAGCCCACGAGCAACCCGCCCGCGATGTTGCCGACCGTGGAGATAACCAGGTTGTATGCTATGCCGTCAAGGCCGAGCGCGCCCGACGCACCGAAGCCCAGGCAGTTCGCCGCAAAGCCGTTGGCCAGGAAGAACATGTTCGCCACGCAGTGCTCGAACCCGCAGGCCACGAAGGCGGAGATGGGCAGCAGGATGCCCACCACCTTGTCCACCACGGTCCGCGCCGAGAACCCGATCCACACCGCCAGGCATACGAAGACGTTGCAGAGCACCGCCTTGAAGAAGAGCGGCACGGGCTCCAGGACCGTCTTGCCCGCAGCCACCGAGACCATGGCCTGCCCCACCTCCCCGCCGTTCATGAGCGGCACCTGGGCGAGCTGCACCAGCGCCACGGCCGCCAGGGCGCCGGCAAGGTTGCCGAGCCACACGATGCCCCAGTTGCGCAGCAGGGCGCCCCAGCCGATGCGACCCGACGCCTTCGCGCATATGAGCAGGATGTTGCCGGTGAAGAGCTCGGCGCCGCAGCAGAGCACGAGCACGAGGCCCAAGCAGAAGCACGTGCCGCCTAAGATCCGCTGGACGGCGAAGGGCAGCTGCGCATCGCCCAGGACGATGCAGAAATAGAGGGCGCCGAACGCGATGAAGGCGCCGGCCAGCATGGCGGACAGAAAGCACCGGCCCGAAGCCATGGAGGATTTCGACACGCCCAGCGACTCGGCCTTCGCCAGCGTCTCGGCCGGAGTCAGCGCATCGGGCCTGGCGGCATGGACGTCGGACGCCTGCACCGGATTTCCCTCAGCCATGGAACCTCCCTTTCCCGCCTGGATGGAAACGTGTAAAAGCTCATGGTAGCCAAAATCTCGCTCGCACGGCCCCGCGCACGGCCATCCCTAGGACATCCCTACAAACAATCATCGCTGACCGATAGCCTTATATTACCTGTGCGGATATCTGAGCGGCTTCGGAACCGATCGCCTGTTCTGGTTCGCGCATCACCCCAGTACAAGAACCTTTTGCGGAGTCGTGGTCCCCCTGCGGGGCCCGCTGCGCTAGTATGTAGGAATTGTGATGACAACCGAGCCGGGGCAACGCCCGCGAAAGGAGACCGGCGATGAGCAGCTTCCTCGATTCCATGATCGACCTCGCCAAGTCGGACAAGCAGACCATCGTGCTGGCCGAGGGGAACGACCCGCGCACCTTGGAGGCGGCCCACAGGCTGCTCGCCGACGACGTGGCGAACATCGTCGTGCTGGGCTCGCCCGAGGCCATGGAATCCTCCCCGTGGGACCTCTCGGGCGCCACGTTGATCGACCCTGCCGCCTCCGAGCTGCGCGAGCGGTTCGCCGAGGAGCTCTACGAGCTGCGCCGGGCCAAGGGCATGACCCCGGAGAAGGCGCGCGAAACCGTGGCCGACCCCCTGTACTTCGGCGTCATGCTGGTGAAGGACGGCATGGCCGACGGCATGGTCGCCGGCGCCTGCCACTCCACCGGCGACGTGCTGCGCCCCAGCCTGCAGATACTCAAGACCGCCCCGGGGGTGAAGCTCGTGAGCTCGTTCTTCGTCATGGTGGTGCCCGACTGCGAGCTCGGGGACAACGGCACGTTCCTGTTCAGCGACTGCGGGCTGGAGGTGCAGCCCGACGCCGAGAAGCTCGCCCACATCGCCGCCATGTCGGCGCGGTCCTGGAAGGCGCTCATCGGAACGGAACCGCGGGTGGCCATGCTCACCCATTCCACCTTCGGGTCGGCGAAGAACGACGATGCGGCCAAGGTGGTGGAGGCCACGGCGCTTGCCAAGGAGCTGGCGCCCGACGTGCTGCTGGACGGCGAGCTGCAGCTGGACGCCGCCATCGTGCCGGAGGTAGGCGCGTCGAAGGCCCCCGGCTCGCCCGTCGCCGGTCGGGCCAACGTGCTCATCTTCCCCGACCTGGACGCGGGCAACATCGGCTACAAGCTGGTGCAGCGCCTGGCGAAGGCCGAGGCCTACGGCCCCATCACCCAGGGCATCGCGGCCCCGGTGAACGACCTGTCCCGCGGTTGCTCGGCCGACGACATCTACGGCGTCGTGGCCATCACGGCGGTTCAGGCCCAGAACCGCAAGGCGGCCGCGGCCTAGGAGTACCGGGAGACGGCCTACAGGCTCAGGCGCCTGGCGAAGGAGGGCGCGAAGTACTGGAAGGTGTCGACGCTCACCGTCTGGCCCGGCGCCGGGGCGTGCACGTAGTTTCCGTCCCCCAGGTAGATCCCTACATGCCAGGCGCTGCCGTAGCCGCCCCAGAACAGCAGGTCGCCGCGCGCAAGGTCGTCGAAGGAGACGGCGTAGCCCATGGTGGACTGCGCTGCGGCCGTGCGGGGCAGCTCCACGCCGCAGGCCTGCAGCACGCAGTAGCGGACCAGCCCCGAGCAGTCGAAGCCCGAGGGGGCGGTGCCGCCGCTCACGTAGGGAACCCCCAGATAGCCCAGGGCGGCGTCGGCCACGGAGCTGCGGAGGGCCGCCTCGCGCTCGGCCGCCTCCTGCGCCGCCCGCGCCTCCTCCTCGGCCCTGCGGGCCTCCTCCTCCAGCCGCTGCTGCTCGCGCAGCTCGGCAGCGGCCTCCTCCTGTTCGGCGTGCACCGTGCCGGAGCTCTTCGCGATCTCGCCCAGCAGCGCCCCTATGATCTTCGAATTGCCGCTGGCGTTCGCCTTGCGGGCCTCCTTGGCCGCCTGCACCGCCCCTTCCTCGGCGAACAGGCTGGACGTGCCGTAGGAGCCGTCGGTGCCGGGTGCCGGGGTGCCCTGCTCCCCTTCCGAGGCCAGTGCGGGCGCCGGGGTGGAGCACAAAAGCGCGGCAAGCATCATGGCGGCTATCGCTGCGCGGCGCAATCGGCCGCTGCGGAGTTTGTTGGTCTGCAAAGGAGCCTCCTCACGTATCGGTAAACGGTTTGCTTTCGTCGACGAACGTTCGAAAAGTTCCATCGATGCTACCGAGCCGTTATGGAGACGTTACGGACAGGGGGCGAATCCGCAGGAATTCGGCCGACAAACCAGCGTCCCTGCGCATTAGAAGCGGAAACCCCACGCATCGGATTCACGGCCCCTCCATTGAGGAGCTATCCTCTCATGGATGCCCGAAAAACGAGAAACGCCCCCGGCGAGCAAGCTCCGGGAGCGTTTCGTATCTGCGAAGAGAGGGGCGACAGGCGTCCGGGCTGTCCTGCCTGCCGTTAGGAGACAACGTCCAGGATCGCGTGGGCCAGCTGCGCCTTGGGCATTTCGGGAAGCTCCTCCACCGACCCCGGGCGCACGAGCCACGCATGGTTGACGTCGGACCCGAAGGCAAGGCCTCCGCCCACCTGGTTGGCCACGATCATGTCGGCCCCCTTGCGCGCGAGCTTCGCCTGGGCGTTGGGCACCACGTCCTCGGTCTCGGCGGCGAAACCCACCACCGTCTGCCCCTTCCGCTTGCGGGCGGCCAAGGTCGCCAGGATGTCGGGGTTCGCGACCAAGCGCAGGGTGGAAAGGTCCTCGTCGGCACGCCCCTTCTTGAGCTTGCGGTCCGCGGGACGCTCGGGCCGGTAGTCGGCCACGGCGGCGGCGAACACGGCGATGTCGGCGGCCGGGAACGCCTCCTCGCACGCGGCGAGCATCTCCTCGGCCGTCTCCACGGGCACCACCCGCACGCCCTCCGGCGCCGGGAGGGAGACCGGACCGCTCACCAGCACCACCGATGCCCCCCGCTCGCGGGCGGCTACGGCGATGTCGTATCCCATCTTCCCCGATGAGCGGTTCGAGACGAAGCGCACCGGGTCTATAGGCTCCACCGTGGGCCCTGCCGTGACGAGCACCGTCTTGCCGGCAAGGTCCTTCGCGGGAGCGCTTCCGCGAAGGAGGCCCAGAACCGCCTTGGCGATGGCCTCGGGTTCGGCCAGCCGTCCGCGGCCGACATCCCCGCAGGCCAGGTACCCCTCGTCGGCCGAGACCACGCGCACCCCCCGCTCGGCCAGCATTCTGAGATTTGCCTGGGTCGCGGGATGCTCGTACATGTGCACGTTCATGGCGGGAGCCACCACTATAGGCGCCGTCACCGCCAGCGCCGTGGTGGACAGCAAATCGTCGGCGATCCCCGCCGCCAGCTTCGCCACCATGTTGCCCGTGCAGGGGGCGATGCAGAACACGTCTGCCTCCTGGGCGAGCGATATATGGTGGATGGGGTCCCATGG
>DBFAWQ010000203.1:0-16513 GCA_048242115.1 Eggerthellaceae bacterium
CGCGGCATCGAGGTTAATCAAAGCCGCCGCCACCTCGTAGACGAACGCCAGGGCGATGAGGCCGAAGAACCCGGCCTTGTGCCACAGGCCCTCCCGCATCTTGCCCGACTGCACCTGCCCGCGCATCGCCGCGCCCGCGAATCCCGACACGACGTCGAGCACCATCATCACGGCGGCTACGGCCACCGGCTGAAGCTCCATCGCCATCTGCTCCATGGCTACTCCTCCCCGCCGTCACCTGACGGCATCTCCCAGCCCTGCTCCCCGAGCCACGCCTCGGTCTTGGCGCGCCACAGCTTCGGCACGCTGTCAAGCGTTCTGGCCCCCGCCATCACCAGGCGTCCGTACACAGCTCCCATACCTCACTCCTCCCCGGCCAGGGCGGCAACAGCGTCGCCTATCTCGGCGAGCGCCGCCATGACCTCGTCGTTGGTTGCGCTCTGCGCCGCCATCATGTCCGCCAGCTCCGCCACCCCCGCCGCCAGCTCCTCGCGCGTGGGCGCGGGGTCGGGCGGGGACTGCTCGAACACCGTGGGGGACTCGACGATGCGGAACGTCCGCACCTCCGCCCCCTCGGGCGTGGTCTCCTCGATGGCGCACTCGTTTTCGTTGCACCATTCCGCCGCCTCCGGGGGGTACATCCCCTCGAAGGTCTGGCCCACCTCGAACCCTTCCACCTCTGCCTCCTTCCCTACGCCGCGCCGAACGCGATGACTTCGGCGTACATGTCGCGCTCGCCGTTTGATGCGTTGTACAGGCGTATGTCCGCACCGGTGGTCGATGCGTTTCCGTACGCGTTGACGCACCACCCGCTGGTCACGTTGTCCGTCCACGCGCGCATACCGACGATGACGTACGGGGTGGCGGAGAACGCCCTCGCCCACGTGACTGTCCTCTTCCCTATGGCGTCCTTTGCCACCGTCAGAGGCCCGAAAGACGCCGTGCATATCTGGGTTGCTCCGACCTTTAGGTATCTCCCGTAGCTGTTCGCCCCGGTACTCACACCGAGGTTCGCGAGCGTGACGCCAAGGTTCGTCCGCGCGTTGGCCGCCGTGGTCGCCCCCGTGCCGCCGTTGCCCAGCCCCAGCGTACCCGTGACCCCGGGGCGCGGGGAGGCGGCGAACACACTCGCGGCCGCCGTGGAGTCGAGGTTGGTCAGCATGGAAGGCGACGCCGTCAGGCCGGAGCCTCCGCGCCCGACCGCGAGCGTGCCGCTCGTGATGTTGGCCGCCGAGTGGTTGTGGCTCGATGCGGCGGCCCCCAGGCTCGAAAGCGTGACCGCCGCGTTGTCGATGCGACGCCACCCGAAGTTGGCCGCGCTGCCCTGGTGCTCGTAGCCGTAGGCGCTGTAGACGGCCCCCGTGTTGTAGGCGAGCACCGCCCACACCCGGTTGCCCGACACGCGGCCCACCATGAGGTTGCCGTCGCCCTGGCCCGACGTGGGCTGGTTGGCGGCGGTGGAGGGCACCAGGTAGCACCCTGGCTTGAGCGCCCGCAGGGCCGCGTACGACAGGTCGGTCGCGCTGCCGCGCACGTCCTTGAGGTAGTTCGCGGCCACGTCGGCCATGTCGGCGTCATGCGACGCGGACAGCGACTGGACGGAGGCCGCCACGTCCCCCACGTCCGACGCCGTGGGCAGCGCGGCGATGCGGGCGTCAAGGGAGTCCAGCTCGCCCTGAAGCCCCGTCACGTCCGCCACCGCGTGGTCGTGCTCGGCTGCGGCGTACTCGTCGTCGAAGCCCGCCTTGAGCGCGGCCATGGCGGTCACGGTGATGCCGGCTCCGCCCTGGGTCACGGTGCCGTCAAGGATGCCCGCGACGTCCTCGGAGGTCGCCGCCGGGAAGTCCACGCTCGAAGCTCCCAGCTTCTCGAAGTGGCCGCCGGCCTCAGAGTCGTCGGGCACCCACATGTACTCGTCGTAGGCGTTCATGTCCGCCGAATCCGCAGAGGGAGACATGTAGACCGTGCAGAACTCGCCGGCGGTCAGCGTCGGCTTGCGGGTGATGGGGTCGTACTCGCCCTCCACCAGGATTCGGGGCACCCACTCCTGTGCCTTGGCTTCGAACACGGCGAACTCCGCCGCCCGCTCGGCCTCGGCTGACGCGCGCAGCTGCTCGGCCGTAACGCGCGAGGACTCCGCCGCGGCCCGGGAGTTCTCGGCGCTCGTGCGCGACGACTCGTTGGACAGGCGCGCGATCTCGGCCTCCTGCCGCAGGCGCTCGGCCTCGGCCCGGTTCTGCTCGGCGGTCTCGCGGGCCTCCTCGCCGCTCGCGCGGTCCTCCTCGGCCAGCTCGAAGTCCGAAAGCTGCTTGTCCATGTCAACCAGCAGGCCGTCAATCTCGGGCACGTACTCGCCCGAGGCCAGGTTGACCCCGACGCCCTTGACCACCTTGAGCCTGAAACTGTCGGTGCTCAGGCTGTACTCGTCCGCGTTCTGGGCGTCGGTGATGCGCAGGTAGCACGGCGCCACCGTACCCACGGAATCGACAAGCTGCGGCGGTACCGTGTAGAGCAGGTGCCCCGTCTGAGCATCGGTGACCGCCAGGTTCTCGCCGTCGATAACCGCGCTGCCGTCCGGCTTGGTCGCGTACAGGCGCACGGCGTAGCCGCGCAGGTCGAACTCCTCGCCGCCCTGCCGCACGTCTATGTCAAGCTCGTAGGAGAGCGCGTCGCCCTGCCGGATTACGATCTCGCGCGTCACCGCGAACCGCTCCTCGCCCTTGTCGGCGTCAAGCGTCAGCTTGTACCTCATTCGCCCACCTCCTTCTTGATCGAATCGATGACGACGGTCACCCCGCCGCCGAGGACGAGGCAAACCACCACGTCCCCTTCCTTCACGTCGGCCGCCCTTGTGCAGAGCATCGCCGCCGCAGGCTCGCCGTCCAGGGGCTCGCCGTCCTCGCCGAGCGCCCCGAACACCACCCCGCCGCCCTTCCAGACGCCGAGGCGGCCCACAAGCGGCGTCCCCCGCGGCTGCTGGCCCGGCATGGCCTTTCCTATGTCGCGGTACGTCACTGCCACAGCAGCCCCCCTCTCACCGTCGCGCGGAAGTTCGCGCTCACCCTTCGGCTCAGCACCGTCGTCGCCCTCAGGTGCTGCTTGCCGTCCCATTCCATCGTCACGGACGAGACCTCGCCCTCGAAGTCGATGCCGCTCGACGGGTACTCCGCCCTCGCCGCGTCGCGCACCCGCAGGGGCACGAGCGGATGCGCGAGCTCAAGCGTCTCGGTGCCCGAGCACTCCGCAACCAGGCGCTCGCGGGCCTGGGCCTTGACGGCCTCGACGGCCTCCGCCACGGTGCCCTCGCCCGGGTCGCTCGCCTGGTCGAACAGGCCCACCTCGTAGCCCACCGCCTGCACGGATGAGGCCGAGAGCGGGTCGTCGTTCACGGCGGAGGCCCATACGCTGAACCCCTCGTCGTCCCACGCCAGGTGCACGGCGTTCGG
The DNA here is from genome assembly GCA_048242115.1 of Eggerthellaceae bacterium. Lineage (GTDB taxonomy): Bacteria > Actinomycetota > Coriobacteriia > Coriobacteriales > Eggerthellaceae > Xiamenia. The sequence continues at coordinate 3,447 of DBFAWQ010000203.1, forward strand.
GGCGCCCGCCGAGGCGTCCTTGCGCACCACCTCCGGCTCGAAGTCGCCCTCCTCGCCCTCGCGGAACGTCCAGGCCGGCTCCCGCGCCCCCGTGGACAGCGGGGCCATGACCACGCCGCCGTAGCCGTCAGGGGTGCACGGGGCGAACCCTCCCGCCGCCAGGAGCCTGTTCGCGGCGTCCAGGAAGCTCTCCCCCGCCTCCATCACGATGTCGCGGCGCAGCAGGCGGGTGCCGGCGGAGAGCGAGACGCGCAAGCCCAGCCCCTCCACGATCTCCCGCGCCCGCTCGACGCAGTTGCAGCCGCGCCCTATGGTGTAGGGCCGGGGGTACAGCCTGCTCTTCGCCACGTGCAGCACCGACAGCAGCTTCGCAGAGCCGGAGTGCTTTCCCATGTCGCCCTCCACCTCGGAGACCGACATGACGAAGGTGCCGAGCACCTGCTCCTCGCGGCCCTCCCCCGCGTCGAACCAGTGGACTATGCGCACCAGGTCACGCGCGTCGGGGGCCTCCTCGCCCTCGAACTCGAGGCTTCCCGTTGCAACCAGCTCGGCCTCCGCGCTGAACTCCAACCGCCCGCCGGTGAACATTGGGTACTCCCCCACCACCTGCCAGCCGTCGTCGTACCCCGCGCGCGGCATGCGCACGCGCAGGTAGCGGAAGCCCTCGGATACGTTCTCCGTCACAGCGCATCACCGTCCACGACCTCGCAGACCGCCGACACCGCCGTGCGCAGCGGGTACGTCCCGTAGGCGGGTGATACGTCAACATCGACCGTGGCGTGGAACACGCGCCCCGAGGCGGTCTTCACGACGCACACGGGGCAGCCCATGGCCTCGCGGAAGGCGTCAACCTCCTCCTGGCCCACCACGGTGAAGCCCAGCGTCACCGTCTCGCCCTCCCCTCCGCCGTCGTAGACCACCGGGCGCTTGCGCCCCGCGTAATCGACCTTCGTGCGGCGCGTGCGGGTGTAGGAGGCCTGCTCGGTGGGGTTCGCCTTCCCCCGCGCTATGCCCTCGTCGCCGTAGTACACGAACGAGTAGGGGCATTCGAGCATCCCGGGGTGCTCCGTGGCCGCGTAGACGCCCTGGTCGCTGTAGGCGCCCAGGATGTAGCTGTACTCGCGGTTGAGCGGCGCGTAGCGGTCGACGACCTGCTGCCCGTCGGATATGCCGCGGGCCACAAGCACGCTCTCCCCCTTGAAAACCCGCCACACGTCCAGCCGCTCGACGCGCCGCCCCTCGCCGTCGCCCAGGTTCACGTGGGGCGTGAGCGACACCCAGCCCCGCTCCCGGTCGCACTCGATGCGCAGGGAGGACGCCTTGGGGCGCTCGAAGGCCGCCGTCACGGACGCGGAGGCGGTGCCCGCAAGGCCTGACTTGGCGTTAACAGTGGCCGTGAGCGCATAGGTGGCCCCGTTGCGCGGCTGCCAGAAGTCCGCACCCAGCGAGAACTCCAAGCCCTCGAAGGTGCCGCGCGCCACCACGTTGCCCTCGGAGTCGGAAACCGACAGCTCGACCGACGAGACCCCGAAGCCGTGGCCGTCGCAGCCGATCTTGACGGGCACGGGGTACTCCGACAGCTCGGCCGACGCCCCGGGCGCCTCGAAGTAGGCCGTGGGGCGCCGGCGCATCCAGAACGAGACCTCCGACCACGGCGACCACTCGGGGCTTGCCTCGCCCATGGTGCGAACCCGCGCCTTCCAGGGCAGCGTGAACACCTCGTCGCCGTGCTGCGCCACCAGCTCGTCCAAATCGCAGAAGCGCGTGGCGAAGGCGCCTTGCAGCTCGCTCGCGCCCGTCACCGTTGCCGTGTGGGCCACCTTCGAACCCGTTGAGGGCTGCCATGAGACCTCGACCTGGGACTTGAGCAGCGCGGAGCCGTCCGTGGGGTTGTGCCGCCACGAGATGGTGGCGCCGCCGGGCCTGGGGCCGTCTCCCTGGTCGATGTCGCAGACCTCGCCCGCCGCGGGCGACGCGATGGCCGGGGCGTTCGGCGCTGAGGACGGCATCACCGGCTCCGACGTGGGCGACCATTCCGACCACAGCCAGTCATCCTCGGACTCGCCCTGGGCTATGCCCGCTCGCACGCGGTAGTACATGGCCGCGTCGGTCAGCGGCGCCGGGTCCTGCGCGCTGCGGGCCGCGCCGTTGCCGACGGGGATGCGCGGGCGGGCCGAAAGCTCGCCCAGGTCGTCGAGAAACAGCGGCTCCACTTCCTGGCGGTCGGCGAAGCGGGCCTGGGATTGCCACGACACGGCTATGCCGGAGGCCGCGCGCCCCGCCGTGGGCTTCCAAGGGGCCGTGGGCACCGTGTACACGTAGCCGGTGGCCTCGGAGTTGCCGGACTCGCCCGAGCCGTTGGCGGCGCGCAGGCGGAAGCGGTAGCAGCTGTTGGCCGCCACCGGCCCCGTCCACGAGGATGCCGAGCCGGAGACGCTGCCGACCTTGGCCCAGGCGCCGTCGTTGGCGCTCGCGTACACGTCCACCGTCGCGTAGGCGCCCCCCTCGTCGGCCGGCTCCCAGCTCACCGTGGCGCTCTGCCCCGACACCTCGGCGGTCACGCCCTTCGGGGGCTGCGGCCTTGCGGGCGGCACCTCGACGGCGTTGGAGACCGACTGCGGCCCCCAGCCGGCGGAGTTGCGAGGCTGCACCAGGTAGCGGTAGCTGTGCCCTCCCTCGGGCGCCTGGTCGATGTAGGGGCCGGCCTCGACGCTGCCCAGCTCCTGCGTGAAGTCCCCGCCGTCGCAGCCGCGGTAGACCCTCACCTCGTCTATAGGGCGCTCCCAGCTCTCCGTCTGGCCCCAGGAGACCGTTACGCGCATCGTCGCCGAATCGAGGGTCGCGCGAAGGCCCGAGACCGCCAGGGGCGCCAGCGCCCCGGCCACCGACAGCACGTTGCTGGGCGCCTCGGCGCCGTAGCCCGCCTGGTTCCAGGGGCGCACGCGGTACTGGTAGGAGTGCCCGCGGGCCACCTCCTCCGAGAACGACTCGCACGGCTCGCCCGCGTAGACCTGCTCCCAGCTCCCCGCCCCGTCCGTGCGGCGCGTCACCTCGATGCGCTCGTAGGGCCGGTTGAAACCGCCTGCGAAGGACTCGTTGCCGCGCCAGGAGAGCGATACCTTCCCCTCGGCCTTCGAGTAGTCGGCGCGCACGTTCGAGGCGGCGTTGGGCACGCCCAGCTTCGGCATGTCGATGTAGGGGGTGTACAGGTCGTTGTCCCACATCCCCTCGTGCCATATCGGGTATCCGTAGTCCCTGACGCGCACGCAGAAGCGGTAGGCTCGCCCGGGGGTCAGGCCCGTCACGGTGTAGGTGGTCTGCGTCGCCGGAATCCACGTATCGACGGTGGTCCACGCGCCGGGCTTCGAGCGGTCCTCCCAGTAGACGGTGGCCCACGCGCCGTCCTTGGGCGACGTCTCGGCCAGCCCCTCGCCGGATATGCCCGCCAGGTAGTCGTTCACGGCCCAGGAGAGCTTCACGGCGGTGCGGTCGTCGGCGTACTCCCACCGCAGTTCGTCAAGGCCGGGCAGCCACACGCCCTTGACCTCGCGGTCGGTGTAGCCGCTCTCCGAGTACCGCTGGCGAATCCAGAAGTCGTACAGGCGGCCGCCCGGCAGCCCCTGGAAGGTGTAGCTCGAACCCGTGGCGGTGGCGTCCGCCGCGGCGGAGTAGGACCCCGCCTCGTCGCGGTACCACAGCTCGGCGCGCCCCAGCTCCGCGTCGGGGTTCTGCTCCCAGGAGAGCTTGACGTTGCCGCTCCTCGGGGTCACCTCCGGCTCCGAGACGGACAGTATTGCGTCCATGGGGACGTTGTACAGGTAGCCGTAGTACCAGCCGCCCCCGGCGTTCCTGGCCCCCACGCAGAAATCGTAGGACTGGCCGGGGCTGCAGTCCGTCCACGTGAAGCTGCGTGCCTCCTCGTGGACGTCGTATTCGAAGGCCCACTCGCCGGACTCGGAGCCGCTGTTGCGGCACCACACCTTCTGCTCAAGGTCGTCCCAGGTGCCGTCCAGCGACCAGGAAAGCGTCAGCTTCTTGGGGCTGAGCACCTTCGCCTTGAGGTTCCTCACCCATTCGGTCTCGGCCATGCTACGCACCCGCCTTCAAAGTGCTGAAAACGTCGAAGATCACGTCCATCACCTCCTGGCGCCGCGCGTCGCTGCGGATGCGCGAGGCGTCCACGATCACGTCGCCGTTGATGGTGTAGTTGCTGGTCCCGCCCGCCGCGCCGATGCCCTCGGCAACCGCCTCCGCGAAGGGGCGCATGCGCTGGCCCAGAAGCGGAACCACGGCCTCCGGCCCCGCCTCGCCGACGCCGATGAGGGAGGCCTTGTCGAAGACGCCGCCGTTTGCGTACCAGTCGAGCGTGATGTTCGGGGTGGTGCCCTTCACAAGGTCGCCCATCGTCCATCCGCCCGGGCTCACGTTGAAGTGGGGCATGGGTACGTGCGGCCAGCTCACGGTGAAGTTGAACATCGAGCGGATGCGCGATATCGACTCCGAGAACGCCTGCTCCGCCGCCCTCATCCCGCTTCTGGCCTCGGCCTCGGCCGCCGAGCACAGGGATGCCATGGCCTGCGCGACGCCCGGTATCCCGTCCTCGAAGCCGACCTTGAACCCCTCGGCAGCGTATCCGCCTATCTCCTCGGTCACCTTAGACGGGCTGTGTATCCCCAGCTGCGCCCTCAGAGCCTCCTCTACGGCCTCGCCGTACGTTCGTGCAGCCGATTCCGGCTTGTCGCGGTACGCCTTGGCTCCGGCTATGAAGCCGTCTCCCATGAGGGACATGACGTTCTCGGCGCGGCCCTTGAAGTCAACGGCTTCGAGCTGCGCCGCTACGTCGGCCGCGAGCCCTTCCATCGACACGGCGAGGAAGTCTCCGCCCTCCGAGAACGCGCGCTGCAGGCCCTCGGGCACCTGGTGGCCCAGGACGGCCGCCGCCTCCTCGATGCTCCCGCCGTCCTTCTCGCTCTCAAGCTTGACGACGAGGGCGTCTATCATGGCCTGCACCTCGGCCTCCGGCTCGCCCGTGCTCTCCGCTATCGATGATGCGAACCCCTCTGGGAGCGCCTGCCCCTGCTCTACGAAGAACGCAACGGCGTCGTTCATCGACATGCCGGAGACGAGCGAGTCTCGAAGCGCCGTCGGCATCTCGACGCCCGCCTCGCTGCAGGCGGCGACCAGGCCGGAAAGCGACGTGTCGAAGGTCGCCCCAAGCCCCGCCAGCTCCTCGGCCGACAGCGAGGCCAGCTCGGTGGCGGACATCCCCACCGAATCGAGCGAGTTGCCGCTCTCCTCGGAGAACGTTACGAGCCGCGACATGACGGCATCAAGCTGGTCGCAGCTGATGTCCCCCATGTCCTGCCAGCTTGCCCCCAACTTCTCAAGGGCTATCTGGCCCGTCGCCCAGCTCTCCTCCATGGCGACGCCGTTCTCCGCGAGGATGCCGGCAATCGACGTGAAGGTGCCGTCGTAGGCCTGGGCGAGCTCCGCGCACGCCTCGTTCGAAAGCCCCGCCAGGGACTCGGCGGATGCGCCCACGTTCTCAAGGTCGCTCACCAAATCGAGCGAGGACTTTCCCGATGCCTGCATGGCGGCCTGAAGCCCCATGTGGTCGGCCACGGCCCGCACCACCGAACCCGCGCCGGAATCGAGTGCCATCTGGAAGAGCGTCTGCGAATCGGCGCAGGCGTCCATTGCCTCCTTGGCCTGCCTAACGGCTGCGTCAGCCTCGTGCAGCTGGTTCTTAAGCTTCGCCGAAGCCTCGCCGCCGTCCCGCTCAGCGTCGTTCACGGCCATCTGGGCGTTCGCCTGGGCCGTGAGGGCGTCAGCGTAGGCCTTCTGCGCCTCGGCGTATGCTTCGCCGTTCACCTGCTGCATTATCTGAAGCTTCTGGGCGTCGACGAGGGCAAGCACGGCGTCCTTTGCAACCGTGGCGCCGTCCTCTATTACCTGGTAGACCCCGTTCTCGTCCTGGGAAAGCTCGTACGACGTGCCCAGGGCCTCGTTTACGTTCTGGATTGCGATCTCCAGCTTTGCGACCTCCTCCTTCGTGAGGTCGCTTCTCCCCGCAAGCTCGTCGATGGTGTTGGCGTAGCCTTCCAGCTTACCGATGTCGTTCCCGGCGGCGGAGAAGAGGTCGTTGATGCTCTGCGCCATCTCGGCGTTGCCGTCTATGGCGTCCTGAACCTCGGCCTTGAGGTCTTCGAGCGAACCCTTGTACTCGCTGCTGAAGCCCTTCGCGTTGGCCCATGCGGTCGCCTCGCTGTCGATGGCCGAGTACATGGCCTGCGACGCGTCCTTGTAGGCGTTAGCGGCCGCCTTGGTCTTGTCGGTCAGCTCCTTGTACTCGGCGACCTTGCCGGCCACCTTGCCCACCGCGGCCCCCACGGCGGTGAGCACCGCCAGCGGAAGGCACGTCTTGGTTGCGGCCCCGAGCAGCTTCACGGCGCCCGTGACGCCGCCTATCGATGACGCCACGCCCTTCATCTTCGCGGCGCCGGCGAAGAGCGCAACGCCGCCCGCAGCGCCCGCGAAGGTGGGCGCGATCTCGTCAACGTGGTCGAGCATGTAGCGGACGTTCGGGATGACCTCGTTGGTCACGAGCTGCATTGCCTCGCGCAGCGGCTCCTTCAGGCCCTCGTAGACGTCCTTCTGAAGGGCCTCGAAGGCGCTGCCCATGGCCGCCACGTCGCCCTGCAGGTTGTCCGTCATCGTCGAGGCCAGCTGCTCGGCGGCCCCCGCGCTGTTGTACAGCTCGCCGCGGAAGGACGAGAGCTGGCCAGCGCCGGCGTTCAGCAGAAGGTTCATGCCCTTGACCGAGTCGGCCGTGAACGTCGATTGCAGGGCCACGGCGCGGTCGGCCTCGCCCATGCCGTCTGTCGCCGCGCCCACGTCCGCCAGGATCTCGGCGAAGTCGCGGTAGTTGCCCTCGGCGTCGGCCACGGCGACGGAGGTGTCGCCGATCTTGATGGCGCCGTCCTCCATCTGGGCGGTCATGTCGCGCATCACGGCGGTGAGCGCGGTGCCCGCCTCGGAGCCCTTGAGGCCCTGGTTGGCCATCATGGAGATGGCGGCGGAGGTGGTCTCAACGTCCAAGCCGGCCGCGTTGCAGTTGGCGGCGCAGTTCTTGAAGGCCATGCCCAGGCCCTCGACGGTGGTGTTGGCGTTGGCCTGGGCGTACGCCAGTACGTCGCTCATGCGCTTGGCCTCGGAGGCCTCCATGTTGAAGGCGCTGAGGTAGTCGGTCACGAGGTCCGACGCCGAAGCCAAATCCATCTGGCCCGCCTGGGCCAGCGTCAGCACGTCGCCGACCGAGGCGAGCATCTGCTCGGTGTCCCAGCCCGCAAGTGCCATGTAGGAGAGCGCGTCGGCGGCCTGCGAGGCCGTGAACGTGGTCGTGGCGCCCAGCTCCGATGCCTTGTCGGTGAGGGCCTGCAGCTGGTCGCCAGTGGCCCCGGAGAGGGCCGCCACGTTGCTCATCGATTGCTCGAAGGAGGCGCCGACCTGAACGGAGTCCTTGACGAAGCCCCCGAGCGCGTTCGCGGCCATGCCGATGCCCTGGGTCGCAAGGTTCGCGGCGACGCCCTTGGCGACGGTGAAGCCCTCCGTGGTCTTGCCCACGGCCGCATCGACGCGCCCGAACTCGCGCTCGCCGGTATCGCCGATGTCGCCCAGCTTCGAGCGCACGCCGCGCACGCCCGACTCGAACTTGGTCGTTTCGAGTATCGCGTGAACGGTTACGTTTCCGCCGTCCATGTCACCTCCTCGCGCTCCGGGCCAGGCCAGCGAAGGCCGATGCCGCGTCGTTGCTGGCGGCCGTTCCCTCGTCGGCAGAGCCGCCCTCGGGCTTGTCGAGGCGCCAGAAGGCGCGCGCCTTGCGGAACGCCCTCACCTGGTCCTCGTTGTACTTCGTCTGCTTCGGCTCCTCAGCCGTGCGGTAGTACAGGGCCGTCCCTATGGGCGTCTCCCTCGGGCACATGCCGACGAGCCGCCCGAACTCCCGCATGGAGGTGCGCCGCATCATGTCCTCGACGCTTACGCCGTAGGACTGCCAGACGCTTGCCCTCACGCAGTTGGCGTCGGCGTCCCAGTCGATGACGCGCTCGCCCTGCGTCTCCTCGGCGCGGCTCCCGTCGGCGTCGATGCCGGCGACCCGCCACAGGCACTCCCTCACCAGCCCCTCAAGGTCGGAGAAGCCGTGGCGCGCCACCGCCACCGGGTCCCGGAACAGCAGCTCCATGACCACGGCGGAGCGCACCGAGTCCATCAGGCCCTCGTCCGATAGCGCCGCGACAAGCCGAAGGGCCGTCTCGGCGTCGTCGTTCACGCGCACCGAGGCTCCCTCCCAGGGCACCTCGGAGGTGCGCCTGCCGTCCTCGTAGCGGGCGTCAGAGAACAGCGGCACCTTCGTCGCCCCCTCGCAGGTACTTGGCCGCAGCTGCCGCGTAGTTCGCGGAAACGGCGGCCGAGAACAGCTCCAACAGGTAGAGCACGAGCGGGGTGAGCATGAGGTTAACCTGCTCGGCTCCGAACACCCCGCCGCCGACGTAGGCCACGACGTCCCGGTAGGCCTCTTCGCCCATCATCGCGACGATCACGGAGCGGTACAGGGCCGTCAGCTCCTCCCGGTCCCCCTCCGCAAGGATGCGCTCGTAGTCGGCAAGCGCGGCGCCGAGCACCTGTTCCTTCGCGCCGATGGCGGCGTCGGAGAGGTCTATCGCGTACTCGGGCGAGTCGGGCGACTCGTCAAGGCGGATGGTCTCGTAGGCTTTGGTCAGGCCGAGGACCTTCATGGTGGCCTCCTTACGGCGAGGAGGGCAGGCGGGTTCCCCCGTCCGCCCTCCCCCTTCGGAATCTTGCACGGGCTACTTCGACGCGGCCTTTGCGGGCTGGACGGAGGCGGCGGTGACGGTCACCTTCACGACGGTGCGCACGGAGGGCTTTGCGGCGGACTTCACCGACACCTCGGTCTCGCCCTCGGCGATACCCACGACGTTGCCCTCGGCATCGACGGTGGCGATGTCGCGGTCGCGCACGCCGTACACCAGCGCCGGCGACGCGGTGGCCGGGGCCACGGTCGCCCCGACGGCAGCGGTGGCGCCCACGGCCACGGTCACGGCGGTCGCGGTGATGCTCTCGGGGAAGGTGCTCGCGTCGCCCGGTGTGAAGCTCGGCATGCCGTTGTAGTGCATCTCGAACCCGAAGTCGGACTTGCTGTTGGGGTCGCCGCCCTGGGGGTTCACGTTGGCCACGGTGGCACCGCCCAGCAGCACGGCGCCGTCGGGGGCGGTCCACTTGAAGTTCGTGTGGCGCCCCGCGTAGTCCAGCAGCAGGCTCGCGATGTAGTCCTGCGCCTGGTCGCCGTAGACGCGGTGGCCGCTGAAGGTGCCCACGATCTGGCCGCCGGTCACCTCGGAGGAGGCCATGCCGTCACCGTCGTAGTAGGCGTCCTGGGCGATGTTCTCGTTGCCGCCCCAGTTCACGTCGTTGATGCCGGCAGCCACGCGCGCCCAGGTGGGGGCGTCGGCGTCCGGCGTCACGTCGATCTCGTAGAGGTTGGTGTAGTTCTTAGCGAATCCGATGTCGGTCATCAGAAGTCCTCGCTTCCCATCACGGCGGGCACGCCGAAGGTGCATCCCCAGGCGTAGAAGCCCGCCTCTTCCAGTCGAATCTCCTGCGGCAGCGCCTCTATGTCGATGCCGTCCGTCTGCTCCATTCCCTTCAATCCCGGCAGCCACGCCCCGTCAAGGGCGTCCGCTATGTCGTAGCACGCCGTCATGGCCTCGGCGGGGCTGCGCCTGCGGCTGATGGCCTCGAACATGGCCGTCACGAGCCTCGTGCCGTCGTAGTAGCTCTCGGAGGTGACGACGGCCATCTGGCGCAGCACGTCGCCCTCCTTGCCGGTGAACTCGTCAAGGCGCTTGGCGCTCGCCCCTATCCCCTTCGCCGCAAGCGCGGCCTTGGCGGATTCCAGAAGGTTCGGCCTCATTTCCCGTGCGCCTCCTCGATGCACTGGGCCGCGTAGCGGCGCCACTCCTCGGACTGCTGCTCGGCCCCGGCCTCGAACCAGTGGGGCACGCCGGAGACGTTGTGCTCCCAGGCGAACACCGCGTAATCCTTGTCCCAGGTTATCTCGTCGCCCTCTCGGGCAACGTCGTCCTGCATGCTGCCGGTGCGGCGCGGCACGAGGTGCCCGCAGGCGCCCTCCTTACGGAAGTCGCCCATCACGCGCTCTGCGAACTCGTCTTTGGCCTTTCCGAGCGCCTGGGGCTTGTCGAGCATCCCCTTCAGGTCGATTTCGCAGCGCACGCTCATGCCAGCTCGACCTCCCAGTGGTGCACGATCCCATCGCACTCGATGCAGGGGGTCACCTTGCGCGCGTACAGCTCCTCGCCGCACACCTCCACGAGCGAGTCTGCGGGCACCTCGAAGGCGCCCTCGCTGTTCACGCGGTCGATGATCAGCAGCCCCTTGCTCCCGTCTGCGAGCACGTAGTCCGTCTGCGCCACCTCCTCGGCCGGGCGGTAGCGGACGAAGCGCACCTCAGCCGGCTCGGAAGCGTGCTCGCCGCCCAGCTCGGAATCGACGGGTACGCGCACCCGTGCCGTGTGCGGAAGCAGGAAGCGCGGGATGGGGTTGAGCATCACGCCACCCCCGAGTACAGCAGTCCCGTGGGCGCCAGCACCATGCGCGCGGCCTCCATGGCCGCCCCCTCGGCGCTCTTCGCGACCGAGGTCGCCTGGGCCGACATGCTGAACGAGCCGATGGTGAACGACGCGCCGCCCTCAGGGTGGGCAAGCAGCGCGTCCACGGCGGCGCATACGGCCTCGCGGTAGTCAGCTTCGAAATCGGGGTGCACGTTCTTGCGCCCCACCAGGTAGCGCACGACGGCGCGGGCGCGCGGGAGGTTGGCCTTGAAGGCCTCCTCCCCGTTGCGCCCGCCCCACTCGGCGTACTCGGCGTATGTCGGCGTCAGCGCCACGTGCTAGCCCTAGCCGTTGCTCTCGCCGCTGCCGGCGGCAACCTGCTGCACGACGACGGTCTGGCGCACCGGCTTCACGGAGGTGTCGGGCTTCGCGGTGCCCTTGTTCACGTAGATGCCGCCCTTGCGGTTCTTCGGGCACAGGCTTCCGTAGACCCAGCGGAACTGCAGCGTGGTGCCGTCGCCGCTCTGGTTCACCTCGGGGCCGAAGGTCTTCGCGACCTGGCGCTTCCAGATGTGCTTGATGGTGTCAGTCCCGCCGCCGATGACCGCGAAGTCGAGGCCGAGGCGTGCGTCGGGTACCATGAACAGGTCGAACATATCGTAGTGCCCCACGACGTCCGTGATGGTGCCCTCGCCCGCGAACTGGCGGTCGATGGAATCCTCAAGGCAGCTCAGGGCGTCCACGCTCAGGTACAGGTCTGCGCTGGTGAAGCCGTTCTGCACCATCTGCACGCGGGCCTTGCGCAGCTCCTCCTTGATGTTGGCCGCGGTGATGTTCGTCTTCGCGTCGGTCTTCGCGTTGGCCTTGACCTTGCCGAAGAAGTACGTGTCAATCTCGGGCACCAGCTTCAGTCGCTCGAAGTCGCGCGCGACGTTCAGCAGGCGCAGGTGCTGCTCGTTGATGTCCTCAACGGCGTCGATGTAGAACGCGGTCTGCACGTCCTTGTCGAGCTCGTAGGAGGCGTACTTGATCTCCGCGGTGTTCTCCGTCTTGAAGCGGTCGTAGGCGACCGTGCCGTTGGCGATTTCAAGCTCGGGAATCCGGATCGTCTTCGTGCTGGTGAACTCCGCGCCGCTCACCTGGTAGCGGGTCGTGAACGACTCCTGCTCAACCAGCTCGTCGAGCGCGGTCAGGTACTCTACTGGGAACTCGGTTGCCATCTATGGCTCCTTCCTACTTCTTGCGAACGCCGACGAGCTCCCGCGCCTTTGCCAGGCGTGCAGCCGCGTCGTCCGTTGAGCCCGCGGGCTTGCCGCCCGTGGCGCCCTTCTTCTGTTGCTGGAACAGGTAGGGGCAGCCCTCCTTGAGCTTCTTCACGTCGCCGCCGAAGTCTTCGAGGCGGGACTTCGCGGCCTTTAGGTCGAGGCACCCGGCCATCTCAAGCTTGTGCGCCAGCTCGGTCTCGGCGAGCTTCGCTTCCAGGCCCTTCGCCTTCGCGTCGAGCTCTTCGGCCTTCGCCTTGAACTCCTCGCGCTTCGCCTTGGCCTCTGCGGCCTCGTCCGCCGCAGCCTTGAGCGCGGCGATCTGCTCCTTGAGGTCGGCGACCTCCTTGTCGTGGCGCTCCTTGTTGATGCCGGGCTGGCCGTGGGAGTCCTTGACGTCGCCTTCGGACGCCCCCTGGGCGCCCTCAGCAGCCCCCTGGGTCGCCTCCGGCTTCGCCTGCTCCTCGGCCTGGTTCTCCTGCTCCTTGGCTTCGCCTTCCATTCCTGCTCCTTCTCCTAGGTTTGTTTGCGCGGTTCTCTCCGCAAGTAGGCGGGTTTTTTGCGCTATCCCAAGCAGGTGGAATGGTAAACCCCTCGTCTAAAACTCCCCCTCCGGTGAGAGGGTCAGGTATCGCCGTATGTCCGATATGGCCTGCTCTGCTCCGTTGCACACGATGGCGCAGTGCCCGAGTCTGTTCAGGCGGTCAATCCATTCGAGCTGCTTGTCCGTCGGTTTCCCCCTGCCCGACTTCATCTCGACGTACAGCGAGTGGTACCTTCCGCGCGGAACCGGGATGCATAGGTCTGGCACTCCAGCCTTGACCCCCATGCGCTTCAGGTGGGCGGCCTCCGCAACGTTTCTTCGCCCTCCGTTTGGGATGTGGAATACTGGGATATGAGACCAGTCGCACCATTCGACGACTGATTCCTGCTCCTGCGCTTCGGTCATGCCGGCCCCTTTCCTCAGTGTTTCCGGCATTATGCGACCGCCGTCTAAACGGCAACAAAAAGCCCCGCCGAAGCGGGGCGACCTAGCCTTCCAGGAACTCTTTGACCCTCTGAACGTATCGCTTGTATATCTCCCTTTGCTCGCGCATGCCGTAGTCGAGCATGCTCTGCGCCCATTCCGGAGCGTTGTCCATTACCCTCTCGCGCT
>DBFAWQ010000204.1:0-4036 GCA_048242115.1 Eggerthellaceae bacterium
CCTCCCGCCGTGGCGCCTCGCCGACCAGGTCGACCGAAGAAACAGCAACGGGGGCATCCCAAAGGACGCCCCCGTTCGCCAGCAGCAAAACAGCAGACCCTACGCTCCCAAAATCTTGAAGCCCTCTTCCAGCAGCTCTTCCGCCTTGTCCAGGTTCTCGTTGGCGGCGGAGGGGTTGTGGGCTCCCTCGCTGTTCTCCACCATCACGTAGTCCCAGTACCACTGAGCCTCGCGATGGATCTGCTGGGCCCGGGCCAAATCGTCGGCGGAGAGGCTGTCCTTCTTGGCGGCCAGCTCGTTGATGTAGCGCTCGATCTCGTCCGAGATCTCGTGCTCGCGGCTGGTGATCTCGGCCTGCCATGCATCCACCTGGGCAGCCAGGTCGGCATGGCACGGCTGGCACCTCTCCATGATGGCGTCGCTTTCCGTGGGCACGATCAGCTGATGCGAGGTGTACTCGTTGCCCGACTCGTCGATGGCGGGGGCCATATGGCAGTCGGCGCAGCTGTAGCCCTGGGCGGCCATGCGCGAGCCGGCGCCGCCGTAGATGGTCTCGAACTCGGGATGCTGGGCCTTGAGCATCTTGGCGCCGGTGTCCGGATGCTCCCAATCGGAGAAGCCCAGGTCGTTGTAGTAGGCGAGCATCGCCTCGGCGGTCATGGCGTCGGTGCCGGAGTAGGGGTTGGTGGTGACCTTGGTATCGGGGTCGAAGTAGTACTCGTTGTGGCACTGGCCGCAGGACTGGGCCTCCACGGGAGTGGTGCCGGCCGAATCGCCCAGGGAGTGCGCATAGAAGCCGTTCGTGAACGTGACGGCCTCGGGATCGTTCTCGTGGCAGTTGTAGCAGCTGATCGGCTCGTCGAACTGGCCGATCAGGTCGGCGAAGGGCTGCGCGTAGACCTCGTCGCCCTGGGCGTTGACCATGGCGGTGAACTGCGGGGTCTTGCAGGTGATGCAGTTAGCCAGGGTCTTCTCGTTCACGCGGGGCGTCTCCAGGATGGACTGGAGCGTGTAGCTGTGGCTGGCCGCTTCGTCGTAGCCCTTGGCGAAGCCGTACCCCTTGTACATGGTGTTCAGGGCCGGATACTCCTCCAAGTAGTTCATCTTCCCCGACTCGGGAGAGTTCTCCTCATTGAGCATGTAGGTGGCGTACTGGTTCGGGTAGGTCTCCGACCAGGCCTTGGCCGTGATCACGCCGAACTGGTCGGCCTTGGGAGCTCCCGCAGAACCGCCTGCCTGGCCCGTGCAGGCGGCCAGACCGCAGGCGAACGCAACGGCGCACAGGCTCGCGCCCACGACCATGCCCTTGTTCCTCTTCCTCATAGCATCCTCCTCGAAACGTCCCGCGAGACATCGTCGGATTCCGGCGCTGTCCCTCCAGCGGTATGCCGATGGGCCTATGGTATTAGGGACGCTTTCGCTAAACTAGGGACAGTTTGCAGCCTTTTTATGGGTACAGTTAACTGCATATAGGGTACAATATCACCTGTTCTCCATAGATAGCAGCATGAAAGAAGGCGCTTCCATGCATCTTGACGAAACCGACCCCAACCCACTGTACCAGCAGATCTTCGATCAGGTACGCCAAGGCATAGAGCGGGGCGACTACCCTGCCGGGACCAAGCTGCCGAGCATCCGGGGCCTTGCGGACACCCTGCAGTGCGCGCGGAACACCGTGGACGCCGCCTACAGCATGCTCGTTTCGGAAGGGTTCGCCGTCAGCAGGCCCGGGTCGGGTTACATCGTCTCGAACGTCGAGCTGCTCCACGGCGACCCGCGCCCCTCGGCGCAAGCCGGCGGCCGCGGGAAAGCGGAAGCGCTGCTGGGTGCGACGGGGGCGCCCCGGTTCGACTTCACCTACGGGGACCTGGAACCCGGAACCTTCCCTGCGGCAGCCTGGCGCTCCATCAGCGACGACATACTCATGAGCGTGGAGAACGCCGCCTGCAACACCTACGGCAACCCCCTCGGCGAGGAAGCGCTGCGGGACCAGATCGCCTGGCGGCTTGCCACACAGCGCTCCATGGACTGCGACCGCTCATCCATCGTGATCCAAGCCGGCACCGCGGACAGCGTCGCGAACCTGCTGGCCCTCTTCGACCGGACCGGCGACGTGGTGGCCATGGAGGAGCCAGGGTATTCGGGAGTGCGCGCCGCGGTCGCGCGGGCCGGGTTCACCGCGGCTCCATGCCGCATCGCCGGCGGATACGAGCACTTCATGGACGATTTGGAGGAAAGCGGTGCGAAGCTGGTCTACGTCACTCCCTCGAGCCAGTTCCCCACCTGCTCGGTCATGCCCGTGAAGCTGCGCGCCCAGCTGATAGCATGGGCCGAGGCCAACGACGCCTACATCCTGGAGGACGACTACTGCCGGGACTTCCGCTACCGGGAGCGGCCGCTTCTGCCCTTGCAATCCATGGACCGATGCAACCGCGTCATCTACATGGGGACGTTCTCCAAATCGCTCTCCCCCGCCCTGCGCGTCAACTACCTGGTGCTTCCTCCCGCGCTGCTAGCCCGTTGGAAAGAGGTCTTCGCCGATTCGTACCCCACCGTGCCGTGGCTTTCCCAGGCCGTCCTCGCCCGGTTCATGGCGGACGGCAGCTGGGATAGGCACCTGCGGCGCCTGCAGGCCAGAAACCGCCGCAAGCACGAGGCCCTGGTGGGAGCCTTGGACCGCATGCCGCCCGGAGCCGTCGATGTCCTGGAGAACGGCACGGGACTGCACCTGCTCGTCTCGGTGAAAGACGCCCGGTCCCAGGAAGAGCTCATCACCACGGCCGCAGCCGCCGGCGTGCAGGTCTACGGCACCCGTCAGTACTGGATGGGGAAGCCCCAGAACGACAACATCCTCGTAGGCTTCTCGGCCATCGCCCCCGAGAACATCGAGCCCGGCATAGAAGCCCTGACCCGAGCTTGGTTCGGCTAGAGAACACCCCGCCAGCCGAAGGCGGGGCGGCCGAAGGAAAAAGCCTGAGTGCTTCCGGGCAGATAAGTACCGCAAGCCTCCAGCGGCAGGCGGGGCGCCCGGGGGAGAGGGCCTGAGCGATTCCGCAGCAGCCAGGGGTTGCAGCCCCCGCCAGAAGAGCGCACCGCAACCCGCCGGTCGTAGGCGAAGCGGACGAGGGGAAAGGGCCTGAGCGATTCCGCAGCGGCGAAGGGTCGCAAGCCCATCAGAAGCGCGAGCGAGGACAAGCGAAGGCCCTTTCCCTCGTCCGCCTCGCCGGGCAGGTCGAACGGAAAGGGCCAGCAAAGGTTCCGCAGCCAGAAAGCGCGTTACACGAAGCGCAGGCAGTGGGTGAAGCCCGAGTAGCTCAGGGTGTCCGTGTCGCGCACCGTGGTGTTGAAGTTGGGCGCATGCACGTAATGGGTGCCGCCCTCGTTCAGCGCGATGCCCACGTGCCCGTTGAAGCCGTCGCCGTCGCCGCGCCACAGCACGTCGCCCGGCTTCGCCTCGGAGACGGGAAGGCGCGCGTCGGCCCGGTGGTAGAGCGCCTCGGTCTGGTGCGGCAGCGACATGCCGATTTGCAGGTAGGCCCAGCGGACCAGGCCCGAGCAGTCGAAGGAGTCGGGGCCTTCGGCGCCCCACACGTAGGGGCACCCCATCTTGGAGAGCGCGTACTCGCACACCTCCTCGTGGGAGGGCACGTCGCGGGTGATGTCGGAGGTGTAGGTGTAGATCCGCTTGGAACCCTCGAAGGCGACGCTGGCGCGCTCCATATGGGCCTTTTCCAGAAGCGCGTCCACTTCGGCATCGACCTTCTCCAGGAGCTCCTGCAGGTCCTTGAGCGTCTGCTCGGCCTCGTCCTTGAGCTCCTTGGCCTCTTCGGTGATCTTCTCGGCCTCGTCGATGGTCTCGCTGGCGCGGGCCTCCTGCTCCTCCAGCTCTGCCTTCAGCTCCTCGGCCTTGGCGCGCTCCAGCTTCGTCTTGCGCACCAGGTCGGCGTCGCTGTCGTTCATCATGGCCAGCAGGCTCCAGTTGCGAGCGAACTCCTCGAAGGTGGTGGACCCTAAGATGAGGTCGAAGGACGTGGAC
>DBFAWQ010000205.1:0-3230 GCA_048242115.1 Eggerthellaceae bacterium
ACCCTCTACCCCGACGGCAGCGGGCTCTTGCGTCCCGTCAACATGCCGGGACAGGCGTGGATCGTAGCCTTGGTCTTCGCCGCCGTAGCGCTCGGGCTGGGAGCATGGTGGGGCTCGAACACCATGAACGGCATCGAGGACTCCGTGAAGCTCTCCCTTGCCACGGTGGAGGAGAACCTCGAGCGTGAGGTAACCTACGACCTTCCGCAGATCGTCACCCTGCTCGACCTCGACAACCAGTCGATTCTCGCGAAGCTCGAAGAGGAGGGCCTCACCATCTACAACCTGAGCGCTGCGGAGGATGGCGAGGAACAGGACGAAGCGGACGGTGGCCTCAACATCATGAAGCTCCCCTCCGACGTCTCGCTCTCCGATGCGGCGGTCATGCTCTCCCGAGGCATTGCAAACCTGGATGCCGCCCGGGCGGCGAAGCTGCTCAACGGCTCATGGACGCTGCAGGTGGATCGCGAAGCAGGCGTGAACGACGTCGTGCGCTACGTGGATTTCAGCTCTGGTTCCATAGAAGCCGCCATCGAGTCCGCCATCGCCATCGAGGGGTTCGACCCGGCGACTGTATCCGAGGACACCCAGGGCGTAGACGACGCGGGCAACACCTACAAGCAGGGCACGGTCCAGGTCGGCGAGACGTCCTACACCTGGCGCGTCTCCGCAGTGCCCCTGGAGGACGTTTACGACATCGCCGGGCTTCCCGAAGAGTCCGTTTACGTGGGCATACGCGTCATGGGATAGTTTCGGCAGCCAGCTGCGCACCATTCCCGCCGAGTCCGAACTGCAAAAAAGCCGCCCTCGGGCGGCTTTCGGGTTTTATGGAGCGGACAACGGGGTTCGAACCCGCGACCCCCACCTTGGCAAGGTGGTGCTCTACCAGCTGAGCCATGTCCGCATTGCAATTCCCATCCGCCGCAACAAGCAGATGGAGGCGACGCCCGGATTCGAACCGGGGGTGAAGGCTTTGCAGGCCTCTGCCTTACCACTTGGCCACGTCGCCCTAAAGCGTCGATTGTCATAGAAGAGGCCGGCCAATGCTCTGAGGTATGACCGGCCTTCTGCGACAATGGAGCGGACAACGGGGTTCGAACCCGCGACCCCCACCTTGGCAAGGTGGTGCTCTACCAGCTGAGCCATGTCCGCGTTGCGACGATATATATTAGCAGGACCACAGTACCAAGGCAAGAACTATTTTTTGGAAAAGCCAAGGATGTGGAGGAGTGAGGCAAAAAAGCCGGCAACCATGTTGCCGGCCCGGAAGCTTGATGGTGCGCGATGCAAGATTTGAACTTGCGGCCCCCACCGTGTCAAGGTGATGCTCTCCCCCTGAGCTAATCGCGCATCTTAGGGCAGCTGCGAGAAGCAGCGGATATGAATTGTACCAGACCAGGGAAAATGCGCAAGGGCGGAAATACGTACTCTTTGTGATGGGCTGCCAGCCGTCGCCTGATGCGCACCATGGGCACAGCACGCTCGGAAGACCATCGGACTGCATCCTTCGGCGCCATCCCGTCGCGCAATCTCTACCCGAGGGGAATCCTGACCACGAGCTCGCCTTTCGAAACCTTTATGCTTGGGGTCACATCGCTTGAAAGGTAGTACGATTGGGCAAGGTGGTCGAACGCCTCGACCACCTTCTCGCCGAAGGACTCCAGATCGCGCTCGTCGAAACGCGGGGCCTGCGCACCTTGCCGCTTGCACCCTCCGGCGGGTTTGGCAGCCGCCTTACCCGCAGCTTTCGCCGTTCCCGCCTCGTTGGTCGTCCCCGTCTGCTCGGCGGAAAGGGCCTGCAGGCGGCCTGCGACGAGCTCGGACAGCGGCGGGACGGCAGCGATAGTGCCGTCGAGAACCCTCCGGGCGCTGCGGGTGGACATGCGAAGACCCATCCCCGCGGCCACGGCAGCAAACTCGTCGGGAGCAGAGGCCAGGGCGAGCCGGCTGCACAGGGGAGCGGTCCGCGGGTCGGCAACCATAGTCGGACGAGAACTTCCCATGGATCTGCGCCCCAACGCGAGCAGGCTCGCGGCTATCTCGGTGGGGCTGCCGAAGAACACCTGGCAGCGACTACGGGAATCCAGGGCGAACTCGCATGCGGTGCGGGCGATGTTGCGCGGCCCGGTTATCACGACGCTACCGGTCCGGTCGTCCAAGCGGAAGGAGGGGAACGTCGACTGGTCCTTGCGTTCCTTGAGCCGCCGCCCGTCGACGTCCACGACGATGGCCGTGCCGCCGCCTTCCAGCGAATCGGCCACCGCGGCGTTGCTTGCGTTCACGGCGATGGAGTACAGGGCCATGCCACGACCGTGCACCCCCCACTTATCCATGTGCACCGTATCGAGCTTCGAGGTAACGCGGGGCTCGAAGATACGCGAGAAAAGGGCTTGGGGAACGCCGCACCCGTCGTCGATCACCGCGATGCGCCGCCCGTCAAGCTCTTTGGAGGTCGCCAGAAAGATATGCCTGCTCCCCGCATCGCGGGAATTGCGAAGGAGCTCGATGACGATGTCCTCGCACGAGCGGATATCGTGGGCGGCCTGACGCCGTTCGGCTTCGGCCGTCAGAAGGCGAACGAAGCCGTGGCCCAGGTCGGACTCGACCCGAAGGCTCGCGGCTTCGCTTCCTGCGCTGTTCCCGTTCGGATGGCTCACGGGGCGCCGATGCTATTTGGCGATGCCGATGGCGCGGCTCTCGCGGATGACGACCACTTTCACCTGGCCGGGGTACTGCAGCTCGTTCTCGATGCGCTGCGCGATGTCGTGGGCCAGAACCGTGGTGGCCGCCTCGTCAACCTTGTCCGGCTCAACCATGACGCGCACTTCGCGTCCGGCCTGAATGGCGTAGGTCCGCTCGACCCCGTTGTAGGAGTTGGCGATCTCCTCCAGCTTCTCCAGACGCTTGACGTAGGCATCGAGCGTCTCCTTGCGTGCGCCGGGCCGGGCTGCGGAGACGGCGTCGGCAGCCTGCACGAGCACCGCCAGCACGCTCTCGGGTTCCACATCGTTGTGATGGGCTTCGATCGCATGAACGATCTCGGGCTTCTCGCCGAAGCGACGCGCCAAATCGGCGCCGATGACCGCATGGCTGCCCTCAACCTCGTGGTCCACAGCCTTGCCCAGGTCGTGCAACAAGCCCGCCCGCTTGGCAGGGATGGGGTCAAGCCCCAGCTCGGAGGCCATGACCGACGCCAGGTAGGCCACTTCCAGCGAGTGGTTCAGCACGTT
>DBFAWQ010000206.1:0-15172 GCA_048242115.1 Eggerthellaceae bacterium
GCCCATACCCCGGCACTTCCCTCCAAGCCCTGGGCCCCGGTGCTCACGGTGAACCTTTTCGGAGGGCTCGACGTGCGCATCGGCGACAGGAGGGTGGCGCCCGACCGGTTCACGCGCCAGAAAACCAAGACGCTGCTGGCGCTTCTGGTTCTGAACCGGGGGCACGAGCTTACCCGGGACAAGCTGGTGGAGCTGCTCTGGCCCGATTCCCCGACCGAGTCGGGAAGGCGCAACCTGTACTGCAACTGGAGCGCGCTGAAAAAGGCGCTTTCCCTCGAGGACGGCTCGTGCCCCTACCTGGTTCGCCAGCAGCAGGCGCTCAGCATGGACGCAAGCCTCCTCTCGACGGACATCGAGCTGTTCAACGAGGTGTGCGACACGTTGCTCTTCGAGAAACCGGGCTACGGGGGCTGGGCGCAGCTGCACGGGCAGATAGATACGGCGTTCGCCGGCGACCTGCTTCCCAGCGAGGAGGGCAACCTGGTCATACTGCGCCTGCGCGACCAGTACCGCGACCGCCTGGTGGACGCCCTCGTCTGCGCGGCGAACCGCCTCATGGAATCGGGCAGCGTGACCGAGGCGTTGTGGTTCGGACGCATGGCGGTGTCCCGGGATGCCAGCCGGGAGGACGCCTACGTGGCGCTTATGCGCGCCCAGATCGCCGCCGGCCAGCGCAAGCCTGCCATGGACACCTACTTTTTGTGCCGAAGGTATCTGGCCGACAACCTGGGGATCAACCCCTCCCTCGAGACCATCAACCTGTACAATTCCGTCATCCTTTCCGAGGAGGCCTATCCGTTCTAGCCCCGCAGCCGCGGCGCACGGGCGTTTGGGCGACCGTGCGCCGTTTCGGGGTATTGTGGAAACGAAAGTCCCGTCGCCGGCGAGGGCTGCGCGATAGGATAGACTGCATACCATGAATGAGAATGAAATCGCATACTACATCTGCTCCATCCTAAGCTTCGTGCCGGCCATCGTGTTCCACGAGGTCATGCACGGCTACGCAGCCTACCGGCTGGGCGACCCCACGGCCAAGCGAGCGGGACGCCTGTCGCTGAACCCCCTCAAGCACATCGACCCCTTCGGCACGGTGCTCATGCCGCTTCTGCTCATGGTCATGAACATGCCCGTGTTCGGCTACGCCAAGCCCGTGCCCTACAACCCCTCGTACTTCAAGGACCCGCGCAAGGGCGATTTGATCGTGGGGCTGGCGGGTCCGGCGGCCAACCTGGCCATGGCCGTGCTCGGTGCGATCCTCTACGCCGTGCTCGTCCACGCCGTTTCTGCCTCCACCATCGTGGGAAGCACGGTGCTGTACTACTTCATCACCATGTTCCTGCCCATGTTCAGCCTCATCAACCTGTACCTGATGTTCTTCAACCTGCTGCCCATCCCGCCGCTGGACGGCTCGTCGATTTTCGCGTTCTTCCTGCCGGTCAAGTACCTGCCGAAGTACTACCAGGTGCAGCGCTACGCATTCCCCATCTTCATGGTGGTGGCGATTCTCTTGCCCTACGTCCTGCACGTGAACCCCTTCGGCATCTACCTGGACGCCACGGCCGGCAACCTGTTCGACCTCATGTACTCCCTCGCTTCCTAGGGCGGCTGCGCCATGGCGTTTCGGGTGTCGACCGACAGCTTCGAGGGTCCCTTCGACCTGCTGCTGCGACTGGTGAGCCGCCAGAAGGTCGCCATCGGGTCGGTGTCCATCTCGCAGATCGCCGACCAGTTCCTCGACGAGCTCTCCCGCATGGAGCATCTGGACCTGGACGTGGCGAGCGACTTTCTCCTGGTAGCGTCCACCCTTTTGCAGATCAAGGCGGAGAGCCTGCTGCCCAAGCCCCTTCCCGCCGACTTTCACGAGCTCGAGGAGCTTACCGACGAGCAGGCCCGGGAGGTGCTCGTCGAGCGCCTGGTGCGCTACAAGCAGTTCAGGAATGCGGCCGGCGCCATGGAGGGGATGCTCGACGAGGCGCTCAAGCTGCACGGACGCCCCTTCGGGCCGGATGCGCAGTTTTTGGCCGTCATGCCCGATTTCCTGCGTCAGGTCACCCTCGACGATCTGGGCATGCGCGCCGCCGCCTGCCTTGCGCGGCGCGAGGTGTTTCTGCTGGAATCGGAGCACATCGCCGCCAAGCCCATTCCCCTGGAGCGGTACGTGCGCTCGCTGTACTCCCGGATCGCCCAGGAGGGGACGGTGAGCTTCAGCGGCCTGGTAGGCCCCCAGGCTCCCACGGCCATCGTGGTGGTGTCGTTTCTGGCGGTGTTGGAGCTGTTCAAGAGGGATCTCGTGAACGTGTCCCAGCGCCGGCCCTTCGGGGATATAGAGATCGTCTTCTCGGGCGCCGGCAAGCCCGAGGACGTCGTATTCGAGGGCGGTTTCACGTCCGCGGGAGAGGAGCGATGATGAGCGAACCCGAAACCGCAGCCGACCCGGTTCCGGCGGAAGGCCCCGAAGCGCCCGGTACGCAGGACGCCGAAGCTGCCGAGCCAACCCGCTTCGGCGGCCTGGCGGGGCTGGATGATCTGGCGGGGGCGCTGGAGGCGCTGCTGTTCGTGTCCGACGCCCCCGTTCGGGCCTCGGCCCTCTCCGAAGCTATCGGAGCGCCGGTCGACGCGGTGGACGAGGCGCTGGAGCTCTTGCGGCAGCGGCTGCGGCTGGATGGCAGCGGAGTCGTGCTGCGCGAGGTGGCCGGGGGCTGGCGGCTGTTCACCAACCCGGTCTACCATCACCTAGTTGAGCGCTACGTGGTGTCCTGGGACACCCGCAAGCTCTCCCAAGCCGCCCTGGAGACCCTGGCGGTGGTGGCCTACCTGCAGCCCGTGACGCGGGCGCAGGTGGCCTCCGTGCGCGGCGTCAACTCCGACAGCCCCATCAGCTCGCTCGTGGAGAAGGGCCTCGTGCGCGAGGTGGGAACCGCCGATACCCCGGGAAATCCGGGGCTCTACGGCACCACCAAGACCTTTCTTGAACGGTTCGGCCTGGCCGGCACCGCGGACCTGCCGCCCTTGGAGCTGTACGCCCCCGACGAAGAGACCCGTCGCCTCATCCGGGAGCGCCTCTCGGGCGCGCCCCGAGGCGAAGCGGACGTCTCCGATGCCGCGGTTTCGACGGTCTCGGAGGCCTCGGGGGAACGGGAGCGCGCGTCCCTTGCGAGAGACGGCGCCGAAGCGGGGGCGATCGTGGGGGCTGGCGGCAGTCTGCGAGGTGGGGAAGGGGGGTCTGCCGCCCCTCGTTTCGGGGACGGTCGCGACGAGCCCGGGCCGGCCGGCTTCGACGTGCTCGCGGGCTACGTGTTCGCCGAGGAGGACGAGGTGTTCGAGGTGGCCGTGGGGCAGGGCGTGTCGGGACGGATGCTGGCGGAAGCCCTGACGTCGGGTTTCGGGCTGACCGAGAAGGTGTCCTCCGATTCGGTGCCCGAAGGCCTGAAGCTTGTGTTCGAGGAGCCGGACGATGGCGACGAGGAACTCTGAGCCTCCCGTCGCCGACGGGAGGCGGCCGGCGGCGGTTTCGGACACCGCTATGCAGGATGCGGTCTACCCCATGCGCCTGCAGCGCTTCCTCGCCCGCGCAGGCGTCGCATCGCGCCGCGGCTCGGAGAACCTCATGACCGCCGGGCGCGTGACCGTGAACGGCCGCGTGGTCACCGAGCTTGGCAGCAAGGTTGACCCCCTTCGCGACGAGGTGGCGGTGGACGGCGAGCCCGTGCGCTGGGGCAGTGCGCCCGTCACCCTCATGCTTCACAAGCCCGCCGGCTTCCTCACCACCATGGACGACCCTCAGGGACGCCCGACCGTGGCAGAGCTCGTGCCTACCGACCGCTTCCCCGGCCTGTATCCCATCGGCCGCCTGGACGGCGACACCACCGGGCTGCTGCTGTTCTCCACCGACGGGAGGCTGGGCCACGGGCTGCTGCATCCCAGCCACCACGTGTCGAAGTCCTATCTTGCCTGCGTCGAGGGCGCCCCGTCGCCTGCGGCCCTCGAGCGCCTGCGGGAGGGCGTGCTGCTGGACGACGGCATGACGGCGCCGGCCGAGGCGGAGCTGCTGCGCGGTCGGCAGGCGCAGGAGGCATGGGCGCTTCTGAAACCCCCCGACGTAAGGGTCTGCGCCGATGCGTCGCCGCACCGAAGGGCGCTTGCGGACGCCCGGAGCCGCAACCGGTCGGTGGTGCGCCTCGTCCTGAGCGAAGGAAGGAAGCACCAGGTGAAGAGAATGCTCGCCGCGGTCGGTCACCCGGTGCTCGCCCTTCATCGCGAACGGTTCGGCCCGTTGTCGCTAGGGGGCCTTGCGCCGGGGCAATGGCGCGAGCTTTCGGCGGATGAGCTGTGCGAATTGGAAGATGCTCTGACCAAATGCGCGCACCTGCAGGCGGCCGTGTTAGAATAACCAGTCGTTTTGTCCCGCCAGTTCGTTTCGCAAGGGAAGCTGAATCGCCCATGGAACCAGCCAATTCCGCCGAATCGGGAAAGACCCGCTTCGAATCGGTCGCCATCGTAGGCTTCGGCCTCATCGGCGCCTCCATAGCCAAAGCCGTCCTGAAGACGGCCCCCGGCACCTTCGTCTTCGCCGTCGACCCCGACGGGCCCACGCGGGAGAAGGCCGTGGAGCTGGGCATCGCCCAGGCGGCCGTGGCTCCCGGGGACCCGGCCTTCCGCGAGTTCGCCGAGCAGCGTGCCGACCTGGTGGTGCTGGCGGTGCCCGTGGACGAGGCCCAGGGTTATCTGGAATCGCTTGCCGAATGGTCCTACGACGGCTTTATCACCGACACCCTGTCCACGAAGTCCCGCGTGTCCGAGCTGGCCCAGGGCATCCTGCCGTTTCCGCAGCGCTACATCCCGGGCCATCCCATGGCCGGTTCCGAGGTGAACGGCATCGAGGGGTCCCGCTCCGACCTGTTCGAGGGGGCGCACTGGATCTTGTGTCCGGACGAGGCTACCGACCCCGACTTCTTCGCCGCCCTCCACGAGCTGGTGACGAGGCTGGGGGCTCGGGTGGTGTGCCTGCCGCGCCAGGACCACGACGATGCCATCGCCGTGGTAAGCCACGTTCCGCACATCGTCGCATCGTCTTTGGTGCAGCTGGCGAGCCGCCATGCCGACGAGCAGCGCTCGCTCATGCGTCTGGCCGCAGGAGGCTTCAAGGACTCCACGCGCATAGCGGCCGGCTCCCCGGAGCTGTGGTGCGGCATATCCTTCGACAACAAGGCGGCGCTCTCAGACGGGCTCACCGAGATGCAGCAGATCATCCAGCAGTTCAAGGATGCGCTGGACGGCGGCGACCGTTCCGGGCTCACTTCGCTTCTGGGGCAGGCGGCCTCCGTGCGCCGCTCTCTTCCCGCAACCTGGGTTCCCTCCACCGAGCGGCTGCTCGAGGTTCGCATTCCCATGACCGACCGTCCCGGCGTCGTGGCCGAGGTCACCACCATCGCGAGCTCCGTCGGCTGCAACATCCAGTCCATCGAGATCGACCACGTGACCGAGTCGAGCGCCGTTCTGTCTCTGGTCCTCACCGACGAAGGGGACGTGGGGCAGCTGTCGCTCAAGCTCATCGACGCCGGATTCGCCGTATCGTTCTCGCCCCTGAGCGCAAAGGAGCACGTCCATGTCGGCTAGCACGCTTTCGGAAGGACGCGGGGTCGCCTTTCTCGCGCGTCCGCTGCCGCGTCCGCTTTGCGGCAGCATCCGTGTTCCCGGCGACAAGTCGCTGTCGCACCGCGCCGTGCTCTTCGGAGCCATGGCCGAGGGAACCACGCAGGTGAGCGGCGTTCTGGATTCCCAGGACGTGCGCTCGTCGGTCTCGGCGGTGTCGGCCCTGGGGGCGGCTGTCTCCCTCGCATCGCAGCCCGACGGCAGCCTGGCGGGCACCATCGAAGGGTGGGGCGCAGCCGGCCCCAGGCAGCCCGACGGGCCTATCGACTGCGGAAACTCCGGCACCACCGCGCGCCTGCTCATGGGGGTGCTGGCTCCGTGGGACGTGACCGTCACCCTTACGGGGGACGCGTCTCTGCGGAGCCGTCCCATGCGCCGCATCACCGCGCCGCTCATGAAGATGGGCGCCGAGTTCTCGCCGGCCGGGCAGGAGCACCTGCCCCTCACCGAGCGCGGATGCCGCTCGCTCAAAGCGCTCCGCTACGATTCCCCCATGGCGTCCGCCCAGCTGAAGACCGCCATACTGCTGGCGGGCGTGTACGCGCGCGGCACCACCGTCGTGCGAGAGCCCGCGCCCTCGCGCAACCATACCGAGCTCATGCTCCCCGAGTTCGGCGTGCCCACCCTGGCCAGCGCCAGGGAGGCGTCGGTCACCGGGCCGGCCATGCTCAAGGGCTGCCGCCTGGACGTGCCGGGCGACCCCTCCTCGGCCGCCTTTCTCATCTGCGCGGCGCTGCTTAAGCGGGGAAGCGACGTGTCCGTTGCCGACATCAGCCTCAACGCCGCGCGTATCGGCTTCATCCGTACCTTGGAACGAATGGGCGCCGACGTGTCTGTTCGCACCGATTCCCATGCGGGCAAGGAACCGGTGGGAACCATGACGGCCCGCTTCACGGAGCGCCTGCGGGGCTGCGAGGTGCCTGCGGACAAGATCGCGTCGATGGTCGACGAGATCCCGGTGCTGGCGTTGGTGGCCGCCCATGCGGTGGGCGTGACGGTTTTTCGCCAGGTAGGGGAGCTGCGCGTCAAGGAAACCGACCGGCTGCGCGCCGTCATGGACGGGCTTTCCCTCCTGGGCGTGGACGTCTGGGAGGAAGGGGACGACCTGTTCGTGGAGGGGCAGCCCGGCCTGAAGGCGCCCGCGGGCCTTTCCTTCGAGAGCAACGGCGATCATAGGCTGGCCATGACCTGGGCTCTTGTCGGGCTGTGCGGAAACGAGCCCGTAGAGGTGCGGGACTTCGACTGCGTGGCGGTCAGCTATCCGGGATTCGCAAGCGACATCGAAAGGTTGGCATCATGATCGTAGCCATCGACGGCCCGTCCGGGGCCGGGAAATCCACCGTGGCCAAGGCAGTCGCCCGCAACCTGGGCTTCTCGTGCCTGGATACCGGAGCGATGTACCGCGCCGTGGCCTGGCGCGCCCTGCAGGAGGGCTTGGACCTCGCCGACGACGAGGCCTTGGGTCGTTTGGCCCGCAGCTGCGTCATCGAGTTCGCCCACGAGCCGGGCGACCCGCTGCCCAAGCGCGTCGTCGTTGACGGAGCCGACGTGACGCAGGCTATCAGGACGTCCGAGATCGACAAGGCGGTGAGCCCCGTGTCGGCAGCGCCTTCGGTGCGCGAGGCGATGGTGGCCCAGCAGCAGCGCATCGGCCGCTCGGGCGACTACGTGGTGGAGGGCCGCGACATCGGCACCTGCGTGTTCCCCGAATCGCCTGCGAAGGTGTTTCTCACCGCATCGGCCGAGGAGCGGGCGCATCGTCGCGTGCGTCAGAACGTCGACCGCGGGGTGGGCTCCATCGACTACGAGGAGGTGCTCGCCGACATCATCCGCCGAGACGCCGCCGACTCCTCGCGCTCCACGTCGCCTTTGGCCAAGGCCGACGATGCCGTGGAGATCGATTCCACGGGCACCTACATCGAGGACATCATCGAGCGCATCTGCGCCTTGGCCCGCCAAGCCCAGCATGCAGCCGCGGAGGCCTAGCATGGGCTTGTTCCTCTCGCAGCAGCAGATGTGGGACCGCCCGCTGGGCGGCACGCAGAAGAAGGGCCAGATCCCCCATTGGGCGGGGCTTATCCTCTTCGGCGTTCTGGCGTTTCTCTGCAAGGTCCTGTTCCGCTACCGGGTGGACAATCTGGAGAGCCTGCGGGGCTTCAAGGGGAAGTCCGGCGTCGTGGTGGTGGGCAACCATACCTCGTATCTGGACGTGGTGTTCATGTTCATCGCCGCCATGCCCGGCCAGTGGACGCGCTTCATGGGCCGCGACACGCTCTTCGAGAAAGGCCATGGGCTTCTGGGCTGGACGATATCGCGCGTGGGCGCCTTTCCGGTCAAACGAGACAGCGCCGACCGCAGCGCCGTCAAGCGGGCTGCCCGCATGCTCAAGGACGACGAGGTCGTGGGCATCATGCCCGAGGGGACGCGTCGCGGCAAGGGCAGCAAGACCCCCGAGATCCATGCCGGAGCCGCCCTGGTGGCCAAGATGGGCGCAGCTCCGCTTCTGCCCATGACCGTGCGCAACGTCGAGAAGGTGAAGCAGAAGGGGCAGCGGGTGCGCTTCCCCAAGGTGACCGTGGAGTACGGTTGCCCCGTGCTGCTGTCCGACTTCGACTTTCTGCCGAAGGCCGAGCGCATGGAGGCGTGTTCGTGGTACGTCATGCGGGAGTGCTTCGCGCTCTTCCAGCAGAAAGCGCCCGAGGAGGTGGCCATGGCCGAGCTGTTCCCCGATTCCAAGGACTACGCCGCCGTGTTCGCCGAGCACCCGGTGCCCCGCAGGACCACCGCCGAGGTGCTGGCCATGCGGGCGGCCGACGGTTCCTAGCCGAAAGGAGGCACATCCCATGGAGGTTGTACGCGCGAAGAAGGCGGGCGCCTGCTACGGCGTGCAGCGTGCGCTCGACCTGGCGGCGCGCGTGGTCGAGGAGGGCGGCAGCGTCTACACGCTGGGGCCGCTCATCCACAATCCCCAGGTGGTGCACGATCTGGAGGCAAAGGGGGCGCGCGTGGTGGGCGATGCGGGGCAGCTTGCCGGCAAGTCGGGCACCGTGGTCGTCCGCAGCCACGGGGTCACCCCCGCCGTGCGCCGCAGCCTCGACTCCATGGACTTCTCCGTGGTCGACGCCACCTGCCCGCACGTGTCGCGGGCCCAGAACGCCGCCGCCGAGCTGGCCGGGCGCGGATGCCGCGTCATCGTGGTGGGGGAGGCGGGGCATCCCGAGGTGGAGAGCCTCGTGGCCTACGCCCGCGAGGCGGGAGGCGCCGTGGACGTGGTGGCGGATGCCTCCCAGATTCCCGCCGACGTGTCCGAACCGGTGGGGGTGGTGTCCCAGACCACGCAGATGAGGGAGAACCTGGCCTCGGTGGTGCGGGCGCTTGAGGATCGCGGGCTTTCCCCCGAGGTGAAGAACACCATCTGCTCGGCCACCCGCTCGCGCCAGGACTACGCAGCCGATCTGAGCCGGGAGGTGGACGCCATGGTGGTCATCGGGGGACGCAACTCCTCCAACACCACGCGCCTCTACGAGATCTGCGCGGCGTCGTGCCCGAAAAGCTACCATGTGGAATCGGCCGAGGAGCTGGACCCCTCGTGGTTTTCGGGCTGCGGCGTGGTCGGCGTGACGGCCGGGGCCTCCACGCCCGAATCGCAGATCGCCGAGGTCTGCGCGCGCTTGGAGGGCTTCTAGGCCATGGCCGTGTACCCGGGGCGCGACATCGAGCGCCAGGCGGCTCTCGGCGCAGAGGCGGCCGACGATGCGGCGCGCGCGCATGCCGGGAGCGCTCCCGAGGGCGCGCGGTGCCGGGAGTTCCCCCTCGCTCCCGTGGCCGCCGTCGTCCCCGGGTCCCCCGCAGACGACGCCGGCTTCACCCCGGGCTGCTACGTGACCAGCGTCGACGGCCGGCCGGTGCGCGACCTCATCGATTGGCGGTGGCTCGCCTCCGACGACGAGATCGAGCTCGGCTACGTGGACGCCGACGGCGAGGAGGGGGTCTGCGAGCTGTGGCGCGAGGAAGGGGAGTGCTGGGGGCTCGAGTTCGACGGGGTGGTGTTCGACCGGGTGCGCCAGTGCCGCAACGCCTGCTCGTTCTGCTTCATGCGCCAGCTCCCCGACGACGCGCGCTCCTCGCTCACCCTGCGCGACGACGACTTCCGCCTGAGCTTTCTGTGCGGCACGTTCGTCACGTTCACCAACCTGCGGCCCGAGGACGAGCGGCGCATCGTCGAGCAGGCCATATCCCCGTTGCGGTTCTCGCTGCACGTGGCGGACCCCGCCATCAGGCGCACCATGATCGGCCGCCACGCCCAGCATGGCATCGATGCGCTGGAGCGGCTGCTCTCCCAGGGCATCCAGGTGCACGCCCAAATCGTGCTCGTACCGGGCGAAAACGACGGGGAGGCGCTGCGGGACACCCTGGAATGGGCCTACGAGCGCCCGGGC
This sequence comes from Eggerthellaceae bacterium, assembly GCA_048242115.1. Classification (GTDB taxonomy): domain Bacteria; phylum Actinomycetota; class Coriobacteriia; order Coriobacteriales; family Eggerthellaceae; genus Xiamenia. Next base: position 10,092 of record DBFAWQ010000206.1, read on the forward strand.
ATCCTGGACGTGTGCGTGGTGCCCCTGGGCTACACGAAGCACCAGGCCTGCTTCTCCCGAAGCTTTGGCGAGCCGGCCGCCGCCCTGGCCGTGCTCGAGCAGCTGAGGCCCTTCCAACAGCGTGCGCTTGGGCAGCGGGGGACGCCCTGGGTCTTCGGAGCCGACGAGTTCTACCTGAACGCCTACGGAAGCCGCGTGCTCGAGGAGCTGCCGCCAGCCTCCTTCTACGGCGACTTCGAGATGTTCGAGGACGGCGTGGGCATCGTGCGCACCTGCGCCGACGATTGGGAAAGAGCGTGCGAAAGAGGAGACGACCTGGCGTTTCGCCAGGCTGCGGAAGCGTCGGGGGCGAAGGTCGCCTTCGTGGCCGGAACCGCCATGCGGCCGTACTTCGACGCCCTGGTGCAGCGCTCGCGGGCGGCGGGGTTCCTGGAGCCGCTGTACGTGGAGAACCGCTACTTCGGCGGCAACGTCAACGTGACGGGGCTTTTGTGCGCCTGCGACATCGTGGAGGCCGTCAACCAGGGGGTCGCCGCGCCGGCGCCGGGCGAGCGGGCCCTCGTTGCGCTTCCCTCCGTCATCTTCAACGACCGGGGGCTTACCCTGGATGGGCTCACGCTGGCGGATATGGAGAAGGCCGTAGCCGTGCCGGGGGTGCGTCTTGTCGTGGTATCCTGTCAACCGACGGAATTCTTCCCCGACATCATCGCCGCGACCAGCTGCGGGCCGGTTGCGGCTTCCTAGAAGCGAGGTAAGTCATGACCATGCCCATCGTAGCGGTGGTGGGACGGCCGAACGTCGGCAAGTCCACGTTCGTGAACCGCATCGCCCAGGCCGACGACGCCATCGTCCACGAGATGCGCGGCGTCACCCGCGACCGCTCCTACCACGACGCGGACTGGAACGGCCTGCACTTCAAGCTGGTGGACACCGGCGGCATCGAGATGGGCGACGACGACGCCTTCCAGACCTCCATCAGAAGCCAGGCCTTTGCCGGCGCGAACGAGGCCGACGCCATCCTGTTTCTGGTGGACGGCAAGACTGGCATCAACGCCGACGACGAGGAGGTCGCCCGCATCCTGCGCAAGGCGAAGAAGCCGGTCTTTTTGGTGGTGAACAAGCTGGACCACCCGGGCCGCACCGACGAGATGTGGGAGTTCTACCAGCTGGGGCTGGGGGACCCCTGGCCCGTGTCGGCCCTGCACGGCCACGGGACGGGGGATCTGCTCGACGAGCTGGTGGCGGTGCTGCGGACGGTCGAACTGCCCCCCGAGGCGGACGCGGAGGAGGGCATCAACGTCGCCATCATCGGGCGCCCGAACGCCGGCAAGAGCTCGCTCACGAACCAGCTGACCCAGGGTGACCGCTCCATCGTCTCGGACGTGGCCGGCACCACCCGCGACGCCATCGACACCCACGTGGTCCACGACGGGGTGCCCTACACCATCGTGGACACGGCGGGCCTGCGGCGCAAGAGCCAGATCGACCAGGACGTGGAGTACTACGGCTTCGTGCGCGCCATGCGGGCCATCGACCGGGCCGACGTGGCGCTGCTGGTGATCGACGGCACCCTGGGCATGACCAACGAGGACCAGCGCGTGGCCGGCTACGCCCACGAGCGGGGCTGCGCCATGGTCATCGTGCTGAACAAATGGGACGCGGTGGACGGCCCCGAGCGCAAGGCCCAGATTCGCGAGCGCATAGCCGACCGCATGATGTTCGTCGGCTACGCCCCGGTGGTGGCCATCTCTGCGCTCACGGGGAAGAACGTCCACCGCATCTGGGAGGCCATCGACACCGCCTACGCGAACTACTCCAAGACCATCCCCACCTCGGCGCTGAACAGCTGGCTTGCCGAGATCCGGGAGAGCGGCCACACGGTCAGCCAGGGCAAGGCCATCCTGCGCATGAAGTACGTCACACAGACGGCCTCCTGCCCGCCGCGCTTCACGTTCTTCGTGAACAGGCCCGACCTCGTGACCGACAACTTCGAGCGGTTCCTGGAGAACCGCATGCGCCAGCGGTTCGACTTGGTGGGAACCCCTATCGAGCTGCGATTCAAGAAGAAGGACTAAGGAGAGGGGCCTATGTCGGGTTTCGCCTGGTGCGCCGCAGCGGGGGTCTTCGCCGTCGCCTTCCTGCTGGGATCAATCCCCTGGGGCGTCATCGTATCGAGGCTGTTCTACAAGCGCGACCTGCGCAACTACGGCAGCGGAAACATCGGCACCACCAACGCCATGCGCACCCTTGGCAAGGCGGGGGGCGCCGCCGTTTTCCTGCTCGACTTCGGCAAGGGGCTTCTTTCCGGGGTGCTTGGGTGGGCCGTGGCGCAGTGGCTGCTGGCGGGGCCGGAGGCGCTCAGCCCCTACCAGGTGGTCTCCGTCATGACCGCCACGGCCTTCCTCGGCTGCACCTACGGGCACATCTTCAGCCCGTGGCTGGGCTTCAAGGGCGGCAAGGGCATCGCCGTGGCCATCGGATGCTTGTTCGTCACCTTCGGCGTGGTGGGCGCGCTTGCCGAGATCGCCGTGTTCGCCGTGCTGGTCCTGACCACGCGCTACGTCTCCGTGGGGTCCATCGCCTCCGGCATCGCCTGTCCGCTCATCGCCATCGCGCCCTTCCATGGCTGCCCATTCGCCTGGGCGTGCTGCTTGGTCGTGGGCGTCACGGTGGTGTGGGCGCATCGGGCCAACATCGGCCGTTTGCGAAAGGGGACCGAATCGCGCATCGGATCGAAGAAGAAGGACGCATCCGTCTCGTAGCCAGCGGGCGAGGGGAACGGGCGCACACTTGAAAGGTTGGATGCTATGAAGATCGCCGTCATCGGTGCCGGGTCGTGGGGGACCGCCCTGTCCAGCGTGCTGGCCGCAAACGGGCACAACGTGAGCCTGTGGGCGCGCAACCCGGTCGTGGTCTCCACCATCAACAAGGACCACGTGAACCCCCGCTACCTCAGCGATTCGCATCTTTCGGAAAGCATCGTGGCCACCACCTCCTACCGAGACGCGTTGCGCAACGCCAAGGCCGTCGTGGTAGTGACCCCCTCCAAGCTGCTGCGCGGGGTCGCCCAGGCTCTCGACGGCATCGTCTGCGACGGGTTTCCGCTGGTGATCTGCTCGAAAGGCGTAGAAGGCGGAAGCGGTATGCTTCCCACCCAGATCTTCCGCGACGAACTGGGGGACGCCTGCTCGCTCGCGGTGCTGTCGGGGCCCAACCATGCCGAGGAGGTCATCCGCTGCGTGCCCTCGGGCACCGTGGCGGCAAGCGACGACGCCGAGACGGCGGCTTTCTTCCAGGCGCTTTTCGCGAACGACGCGTTCCGCGTGTACACCAGCGACGACGTGACGGGCGTGGAGCTGTGCGCGGCCTTCAAGAACGTTATCGCCATCGCGGTGGGCGTGTCCTACGGGCTGGGCTACGGCGACAACACTGCGGCTATGCTCATGACCCGCGGCCTTGCGGAGATGAGCCGGCTGGTAGAATGCTGCGGAGGGCAGCCGCTCACCTGTCTGGGGCTTGCCGGGGCGGGGGACCTCATCGTCACGTGCACCTCGCAGCATTCCCGCAACCGGCGCTTCGGCGAGATGCTCGCCCGGGGCGGCACGCTTAAGTCCTTCACCGACGAGACCCACATGGTGGCCGAGGGCGCCTACGCGTGCCGAAGCCTGGACGTGCTGTCGAAGGCCTACGGCGTGGAGCTGCCCATCACCGACGTCGTGCGCAGCGTCGTGTGGGAGGGTGCCGACCCCCGCGTGCTCGCCCAGGCCCTGGCGTCGCGCCCGTTGAAGCCCGAGTTCTGGTAGGGAGCGGGGCCTTTGCCGAGGAACCATCCGGGGTCGCGCTCCGTTTTGGCCGGCGTGCGCTCACGCAATCGTAACGGGGCAATGACGGAGCCCTTTCGCCCCCGTTACCGATGACGCCGCCCCCTGGAAAGCGGGGGAGACGTCGCGTATAGTGCAACTCGTCGGGAGGAACGAAGGCGAGCACGGCTCCCGGCGGCACCTGAACAACCTACCTATCCTGGCCCGTTCTTGCGTCTCTCGTGTGACCCCCTCTCTCTCAAAACCTCCGACGGGCCGTACAGCATGCGCATCTTCCCCTTCTCCTCTATGCGCATTGCTTCTCTCTCAAAGCCCGCCTCCGGACCCCCCATCCGGAGGCGGGTGCTTTTATGCACTTGCGTACGCGGCCGTCCCCCCGACATGCTGTTACGCTATGACTTCTTGCCGTGCCGGCGCATCCGACCTTGGTTTTCGCAGTCTGAAACATGAAACGTGCCGTTCGGGAAACGGTATCGCCACAGTTGCGGGCGTCTTGCGCTCTGCGGGCTGCGTTGTGGGACCATGGAATCGAGGGCCTTCCCGCAGGCGCTTCCCGCGAAGGAGGTGCGCGGAGCGGGTCCGCCCGGGGTTTCGAGTGCAGGAGGTTCGAAATGAAGGAAGCTTCCCATGGGCGCGTAGCCGCCATCGTCGTCGGTTTCCTCGTCGTCATCATCGCGGTAGGCGCCTTGGCAAACGGCAGCTGCTCGAAGGGCGATCCGGCCTTGGAAGAGGGCATGTCGCCCTGGGCCGACGCGCAGACGCTCGACGACTGGACGCAGACCGCGCTCGATGAGCTGAACAGCAGGGACTACGGGGCCATCGCCGCATCCTATGCGGACGGCGACGTGAGCGCCGAATCGTTGGAGTCCCAGTTCGAAGAGCCGCTTGACGAGCTGGGCGCCTTCCAGGAGGTCACGGACAGCATGTACCTGCACGGCCAGAGCAACGCGCGCCCCTACACCTGCGTGGTGTGGGACCTGGCCTACGAGAACGGCACCGCCCAGATCCGCGCCAGCTTCTTCGAGGACGGCAGCCTCGCCGCCCTGCTCTTCATGTCCTAGCGCGGCAGCAGGTTGCCTTTGCGCTTCGCACGATTTTGAAGGCGCCGTTCTGCTTGCGAGCGGATGGCGACGACGGATTGTCTTGCCCCTTGATGGATTATTCATCGGCTTTTCGACGGCCTGTGGGCGGGTTGGGGTATAATCCCCTGCGCGTTGCGGGCGTAGTTCATTGGTAGAACCTCAGCCTTCCAAGCTGATG
>DBFAWQ010000207.1:0-3651 GCA_048242115.1 Eggerthellaceae bacterium
CGGTGCCCCAGCAGGGAGGTATCGTGGTGGCCTGCGCCGACGACGGCAACCTGGTGCGGCTGGCCCGAGGGACGGGCAGGACGCTGTTCACCTACGGTTTCGCGGAGGAGGCCGACGCGCGCATACTGTCCTTCGAGCAGCAGGGCATCTCCAGCGCCTACACCTTGGAGCTGCCCGACGGCCAGGTGGTGAGCGGCACCGTGCGTCAGAACCCCGGCGCCCACAACGCCGCCAACGCCGCGGGGGTGATAACGCTTCTGTGGGCGCTCGGCTTCGACCCGGCCGCCGCCGCTTCCGCCGTGTCCGCCTTCGCGGGGGTGCGTCGCCGCTTCGATCTGGTGGGCGAGGTGGCGGGCGTCACCGTGGTGGACGACTACGCGCACCATCCCACCGAGATCAAGGCGACGATCGAGGCGGCCTCGAAGCTGGGCTACAACCGCATCCACGTGCTGTTCCAGCCCCATCGCTACTCGCGGGCGCCGCTGTTCACCGAAGTGCTGCACGACGAGTTCGGTGCGGCCTTCGACGCGGCCGACACGCTCACGTTCATGGACGTGTATCCGGCCGGCGAGGCTCCCGTGCCCGGCGTGAGCGGCAAGACGTTTTTGAACGTGGTGACCGAGCACGAGGGGCACCCGGACCTGTCCTACGTGCCGCGGCGCATCGAGGTGGTGCCCTACCTGATGTCGCTCGTGCAGCCCGGCGACATGGTCATCACCATGGGGGCGGGCGACGTCACCTCCATCGGCCCCGAGCTGGTGAACGCTCTGGCGCGCCGCAGCGCCGGCGACACGGCCACCCTGGGCGCGGGACGCTAGGGTGTCGGCCCGCCACACCAGCGCCCTGGAGGCGCTCTTCGTCGACGACGGCTTCGACGCCGACGTGCGCCTGGACGAGCCCATGGCGCGCCATACGGCCTACCGGCTGGGAGGGCCGGCGCGCTACTTCGCCTGCGCCCACTCCTTGGGATCCTTGAAGCGCCTGGTGGCCGCCGCGCAGCAGTGCTCGGTGCCCTGGATGGCGGTGGGACGCGGGTCGAACCTGCTGGTGGCGGACGAGGGGTTTCCGGGGCTCGTGATCACGCTCGGCCGCGACTTCCGCGCGGTGCGCTACTGCGAAGAGGGGCCGGTGATCATGGCCGGGGGCGCGGCGCTTCTGCAGAGCGCGGTGCAGGAGGCGTTCCGCCGTTGCCTGGCGGGGCTGGAGTTCGCCGTGGACATCCCGGGCACCGTGGGCGGGTCGCTGGCCATGAACGCCGGCACGGCGGGCGGGTGCATGGGCGACGTGGTGGCGTCGGCCACGGTGCTGGACGCCCGGGGGCAGCTGAGCCGCCTTGCGGGCGAGCAGCTGCGGTGGGCCTACCGCGAGGGTCCCGTCGCGCCCGACGAGGTGGTGGTCGAATGCGAACTTTCCGTAAAGCAGGGCGAACCCTTCGCCATTCGCGGTAAGATGGAGGCCGCCCATGCCCGCCGCACGAAGACCCAGCCCTTGGGCTGCCCCTCCTGCGGCAGCGTCTTCCGCAACCCGGAGGGGGCTTCGGCCGGCTCGCTCATCGAGCAGGCGGGGCTGAAGGGTTACGCGGTAGGGGGAGCCCAGGTGTCCCCCGAGCACGGCAACTTCATCGTGAACACCGGCAACGCCACCGCCGGCGACGTGAAGCGCGTGATGGACCACGTTCAAGCGAAGGTGTACGAGACTCATGGCATCCAGCTCATCCCGGAAGTCCGGACGGTCGGGTTCGCGTCCTAGCGCGGGCGCGTCCTCCGCACGCGCCCGCGTCGGGACGCCGGCAGCCTCGCGCTCCCGCGGCGGCTCGGGCAGGGCCGCGGCTCCTTCGCGCGCAGGTGGCCGCACCTCCCAGGCCCGCGGCCGCGCCGCCGGTTCGTCGCGTCCCTCGCAGTCCCGGGGCTACAGCTCGGTGCGGGTGGGCGACCTGTACGGCGAGCCGCGCCGCAAGCGCAGCGACCGCCGCTACCGCCGCTACATGGTGGGGGTGGTGGCCATCGCGCTGCTTGTCTGCGGGGCCGCCCTGGGAGCGCTTGCCGCCTACCATTCGCAGCTCTTCGAGATCAAGAACGTCACCGTGTCGGGCGTGGAGCACCTGACCTCGGAGGATATGCAGGCCCTGGCCGGCGTGGAGCAGGGCGAGACGCTTTTGCGCGTGGACACGGCGGCTATCCGCAACTCGCTTCTGCGCGATGCCTGGGTGGACGACGTGGTGGTGCGCCGCGAGTTCCCCGACACGCTGGCCATCGACGTGACGGAGCGGGCCGTGGCCGCCGTGGTGGAGGTGCCAACCCAGGACGCCATCGACACGAAGTCCTGGGCCATCGCCTCCGACGGCATGTGGCTCATGCCCATCCCGAAGGCGGGCACCGAGGAGGCCTCCCGCACCAGCGCGAAGGTCTACGAGGACGCGGCCAACGTGCTGCACATCACGGGCGTGCCCTACGGCACCCAGGCAGAGATCGGCACCTACTGCTCGGACGCCAACGTGAGCAACGCCCTGGCCGTGGTGGACGGCCTGACCACCCAGCTGGCCGACCGCGTGGTGTCGGTGCAGGCCACTGACCCCGAGTCCACGACGCTGTCCATCGAGGACGGCCCGGACATCGTGGTGGGCACCGCCGAGAACATCCGCGAGAAGGAGCGCGTGGCCATCGAGATCATGGCCCAGCACCCCGAGGGCGTGGCCTACATCAACGTCCGCACCGTCGACCGCCCCACCTGGCGCGCCCTGTAGCGGTTTCGAAACGGGCCACCCCCGTCATTCGGCGCCCCTTGAGCGCATCTGGTGAACGGGGAAACGTTTACACGTGAAGGTTGCTTATGTTATGCCATAATGTACGGCTGTGCGTTTAGCGCCGCTTTGCCGTGCCCTCAACTCGGCTTGTCGGCATGCAGTACCGTGGCGCCTTGCGCGCTGAGCGAATCATGATGGAGGATAGCAGTGGAAACCAACGTAGAGACCCTCGAGGACGGCCGCGTCAAGGTTGTCGCAACCGTGGATGCCGCCGACATCGACGCCCGCATCAAGAAGACCTACAAGGACTTCGCCAACAAGTACAACTTCCCCGGGTTCCGCAAGGGCAAGGCCCCGCGCCCGGTCATCGACAACGCTCTCGGCAAGGAGGCCGTGGTCGCCACCGTCACCGACGACGTCATCAACGAGAGCTACCCGCTGGTCATCGACCAGCTGCGCCTGTACCCGCTGGGGCAGCCCCAGTTCGACCAGGCCGACCTGGTGAAGGGCGGTGCGCCCTACAGCTTCTCGTTCACCGTGGCCGTGAAGCCCGAGATCGAGCTTGACGGTTACGGCCCCGTGGCCATCGACCTGCCGCCCGCCGGCGCCACCGACAAGGAAGTAGACGAGCAGATCGAGCTTCTGCGCGAGCACTACCAGACCATGGAGGACGCGCCGGCCAACACCAAGGTGAAGGCCGACAGCTACGTCGAGCTGGCCCTGGAGGCCACCGACGACGCCGGCGAGCCCGTGGCCAGCCTCACCTCCGACAGCCGCCCCTACGTGCTGGGCTCGCAGCTGCTGCCCGAGAGCTTCGACGAGCAGCTGGTGGGCCTGAAGAAGGGCCAGGAGGCCGAGTTCACCATCGACGTGCCCGAGGACGCCCCGGTGCTGCTGTCCGCCGTGCA
>DBFAWQ010000208.1:0-6555 GCA_048242115.1 Eggerthellaceae bacterium
CACTATTGGAGGTTCCGAAAATGAGGGAAGAGTACGATTTCAGCAAAAGCGCCCCGAACCCCTATGCGGAGCGGGTTCGCAAACCCGTCACAATGAAACTGGACGTAAGCGTCGTCGAGTACTTCAAGGAGGAGTCCCGACGCACCGGAATCCCCTATCAGAACCTCATCAACCTGTATCTAAGCCAATGCGTTACGGAGCGCAAGCACCTGACATTCGTCTAGCACCCGAGCACGGCAATGCCATTCGGCGACATTGCCGCAAAACCAGCCGTCGCTTCAAGAACCGTACGAATCCGAACGAAAAAGAGGGGCTTCCGACGGTCCGGAAGCCCCATTCGTTGGCTAACCCAGCGCAGCCACCAGCCGCCTTGCGGCCCTAGCCTATCACGGCGGCCAGCACGCTCGCAATCGAGGCGCCGGAGACCTGGGCGTTCATGATGGCACCGCCGCCGGCGACGTTAGTGGCGCACGAGCAGCCCATCACCAGGCTGCCCTCGGCGCCGTCGGCCAGGTCGGCCACGGTCGCCTGCATCGTCGCGCCGTTGGGACCTACCACCATAATCGGGGCGCCGCACGCACAGGTGAGCGCGTAGTCGGGAAGCCCCGCGCACAGGGCCGTCGCCGCCTTGGCGAATACGGCCGAGATGTCGGCGGTCGGCGTCAGCGCAGCCTGGTCGAAGGCGAACTCGCCCTCCACCGCGCGCGCCTGCGTCGCTCCCGAAGCCCCCGCCTGCACGCCCTCGGCAGCCGCAGCAACCGCGGCGCCATCGGTCTCGCTCGCCAGGGCCGGTTGCACCTGCGCCGCTCCCGCCAGGGCGAACCCTGCCGCCAACACGGCGCTTCCGGCGACCGCGCCCATCTTCCTCAGAGAATCAGTCGTCATAGCAGTCCCCCCTTACTCAGTCACGTTGATGATAACCGACGCCGGCCAGTACTGCTCCTGGCCACCCACGTCAACCGCCCTCACCTGCAGCGTGTACACGCCCGGCTTCTCGGGAGTCCACGGAGCGCTGAAGCGAGCCCACTGGTACTTGTCGAAGCCGCTCGGCAGCTCGACGGTCTGCCACGTAGCCCCACGGTCCGCACTGAACTGGATTGCCGCTATCTCATGGGAGATGCCCTGCGAATCGGTCTCGACGCCCACATAGGCATAACCGTCCAAGTCGATGGTCTCACCGGCCTTGAACTCCATGTCGTCCTTCACCGGGTTGAACCAACCAGCGCACACGAGGCCCTGGATGGCCTTGGGCATGACGTACCACGTATCCCACGTGCACGTCGCACCGGGGGTGTCCGCGAACACCAGGCCGGTCGTCCACTTGCCCCAGCGGGACGCCCCGTAGCCGGGGATGACGGTAACGGCCGGATATCCCCATTCCGGAGTCAGCTCATGGCCGAAGAACTCGTAAGCAACCAGCGCATCGCGGTCGATGAGCTCCTGCACGTCCATGCTCATGCACACTTCCCAGTTGTCGCCGGTCATGATGGACACGCTCTGCATCCCGTCGGCCAACCCGCCGCACGCCTCGATGATGTCCTTCAGCAGAACGCCCTTCACCGGCCAGCTGGCGATGAGCGAGCTGTTGATAGGATTCGTCATGCAGGACTGCGTCACTTGCATCTCGGTGGCGGGCAGCGCCTTCAGCTCCTCAAGCGTGAACTCGCGATCGCCCTTCGTGCCGGTTACGGTGAAGCGGTACTCGCTTTCGGAAATCGAGGGGATCTCGTAGTTGTTCACCACGTACAGGTCCTTCTCGTTCTCGATTACGGGCTGGGTGATGGTCACGTCAAGGTCGATGTTGTTGATGGCGGAAAGTCCCGTCACGCTCCCGCTCGTGAAGCCGCGCCGCGCGTTCCACCACTGCGACGTCGCATCGCCACCGTTCACGTAGCCGCCGAAGTCGGGCGAGTACTTCCACACGTCGTACATGACCAGTTGGTCGTTCGTATCGGTGGCATGGCAGCTGAAGCAGTTGCCCGCATAGGTCTGCGTGAACGCGGGATTGCTGTAGTGCGATGCGTGGATGGTGTCGCTGAACTCGATGCCGCCGAACGCGCTCTTCATGGAATGGCACGTCGTGCAATCAAGGTAGGTGTAGTTCTTGCCGTAGCGCGCCGGGCCCAGCAGGTGGGGCAGCGGGTTCGTGTTCTCGATCAGCGAGTACAGGTCCTCGTGGCAGCTGTTGCACCCGCGATTGCCCGCGTTCATGTAGTCCGTCGTGTAGAAGGACTCCGGCAGCACACCCGAATCGCGGTCCGTGAACACGCCGACCACACTTGGCTGAGCTGCGGTTTTATCAGCATTGGAAGCAGCGGCCTTCTCGTCGGCCGTCGCCTTCGCGTCGGTGGCCGCCTTGTCCGCGTTGTCGGTAGGAGCCGAATTGGCCGCCGTGTTGGCGTCTCCCTGCGACGATCCCCCGTTCGAAGCCGGAGCTGCCTGGCATCCGGCCATGAGCGCAAGCGAGAGCGCCATCACGGCCGAGACGACTACGACCGCCTGCTTCGCACCGAAACGACGCGACTGTATCCGTTTCCTCATAGGTTCCTCTCCTTTCCCCAGATAAAACGCGATGTCCTGCACCATTCCCCCTCTCCAAGACCCCTCTTTCCACCCTCCCCCGAGGGTGCGCACGGCCCATCGCAAAAACGCCGTGCCTTCCGAGCGCGCATCACGCTCCCAAGCGAAACGCGCGGCAAAGAGCGCCTCGAAAGCTAGTATAGGAAGCCCGGAAGGGAACCTCTCCACCGGATGCTTTCTGCCCCTATTGAGGATTGGAAGCTGGGTATAAGGAATCTTTATGGGTCACGTCGCATGCAACCCGCTTCAGATGGAGGATAATTCCCCCATCCTGGAGAGGCCGAGCACGGGTTTCCGACCGAGGAATCCCTTCGTCGCAGCTCAAGTGCTTCGCCATGCGACAGCTCGACCAGGGAGCCAGCTTGAGGAGGGGGGTACGACCATGAACCTGGAATACTTGCGCGAGTTCACCGTGTTCGCAGAGTACATGAACATGACGAAAGCCGCCCGCGAGCTGTTCATCTCGCAGCCGCGGCTCAGCCAACACCTGAGCGCCCTTGAGGCCGAGCTGGGATTTCCCCTGATGGAACGGCAGAGTGGCCAACGAAACAAACTCACTGCAGCGGGAATTCTCTTCTACGACAGCGCACGCCTCATCCTGCAGGAATACGACGAAGCCGTCAAGCGATGCCGGGAATGCATCGACAACGACTCCGTCTCGCTCTCGGTATCGAAGCCGTCGCTTTCCGTATCCCAGGTTTTTCGATGCGCAACGCGCGAATACAAAGCGCTGCACGGCCCCAAAGCCTCGGTGTCCATCGATTTCAAGAATTGCATCGGCATGGATCCCTGCGAAATCGTCGACCAGGGCATCGTGAATGCCGCCATCATCTACCTGTTCCCAGAGCACAAAACCAGCCTGGAGAAAAGCTACCAGCTGATCAGACTTCGTTCGGACGATTTGTACCTGCTCGGTCCCACCGACGAACGGTTCGATTCCGAGAAGGGCGTGCGAATCCGCGAGCTTGAAGGCGTGAAGCTTGCTTTCGCCGGCGACATCATGCACCAAACTTACTACAATGCACCTCTTTTGGAGCGCTTGGAAGAGCATGGACTTAAGGTCGATTCCGCCATGGTCTTCGCAGATGATTACGATAATTTCAAGATGACGGACGTGGAAGGCTGCTCGCTTGTTCCCGAATCGTGGGGTCGCGAACTCGCCGAGGCCTCCTATGTCCCGACCACCATCGCAAAAGTCCTCGATGCCGACTTTACCATCGATTTGTTCCTTATCTACCGGCTCGACCTGCTCTCCCCTGCCCAAAACGAGTACCTTGACGTCCTCGCCCGCGCCGCCGCCGAAGGCGCGTAAGGGCGACGGGAGACGAAAACGCAGCAAGAGCCGTCGCCCCACACCTCACATGCGCCATTCCAGCAGGCGGCTGAGGAAGCGGGTGAGCTCGGGGGTTTCGGGGTGGTCGAAGATGCGCTCGCTTGAGCCGTACTCGAGCAGGCGGCCGTCGTAGAGGAAGGCGACGTTGTCGCAGGCCCGGCGCGCGAAACCCATCTCGTGGGTCACGATGATGAAGCGCGTCCCCGTCTCCTTCAGATCGCGCACCACGTCCAGCACCTCGGTGGTGTACTCCGGGTCCAGGGCGCTGGTCGGCTCGTCCAGAAGCAGCAGCCGGGGCCGAGCCGCCAGGGCGCGGGCGATGGCAATCCGCTGCTTCTGACCCCCGGACAGCTGGGTCGGCCGCTTGTCCCGCTGCGTCGCCAGCCCCAACCGTTCCAGCAGCTCGACGGCCCGCGCATGGGCCTCTTCCGCACCCACCCCGTGCACCACGCGCAGCGGCAGCGCCACGTTCTCCAGCGCGCTCAGGTGATGGAACAGGCCGCCGTCTTGAAACACGAAGCCCAAGGTGGCCCGATAGGCGCGCAGGCTGTCCTCGCGGAAGTCCACGGTCGCGCCGTCAACGCGCAGGGTGCCCGACGTGGGCGCCAGCAGGCCGCCGATGATGCGCAGCAACGTCGACTTTCCGCCGCCCGACGGCCCGATCACCGCCAGTGCCGTCACGTCGGCATCGAAGTCCACGCCCCGCAGCACCTCCACGCCGTCGAAGGACTTGCGCACATCCCGAAGCTCAACGCGCATGGGCGCCACACCCCTTCCGAACCAGCCGCGAACTGCCCGCGCGCTTCCTAATGCTCATAGTCGAGCCTCTTCTCGAAGCGGCGGCTCACGAACATGATGGGCAGCGTCAGCACCAAATACAGCGCCCCCAGCAGCAGAAACCCTCCGAAGAAGTTGTAGTTCGTGGCGGTGATCTCGCGGATGGTCTGGGTGAGCTCGATCACGGCGATCACGGATAGCAGCGACGAATCCTTGATGATGGAGGCCACCTGGCCCGTCAGCGCCGGGAGCGTCCGCGCCACCAGCTGCGGCACCACCACGTAGCGCAAGGTCTGCCCGCGGGTGAAGCCCACCGCCCGAGCCGCTTCCAGCTGCCCGCGGTCGATGGACATGAGGCTACCGCGCACGATCTCGGCGATGTAGGCCCCGGAGAACAGCGACAGGATGATCACACCCGCCAGCACCCGGTTGTTGATGCCCCAGGCCGTGCCGATGATGTAGTAGAAGAAGTACACCTGCACGATGAGCGGCGTCCCGCGGATGATCTTCACGTACAGGTCGCACAGGTAGCGCACCGGCAGCAGCCGCACCCCCTGGCCGGCCGCCACCGCGATGCCGATGACCAGGCTTGCCACCAGCGACGCCAGCGAGATGCCCACGGTCATGCAGAAGCCGTCCCAGATGCGGATGCGGTACTGTTCCACGAAATCGAAGTTCAGCGAAATGCCCGCAACAGCCAGCGACGCCCACACCACCGCGATCACGACCACGCACACGACCAGGTAGTTCAGGGCGGCCTTCACCGGGGGCACCTTGCCGTCTGCGGGTGCCCGAAACGGATTGCCTATGGCCGCTGCGCGCTTCATGCCCTTAAGCTTACTCGAAGTCGAAGAACCACTTGAAGCCGTATTGGTCGAAGGCCTGCTTCTCGTCGGCCAGGTACTTCTCGGTCAGCCGGTCGAACTCGCCGTCGGCTTTCGACTGGGCGATGAACTCGTTCAGCTGGTCCAGCAGCTCGGCGTTGCCCTTCTTCACGGCGATGCCCCATTCCTCGGCATCCTGGAAGGGGATGAACACGGCGTCGGTGGTGTCGGGGTTCGCCTGGTGGTTGCGGTAGATGGTCAGCTGGTCGTACAGGAAGCCGTCAGCCTTGCCCTGCACCACCTCGGTCACGCAGGCGCTCTCGTCGGCCAGACGTACGATCTCGGCGTTGGTCAGGTTCTTCGTGGCGTACACATCCCCGGTCGAGCCGGTCTTCACCGCCACCTTGCGCCCCGGCTGGTTCAGATCGTCGATGGAGGAGATGTTCGAATCGGCGTTCGCCAGGATGGCCAGCTGGGCCATGGCGTAGGCATCGGAGAAGTCCACGGACTGCTTGCGCTCGTCGGTGATGGTCATCGAGCTGATCACCAGGTCGGCCTTGCCCGACTGCAGCGACGGGATGAGGCCGTCCCACGCGGTGTTCTCGATGTTCACGTCGTAGCCGTAGGCGGCGCCGAAATCGCGGATGAAGTCCACGGCCAGCCCCTCGGGGTTGCCGGCGTCGTCCTTGGTCTCGAAGGGAGGGTAGGCCAGTTCCATGGCCACGTTCAGCGTCTTGCCCGAGGCCGCGCCGTCGCCGTCGCCTTCGCCGTCCGCGCCCGAGCCGCCCGACGAGCAGGCCGCCAACCCGCACGCCAGCATCAGCGCCATGGCCGCCGCGGCCGCAAGCAGCATCCTGCGGGCGACGGTCGCACGTCCGGCGCCGCGGTGCGCCACGGCCGCCTGCCGCGAGTCCGCCGAAGCAGCCTCCCGCAGTTCAGCGGAAGCATTCACCTGCATATTCATAAGCAATCTACTCATAGTACGCTCCTTACGCGTTCTCTTCCGAATCCGGTCGATCGTTCAGGTTCGCCTGCATGGCC
>DBFAWQ010000209.1:0-6158 GCA_048242115.1 Eggerthellaceae bacterium
GTGGAAGCTCATGCCACCGTGGTTGAAGGCCAAGATCTCCTCGGGGTGCTGCAGGTAGTAGCCATCGCCGTACACCAGCACGTAGCCTAAACGCCCGCCCAGGATGATGCCGACGATAGCGCAGAACACCACGGTGAGCAGGGAGTCGGCATCGATGCGCACCTTCCATCGCTTCGCAACGTTCCACATGACCAGGCCTGCGCACAGAAAGCCGGCAAGATAGGCCAGCCCGTACCAGCGCACGGCGAAGGGTCCGACGGCGAAAGCCACGGGGTCGAGATTCTGGTAGATGTCATTCAGCATGGGTATCATTCAGCATGCCGGCATGGACCTTTGCCGCCGCCTCTGCTACTTGGCCCCGCAACGACAACGGTATCGACTGTATGGTCGACACCCGGGCGCCGCAAGAAGGGCAGCGCAGCGTGAACAGCGCGAGGTCGCTCTTCAGCACCATCATCGAATCGTAACGCTTCGCGTCCAGCTCGGACTCGTGGCAGTTGGGGCAGGTTATCCGACGGCTCGCCATAACGCGCCCCTACAGAAGGAAGCGGTTGGGGTTGCCCTGGCGCGAGAAACCCTCGGGGCGATCCGAGATGCTAGGCCCGTGGTCCAAGAAGTGCTCGCAGATGCGGCAGACCTCCTTGACAGCGGCGTCGTAGTCCCGCTCGGGGTTCAGCATCTTGCCGAAATCGTCGCAGTTCACATGCGTAGGCCGGTCGCACTGGGAGTACAGGCAATCGGCCGGGCACGGTTCGCCGGGAATGTTGTGGGGGCAGCGCGACTGCATCTCCTCGTCGCAGCCGCGCAAAGTCCAACAACTCATAGAATTGCGCCTCGCAGAGCCCTACATCAAGTCGGCGGGGACCACGCGCGTCACGCCGGGCACGCGCTCCTTCAAAATGCGCTCGACGCCGTTTGCCAAGGTCATCTGCGACATGGGGCAGCCCTTGCAGGCACCCTGCAGCTCTACGCTGACCACGCCGTCGTCGCTCACGTCGACCAGCTTCACATCGCCGCCGTCGGCCTGCAGGCTGGGGCGGATGAGCTCGAGCACCGCCGCGACATCGGTCTTCTCAACCATGGTTACCTCTTTCCCGGGCGCCGCCGCCAGCGCAGCGGGCCCTTCCATAGGCCGCCGCGAATGGCGGCCCTCTGTCGGTTCGTTCGCGAGGATTCTACCACAGACCCTGCGATTCACCGTCGAAATGCACCCACGCCCGACATCCGTAACCGCGGCATCGCAGAAAGCCCACGACCCCCTTTCGCCCGCGTAAGGCGCAGCCGCGTCCGCAGCATCCACAGCCCCCGCCGAGCTGACACCCCCTCCCAGCCCAACGGGGGCTCCGAAAAACCTTGGCAGTCCGCACTTCGTCCGGCTTTGGCACGATTCCCCGCACTTCGTCCGGCTTTGGCACGATTCGGCCCTCCGAAACGCACAAGCGACGCTTATGGCACACGATTCGCGCCCCTATGTGCCCCGAATCTTCACCCACTTAGAAAAACACCAGGTCAAACGTTGGCACAAGAATCGTTCGCTCTGCCAAACCCGAACGAAATGCGAAGCCTCGTGCCAAAGCCGTCACTTGCGTATTTCGAAGACGAATTCTCTGCCAAAACCGACCCAAATGCGTTGCTGCACGCCAAAACCGTCATTCGTGCATTTCGAAGCCCAGCCCCCTACCAAATCCGAGCGAAATGCAGACGACTCGCGCGCCGCCCTACTCGTCGATCACCATGGCGGGGTTTTCGCGGGTAACGATCCCCTTCGCGAAGATTTGCGCGCCCAGGTAGCGCTTCGCCAGGTCGGCCAGCTGGTCCGTGGCCGCCTGCAGGTCATCGGCGCGCGCCGGGTCCACGGACTCGATGATGAGAAAGGCCTTCTGCGTGCCGTCCTTAAGCGCCGTCCGCTCGCCGTCGCGCCAGTTCCAGCAGCGGCAGATGGCGCCAGCGTCGTCGCGATAGCACAGCTCGCCTTCCAGCGTGGGCGCATCCTCGTCCTCCCCGAGCGGGTGGAACGGGTCTCCGCCCTCGGTGATGCCCAAGCGGATGTCGCCCTCCATGGCATCGATGTCCTCGCCGCCCACCGGCAGCGCATGGGCAAGCGACACGATGTTGTACACGTCCACCGACGGCGTGATGGAACCCACGGGATTGCCCTTCAGCACGCGCTTGAGCAGGTTCTCCACCGAGCTGCGAGCGCCCTTCTTCGTCTTGAACTTCTGGTAGGCGTCCCGCCACACCGACACCACCGCGTTCTGCGAGATGGTATTGCTGGTCAGATGCCTGTCGGCCGCAGCGTTGGCTTCGGCCAGCATCCGCGCCAGCTCCCGAGCATCCTCTTCCGGCACCTCGTCGGCCCCCTTCATGCCGTGGGCCACCACCACGCCGATGCGGGCATCGGGGAACAGCTCCCAGAACGAATCTTCTGTCACGAAACGTTTCATAGCGAATCCTTCCTCTCGCATGTTGAAGGGATGCCCCTTCCGCTTCCGTCCTTCTCCCTCCGGCGTCTTTGCAGGCGGCGGAAGGTACGTTGACCGCTTGAAACCGCCGCGTTCCCCGGCACGCACCCGCCGGGGGTGGGCGGAGAGGCGCTCGGCGTCGAACAAAAAAGCGCCCACAGAGCGGACGTCTTCAAAGGCCTAACGACATCCGTTCCATGGGCGCTTGCACCTACCCGGCGGCAGGCTATGCGTTCAAGCTGCCGACATGATAACACGACTCCTTGACGGAGGGCCGGTTTCTGGTAGATTCATCGTCGATCGGCAATCACCAGAACGCATTCGCGAACAGGAGGTCCTGTGGACCCGAACGTCAACATTCGCCCTGCCACCTTGGACGACGCGGCCAGCATCCTAGCCATCTACGCCCCCTTCATAGAGAACACCGCCGTCACCTTCGAATACACGGTGCCTACGCCCGAGGAGTTCCGCGACCGCATGGCCTCCATCATGGCCGACTACCCCTACCTGGTGGCGGAAGAAGCGGCGAAATCAAGCCGGGAAGATCCCGAAGGAGAAATCGGACCAAGCGGGAAGAAAGCCGAAAAGGACGCGGAAGCCAAGGTCCAGTCGGGCGAGTGCGTAAGCGGAGAAGCTGCGGAAGCGCACGTCGTCGGGTACGCCTACGCCCACCGCATGGGAGAGCGGGCCGCCTTCCAGTGGAACGCCGAGCTGGCGATCTACCTGGCTCCGGAAGCCCGCGGGCGCGGGTTGGGGGCGCGCCTGGTGACGCAGCTTGAGGAGGAGCTGTCGGCCATGGGCGTCCGCAACCTGTTCAGCCTGATCACCGCCGACAACGAGCCCAGCATCCGACTGCACGAGAAGCTGGGGTTCAGCCAGGTGGGCTACCACCCCAACGCCGGCTACAAGCTGGGAAGGTGGCACGACCTTGTCTACCTGCGCAAAGCCATCGGCAGCTTCGAAGGCGAGCCCGAACCGATCGACCGGTAGCCTTCGGGGACGCTCCGAGCCTCCCCGACCCGCAATCCGTCAGCAGACAGGTGTACCCATAGCCACGCCTCGATCAGCTCCAATCGGCCCGATACTGGCTCAAAAACGTTCTTCGCAAGCGCGGGACAGGTCGATGAGGTCCTGCTTGTTGTGCACCCCGGCTTTCGCGTAGATATGGCGCACATGGGTGTCGACGGTACTAATGGAAACGTAGAGCGTGTCGCGGATGTACGGTCGGCTGCGCCCCTCCAGCAGCAAGCGCAGGATCTCCGCCTCGCGGTTGGTCAGCCCGTAGCGCAGGCCCATGAGGTGTGCGAGCCGGGCCGGGTCGTTGGCCGCCGGATTAGCTGCCCCGTCGGCAGGCACGTCCGCCACCAAGTTCTTTGGGCCCTCGGGCGCTTGGTCGGGCACCAGGGGTATCAACGATCCCACGACAACCAGCACGACGAGCACCGCCAGGGTAAGGTGCACCGTGTCCACGGAAACGACGGACGTGAGCGCCAGGTACAGGCTGGGCCCGAAGAACGCTCCGGCCATGATGGCCGCGAACCCCCACCCTACGCAGAAGACCCGTGCGGGCCCGTGACGTCGGGCAAACGACACCACCTGCATGCGGAGGCTCATCTCGAAGGCAGCATGGGCTACCGAGAGCATCAAACACGCCGTCACCAGCAACCAGGGAACACGCGAGTCGTTCAACAGCAGCCCCAAGGCCATAGCGGGAAGCACCCAACGGGTAGCGGCCGCGAAACCGACGCTGGGCGAGTGCTTCAGGAACAGGCGAATGGCCACACCGGCGAGCACGAAGCCGACACCGAATACCAGGGTTTTCGGAACTACCAGCGACTGATGGCGCATGGAGAACACACACCACACGAAGCTCACGAGGGTAATGGCTAGCGCCGTACGCAGCATTAAGGAGATGAGGGATGCAGTCGTATGCTTGTCCGGAGAAGCGATGGCAACGGGAGCCGTCGCACCCTCCCCTGCTGCGTTTCCCAAATCGGACCCGCAGCCTCCTTCGAAAAAGGACAGCGCCCCCACGATGACCGATATGGCGACCAGCAGCACGGGAAGTGCGCTTCCGGGCAGCTCGAAGGCGATGATGAAGACGGCGCCTGAAACGATGAGCACGAACACGAAGTCGCGTTCGGCCGTCTCGACATCGCCCGAACAGAACTCCAGCCCCCAGAACACCAGGAAGTAGGCCATGCAGCCGCCCGTGGCGACGACCATGGCGAAGGCGGCAGTTGCAGGGACGCCCCAAGCCGGAAGCGAGCTTCCGAGCCATCCCGCTACCCAGACGACCGTGACGGCCACGACAGCAACGCGGCGAGGCCGCCGTGCAACGAACAGCGAGGGGAACAGAGGGAGCACCATGGTGGGCAGCAGCCCCACAATCCCCAAGCGCATAAGCGTCTGGATGCCGGGCGACATGCCCTGCAAGAACGTCCCCTCGGCATTGGTGGGCGGGTACGCGCAGAACGCCCAGGCCAGGCAAAGCGCCAGACCCAAAACGCGGCGCACGCTCCTTGCGGTGTCCGGACTCAACGGCGCGCTCCTCTCTCGATAGGGCCATTGTACCCGAGCCGCCGAACCTAGACGGAGAGCGCTTGCGCGCTGGTAAGCCTCGATAGCCAGGTAAACGCGAAAATCAATG
This sequence comes from Eggerthellaceae bacterium, assembly GCA_048242115.1. GTDB lineage: Bacteria > Actinomycetota > Coriobacteriia > Coriobacteriales > Eggerthellaceae > Xiamenia. Next base: position 5,113 of record DBFAWQ010000209.1, read on the forward strand.
GATTCCAGTGATGGGAAGCGGACCGAAAACAAGTGAAACCGTCGATGCACCGAAGGGTCGCGGAGACGATTATGGGCGCAAGGGCCACGCCGCCGGCTACCAAGGCGATGCAGGCCTACTGGAGCGAGTGGGCGCAAGGGCGCCCCCAAGAGGAAGGGACCTATTCTATGTTCAACGCAACCATGGAACGCCGCGGGTTTCTGAAGGGCATCGCTGCTATCGGGGCAGCCGCCGGAGCGGCAACGCTCGCCGGGTGCGCCTCCCCCGCCCCGTCGAAGGGCTCAAGCCCGACCACGGCATCGGCCGCCGGGGCTACCCACTCGTGGGAGGTTGCTCCCGAGCCCATCGACGAGAGCAGCATCAGCGAGACCATCGACGCCGACGTGGTAATCATCGGCGCGGGCATGGCGGGCGCAGCAGCCTTCATGCATGCCGCCGAGGCAGGCGCCAACGCGGTGATCGTCGAGAAACGCGACTCCATCAGCGGACGCGGGCTCGACTTCGCCGCCGTCGGCACCAAGGTGCAGAAGGCCGCCGGCATCACCATCGACAAGGGGCAGCTCGTCAACGACCTGGTGAAATCCTCGGGGTACAAGGCGGACGGCTCGCTGCTGAAGCTGTGGGCCGACCATTCCGGAGCCATTTTCGACCGCCTCATCGACATGACCGTGGCCGACGGAGGCGAGGTGGTGCTGGGCTCGGGGTCTTCCGCATCCGCCAACGCAGAGGACTTCGCCACGCGCACCTACCCCACCGACCATATGTTCGGAGGCCTGGTGGAAGGCCCCTGCGCGCTGATCGAGCGCATGATGAAGGCCGGCGTGGATGCAGGCGGCCAGTCCTACTTCCAGATGAAGGCGGAGCAACTCCTGAAGGACGGCGACCGCATCGTCGGCGTGTACGCCACCGACTCGGCAGGCAGCACCGTCAAGATCAACGCGGCCAAGGGTGTCATCCTGGCCACGGGCGACTACGGCAGCAACCAGGAGATGGTCGAAGCGTGGTGCCCCCTGGCCGCAGGCGCCGAGGGAAGCGTGTACACCGAC
>DBFAWQ010000210.1:0-19088 GCA_048242115.1 Eggerthellaceae bacterium
GCACCCTCATGACGCTCGTGGTGCAAAGCTCCAGCGCCACCATCGCCGTGCTGCAGAACCTGGCCTCGGTGCCCGGTCCGGACGGCGCCAGCATCATCGGGCTGGAGGGGGCCATTCCCTTCCTGCTGGGCGACAACCTGGGCACCACCATCACGGCGCTGCTGGCCTCCATCGGGCAGTCCCGCGACGCGAAGCGGGTGGCGCTGTCCCATTGCCTGTTCAACCTGTCCGGCTGCTTGCTGTTCGTGTGGTTCATCGGCCCCTTCGCCAGCGTGGTGGCTGCGCTGTCGCCTGCGGGTCCCGAGGTGCAGGTGATCGCACGGCAGATCGCCAACGCGCACACCTTCTTCAACGTGTCCATGACCGTGCTGTGGCTGCCCTTCGTCCCGCTCATGGCGAAGCTCGTGGTGGCGCTGCTTCCCGACGAACCGCGCCGTCCCCGTCGGCTGCGCCGTCGCCGCCCGGTTCGCGAGGAATCGCCCGCAATGCCCGAAGGCATGGTGGCCTCCGCCCCCGTCGCTGCTGCCGCTCCCGACAGCGCGACAGTTTGAAGCGGTGGATTCCCGGGTGTCTTTGTGGCGAAATGTTTGCAGATAGGGCAGTTTCGCCCGATGGGGCGGTAGCATAGTATAGCTTTCGACAGCATGGCAAGCGGGAAAGGGAAAGGCATGGCGGACGGCTCTTTGGTGTACTACGTCGAGGACGACGAGCATGTGCGCGATCTGACGGCCTACGCGTTGCGGCAGACCGGCTTTCAGGTGCGTACGTTCGCCGAAGGGAACAGCGGCCGTTTCGTTGCCGCCTGTGCCGAAGCGCAACCGGCGGTGGTGCTGCTGGACATCATGCTGCCTGGCGACGACGGCCTGGACCTGCTGCGGGCCTTGCGGTCGAACCACGCGACGGAGGACATCCCCGTGATGATGCTGACGGCGAAGGGCACCGAGTTCGACAAGGTGATCGGGCTGGACGCCGGCGCCGACGACTACCTGGCCAAGCCCTACGGCATGATGGAGCTCATCTCGCGGGTGAACGCCCTGGTCAGGCGTGCGGCACGGCCGTCCCATGCAACAGGCCACGAAGCCGCTGCCGTCCCCGACGACGAGACCTTGCGCGCCGGCGTCATCGAGCTCTCGCCCTCGGAGCGCATGGCCTTCGCGGGCGGTTCGGAGCTTTCCCTCACGCGCAAGGAGTTCGATCTGCTGTGCTGCCTGATTCAGAACAAGGGCCGCGTCCTTTCCCGCGAGCAGCTGTTGGAGGCGGTGTGGGGCGTCAGCTTCGTCGGCGAGACGCGTACGGTGGACATGCACGTGAAAACGCTGCGGAAGAAACTCGCGGAGGCCAGCCCGGGGGCGGAGGAGTCCATCATCACCGTGCGCGGCTCGGGCTACCGTCTGCGAAAGGGCGACCGATGAGCGCCGCCGTCCCCGCGCCCGAGCGGCCGGCGCGCTCGCGCAACGAGGAACTGGCCTGGGCCGAGAAGATGCGTCGGGACTTCACGGCCAACGTTTCCCACGAGATGAAGACGCCCCTGCAAGTGATTTCCGGCTATGCGGAGCTCATGGCCAACGGACTGGTGCCGCCCGAGGACGTGCAGAAGTTCGCCCAGCTTATCTACGACGAATCCCAGGCCATGCGCGCGCTCATCGACGACGTGCTGGTGCTTTCTCGCCTAGACGAGGTGGCGCCCGGCTCGGAGGAGGCGGCCGACGTGGACCTGGCGGCTCTGGCCGAGCACGTGGGCCAGCGATTGCTGACGGTGGCGCAGGATGCCGAGGTACAGCTTCGGCTGGAGCTGGCGCCGGTCACGGTGAGCGGCAGCGCGATGCTGCTGGAGCAGATGGTCTACAATCTGGTGGAGAACGCCATTCGCTACAACTACCAGGGCGGATGGGTGCAAGTGGAAGTGTTTTCCGAGGCAATCGCGGAGTCCAAGGGGACGCGCCGGATTGCCATCGTGCGGGTGAGCAACACGGGTCCCGGCATCCCGCCCGACAAGCGCGAGAAGGTGTTCGAGCGCTTCTACCGGCTGGAGAAAAGCCGTTCGAAGGAGACCGGCGGCACGGGGTTGGGCCTGGCCATCGTGAAGCACGCTGCCCTCTACCACGGCGGCGACGTGTCCGTGGAAAGCGAGGAAAACGCCGGCACCCGCTTCACCGTCCGCCTGCCAGCCAAAGGGTAGGGGCAAGCGAAGCAGATGCCGGCCAGTCAGGGGCCGGGGCAACGAAGCGCCACCCGAACGGCCCGCACGATCGGACGCCTGTATTCCCGCAGGTTGCGGCGGTGCCATTCTCCCCGCGCTTCCGGAACGGGCGGAATCCTGCGGCGATATTCAGCGGCAGAAACGTCGCTTGCAGCATAGCCCAGTGGCAGTGTCGTCTTGTGTGCGAATCCGTAGTAGGGGGAACCGAGGGCGATCCACAAATGATCAGCTTTAATGTGTACTGATGGTGCGCCTATCAGACGCCACTTTCCCTTTCAGGTGCTTGGAAGGGGAGGGGCAAATGCTCGTCTCGGTATTGCCGGAGCAGCTTTGCCAGGTTGGGAATGTCCACGCTGGCGACATGCCGTGCAATACGCCTATCCACTTCGCGGTAGCCATGAGCGACGAAGTTCCGGAAGCCCCTAATCTGGCGCCATGGGTAGTCGGGGAAGGAGGCCATCACGTCCTGCGATAGATGGGCGGCGTCCTCAGCGATGCGGTAGACGGGGCTCATGACGGCATCGTAGGCTAGCTCTCCGTCTTCGGAATGGTCTTCTATGAAGCTATTCTCGTTCAGGGAGAACCGCTGGATACGGGTTTCGAGGGTGCGAGCATCCTGTAGGATGACGCCGATGAGGTCCAGGTCACGCTCATGCTGCTTCATAGAGCAGCACCTCGTCTTGTTGTATGCGGTGCCGAAAAGCGGGCCTCATGAACTCGAGGGGATTCGTGATGATTTCCACGGACCGTCCCAGACGCGCTTCGAGCTGTTCCTGGATATCGAGCAGATCGGCGTAGTCGACTTCGGGGCCGCATTCTAGGCGAACATCGACGTCGCTTTGCGGGTTTTCCTCGCCCCGAGCGAAAGAGCCGAACAGGTACACGGCGCGCACGTCGTAGGGGGAGACAACGTCCCGCAGGGCATCTGCTATGTGCTCGACTGTCAGCATGGGTGCAGTATACCATGGCGGATGTGGCTTTCGGGTTGCCGCGAGGGGGGCGGTGGGTGCGGTTCCTTGTGTGTATTCGTGTTGTGCTATCATGAATGCTCATCGCGTATGAAAGGGATGTTTTGGCTGGTAGGCGAGTGCTTGCGGTGGTTTTTTGGGTGGCCGTCATCGCGGCTCCCGTGGCGGCTGCGCTCGTTGCCGTCGCCCAGTTTCCCCCCGGTGCTGAGATTCCCTTGCATTGGAATGTCCAGAACCAGATCGACAACTGGGGGTCGCCTTGGGCGATGGTGCCGGTCAGCGCCATCATGTCGGGGGCGAACCTGCTGCTGGCCCTGATGTACCGTTTCAGCGACGCGCTCTACAACATGGGCCTCGTACACGGCGTAAGCCGCCGCGCCACCAGGCCGTTCCTGTGCGGCACCGCCATCTTCCTGGATGTGCTGCTCATAGGCATCCTCATCTACTGGGTCCTGAAAGCGCTTCCCTATGTAGGCTAGCCGCGCGTTGCGTCCGACGGGCAACGGGGGGTGAGCACCGTGGCCGGATGGACAAAATTCGCAGAAGTGCTGCAACTTCCCTTGCCCAAATGCAGCACTTCTCGAAAAAACGGACCACCGCTACAGCACTTCTGCCAAATCTGTCCCACTGGCTACAGCACTTCTGCGATTTTTGTCCACGTAGAAGACGGTGCAAGAGAGTGAGGCAGAGGCGGGATGCCTGGTGGGGCGAATAGACGCGACAGAGCTAGTCCTCATTACCCGCCTTAGGCTTGCGGGGTTGCTAGGTTGGCTAGCAGGCGGGTGGCGGTGGCGTAGAAGGGGGTGGTTTCGGTGTCGGCGGACTGGGCAAATTCGGGGATCCAACGGGCCGTATGGTCGCGGACGAACCGGTCGGCCACCTGGCAGCAGCGGGTTGCTTCGGCCTCGTCTCCTGCGTTAAGCGCGTCCAGGGCCCGCTGGAAGCAGGCGGAGAGGAACGAGCATTCGAAAGCCACGTGGTCCTTCGGTCCGTCGGGGACATCGCCGCAGGTGAAGGACAGTTCCCGGTAGGCCGTTTCCACCGCCAGGGTGCTCGCGTTGTACAGGCATCGGCCCGGCTCGCGGTATACCGACTCCCACGGCGGCGCCACCGGAGCATTGGGCCCCACGAAGAGGCGCATGTACTCGCTGCCCAAACTGTCCATGCCCGCAGTGGCCGCTTCGGCCAGTTCGTCGAAGAGCGTTGCAGCCGAATCTTCCCCGACGGCTACGGCGAACGCGTCTCGGACGGCGGGGGAGAGGGCCGCTTCCAGAACCGGCTCGGTCGGCTCGGCTTGGAACAGCACGGCCAGGGCGCCGAAGGCCACGGATTTGGCGGCCAAGACCATCTCGGCATTCTCATCGAATTCGTTTCGGCTGGTCATCCCCCATCTTCTCCCCTCTGTCTTGGAAGGGGCTGCCGGCTGCGATTCGCCGGCGGCCCCTTCGGCCTTCGAATTAAGCGCGCTTCTCTTGGAAGCCCTTGTCGAGCGCTACGGGCTTGGCGGCGATGAGCACCGACGGCCCCGTCACGCTGGCCTCGGGCAGCGGCGCAATCTCGCTCACCAGGTTGGAGCCGTACTTCGCGCGCAGCTCGTCCAGGTCGCCGAAGTCCAGGCACCGCATGAGACAGGCAGCCACGCAGGCGGGAGTCTCCCCGGCGCTCCGCAGGCCCGCGCAGGCGTCGCACTTGCCCGTGATGCCCTCGGCCTCCTTGTACTGCGGCACGCCGTAGGGGCAGGCGTTCACGCAGTACTGGCAGCCGATGCATTTCCCGTCGTCATGCTGCACGGTGCCGTCGTCGGCGATGTACATGGCGCCGGCCGGGCAGTTGGCCACGCACTGCGGGTTCTCGCAATGGTTGCAGGTGGAGGCGTAGAAGTACGAGCCGCTCCCCACCGCGTCGCCCACCTCGTAGTTGCGCACCTGGCGGTAGAGCGTGCCCACTTCCAGGTTGTTCTTGTCCTTGCATGCGATCTGGCAGGTGCGGCAGCCGATGCACAGGCTCATATCGTAGTAGAAGCCAAGCTTTCCCATGATGGTCCCTCCCTAGGCCTCGACGGTCTTCAGCGGTTTGTAGGCGGTCTCGACCAGGTCGATTTTCGCCTTCTCTATCTGCACCAGCACGCTGTTGTAGGCGGCGATGCCCTGGCCGGTGTAGACGCTGGAGGTGAGGAAGTTCTCCGAACCGCCCATGTCGATGCCGGTCTTGTCGTCGAAGTCGATCCAGTTGGTGCCGTGGGGCATGGCCACTACGCCGGGGATGATCTTGTTGGTGACGGTCACGTGGCGCACGATGCGGCCGTTGTCGTTGAACAGGGCCACCACGTCGCCGTCGGCCACGCCGATCTTCTTGGCATCCTCGGCGGAAAGCATGACGTTGCCCGAGAACGCTTCGGCCACGCGCCGGTCGTTACCCCAGATGGCGTGAGAGGTGGCGATGGTGTGCGGCGTGATGAGCTGGAAGGGGTAGGCCCCGGTCTGGCTTTCCTCGTAGCCTTCCACGGCCGGCACGTATTGGGCGATGGGCGCCACGGTGCCCCAACCCATGGTGTTGCCGATGTCGCGGTACTTCGCGCAGAACAGCTCGATCTTGCCGGAGTCGGACTTCATGGCGTTGGCCTCGGGATCGTTGCGGAAGCCTTCGTAGGCGACCTGCTGGAACGCGTCGCCTTCCTTGCGGCCGATGCGATAGAAGCCCTTGGTCGTGAACTCCTCCAAGGAAATGCGTCCCTCTTGTGGTGTCCCCTCCACGCCCCACTTGTCGATGTCGGCTTGGGTGATGGTCACCAAAGGCTCGAAGTCGGAGCCGTCGTCCTTGATAACGGCGGAACCCGCGATCTGGTTGAAGAATTGCTGCTTTTCGCTGATGGGATAGATAGCTTCCATGTCCAAACCCAAGCGCGTGCCCAGCTCCTTGGCCACCCACTGGTCGCTCTTCGCCTCGAAGAACTGCTCGATAGCCTGGCAGCCGCAGACGATGCCGCCGCGAGCGCCGGCGCGGACGAAGCCGGGGCGCTCCCATTCGGTGTTGATGGGCAGGATGATGTCGGCGTACTGGGCTTCCGGACGCATGAACTGGGAGTGCGCAACCACGAAGTCGACCTTGCGATGAGCCTTGATGGCCTGGTTGGAGCTGGGACGATTCTGGAAGAGCGCGCGGCCTGCATGGTAGATGACGTGGATGTCGATGTCGCGCTCCTCGCCCTGGCCCATGGGCATATGGGTGGCCTTCCCGCTGAAATGGTAGGTGGTGGGGCTTTCGGCGACGGTCTTCCACAACTGGGTGTCGTGGATGCAGTCGTCGGCAACGGGGCCTTCCACTTCCACGGTGGGCAGCCCTTTGCCGCCTGCCTTCAACAGGGCAGACCCTGCGTTTGCCGCCCCTTGGTGGCCGCTGATTCCCGTGAAATGTCCCGATTTGCCGATATGGCCGCCCATGGCGCCCAGGGTAAGGATGGCCATGGGGTAACCGTCGGCGTTATGGTTGCGCGCGGCTGCCCATGCGCTTGCGATGCCGACCTTCTTCTGCATGCCCACCTCATGGGCGAGCTTGGTGATTTGCTCGACCGGCGTACCGCAGATGGCGCTGGCCCACTCGGGGGTCTTGGGAGTGCCGTCGTAGGTGCCCAGCACGTAGTCCTTGAAGTTACCCTGGGGGTCCTCGCCCTCGGGCATGGAATCGGCGTCGAAGCCGATGGTGCAGCGGGACAGGAAGTCCCAGTCGATGAGCGGGTCCGACTCGCTGTCGTCAATCAGCATGGTATAGGCGATGCCCGCAACGAGCGCCACGTCGGTACCGGGCCGTACGGGCACCCATTCGGCATCCAGGACAGCGCAGGTCTCCGTATAGCGCGGATCGATGCAGTAGAACTTCGTCCCTGCGTTCTTGCAAGCGACAAAGTGACGCAGGGCGTTGCCCGCAGAGGACATCGCGGGGTTCATGCTGAAGAGCACGATGGTCTCGCAGTTGCGCATTTCCATGCGGTCGTTGATGCTGATGGCCGACCCGGCGGACCCTACGTTGGTCGCCTGGGAGTACCCGAGGGCGCGGTTCGCCAGCTCGAAGGTGCCGGCGGAGTTAGTGCTCCAGCTTGCGGTGTTGCCACCCCAGTAGTTCAGCATCTGGGGGATTTCCCCGCCGTGGGTGTCCCACCAGCGCGAGGCCACGTAGATGGAGTTGTTGCCGTAGTTGGCCTTCGCGTTCTCCAGCTCGGCGGCCACGTAGTCCAGGGCCTCCTCCCAGGTGATGCGCTCCCACTCGTCGACGCCGCGCAGCTCCTTCTGACCGCCGGTCAGCGGTTCCCAATGCTTGCGCTTCATGGGGTACTTGATGCGGTCGGCCGAGGTCATCTGCCATCGCAGCGACCGTCCGCGGATGCAGCTGCGCAGCTGCGGATTATCGAAGGTGTCCTCGCCCGAGTCGTCCGTGCGCTGGCGGATGAGGTTGCCGTCCACCACCTTCACGCGGTTCACGCAGCGTTGGCCGCCGCAGTCGGTCCAGCAGGTGACCGGAATCCATTCTCCCTCCGCTTCCATGACCGGCGCTGGATGCACGTCCTCTGCCACCGCGTTGGTCGCGTCGTCCTTGCCGCCCGTGGCCGGAGCCGGCTCCGGGTCGCTCTTCCCCTGCGTGGAGCTGCATCCCGCAAGGGCAAGCCCTGCCGCCGCGAAGCTTCCGATGAGGAACGCTCTCCGCTCCATGGAAAGCTGCTTTGCGCCTGACGTTGCGCTCATAGCGTCTCCTCCCCCTCTTCCGTTGTCGTCGAACGGGCGCGTTTCGCCCAAGGAAATCATAGAAGAGCGACGTCGGAAGCGGGGTTTCGCAACTCTTCGCAATTTCTTTCTCCTTTCTTAACGCCCGCCGCTTGCTGACGGCGTAGCGCTGCGGCCCCGCTATACTGGCTCTCTGACGAGGTTCGGTTGCGTGGCGGCTTCGGGTATGCAGGGGGCGTGCAGGCGCGCGAAAGAGATGGGGCGGCCGAGGAAACGCGGCGAGGGGGAGTGCATGAGGAAGGTGTCTTTGCGCATCAAGCTGGCCGGTCTGCTGCTTGCCGCCATGGCAGTGCCTTGCTTCGCGTTCTTCGCCTGGACCATGGCTTGGCACGACAGCCATGCGGTCACCGAGCTCACCGAGCAGGGGCGCGCTCTGGCCCGCCAGATGGACTCGGTGTGGAAGTTCATGTCCTTGAACCAGGACAAGCTCCAGGAGGTGGCCTACGACGAGAACGGCGCCTACCGCGGCATCCATTGCGCCATCGCCGGCACCACCATCGGACGCATCTTCTCCGAGGAGAACGACTACTCCATTCGCTTCGTGAACCACAACCCGCGCAACCGCCTGAACGTCCCCGATGAGTTCGAGACCGAGGCGCTGACCGCCTTCGACGGGCCCGAAAGGGCGGAGGAGTACTACGGAATGGGCACCTACCAGGGACAACGGGTGTTCCGCTACGTGGCGCCCATGACCATCCAGGAAAGCTGCCTCACCTGCCACGGACAGCCTGCCGGCGAGCTTGACATGACGGGCAACGCGAAGGAAGGGTGGAGCGTGGGCGATGTGGGCGGTGCCATGTCCATCATCGTGCCCGTGGACCTGTACGACCAGGCGCGCCGCGACGACACCGTGCGCAACGCCCTGTTCTTCGTGCTGTTGACCGCCGTGTCCGTGGGCATCGTGTTTTTGGGGCTCAGCCATCTGGTGGTGCGGCCCCTGAAGAAGATCGAGCGGGGCGTGGAGTCCATGAGCGCCGACTACCGTCCCGTCGAGCTGGGCGGCGCGCAGTCCTCCTCGGAGACGCTGCATATCGTGGAGCGACTGAACCACACGGCCCGGGAGCTTTCCGAACTGCGGCGCGACCTGGAGCGGAAGGTGGATGTGCGCACGAAGTCGCTGAACGAGGCGAACGCGCTTCTGGAACGCAGCCGCGACGAGCTGGCGGCGGCCAACGAGCAGCTGCGCAGCCAGAACGCCTACAAGTCGCAGTTCCTCTCCATGATGAGCCACGAGCTGCGCACGCCGCTCACGTCCATCACCGCCTCGGCGGCCTTGCTGGCCAAACGGCTGGGGGAGGGCGGGGGAGAGGCGGCCGCCGGCGCGGGTGCTGGTGTGGGCGGTACAGGTGTCGATGCGGCCAAGGGCGCCAGCGACCGTGCGCGCGACCAGGAGATTCTTCGGGAGATAGAGGGCAGCTCGCACACGCTGCTCATCCTCATCAGCGACATTCTGGAGATGGGTCGTCTGGAGGCGGGACGGGCCACTTTCGAGCCGGAGCTTCTGGACGTGGGCGACGTGGTGCAGGACGTGCGCGGAACCATCGCGCCGCTCGCCCGCGAGAAGGGCCTGCGGTTCAGCTGCTCGGTGGCGCCCGACGTGCCGCTTCTGGTGGCCGATTTCGAGAAGCTGCGCCGCACGCTGGAGAACCTGCTGTCCAACGCCGTGAAGTTCACCGATGCGGGTGGTTCGGTGAGCCTGCGGGTTGAGGGGGTTGAGGGGGACGTTTGCGAGGGCGACGACGCGGCCGGGGACGCCGACTCCGAGTCTTTGCACCCCGGTCGCTTCCAGGCGGTGCGCTTCACCGTCTCCGACACCGGCTGTGGCATCCCTGCGGAAAGCCTGCCCACCATCTTCGACAGCTTTACCCAGGTGGACGGCTCGGCGGCCCGCCAGTACAACGGCAGCGGGCTGGGGCTTGCCCTGGTGCGCCAGTACGTGGACATGCATGGGGGCGCCGTGTCGGTGGAAAGCCAGGAGGGCGTCGGCTCCACGTTCACCGTGGACGTTCCCGTTCGAGGCGACCAGAAGGAGGGCCAGGCATGATCAAGGTGCTGCTGATAGACGACGATGCGCGGCTGCATTCCCTGATGAGGCACATCGCCGAGGAGCACGGCTGGAACCTGGTGGGAGTGCGCTCGGGCCAGGAGGGGCTGGACGCCCTGGCCCGCGAGCGGCCGGACGTGGTCATCCTGGACATCATGATGCCGCGGATGAACGGCTTCGAGGTGTGCCGGCGCATCCGCCAGGTGAACGAGACCGTGCCCGTGCTGTTCCTGTCGGCCAAGCAGGACATCGTGGACAAGAGCATCGGCTTCGGCGCGGGGGCCGACGACTTCATCGTGAAGCCCTTCGACCCCGACGAGCTGGCCCTGCGCGTGGAGGCCCACTGCCGCCGCCGCAAGTCGCTGGCCGACGGCGCCCCTTCGCAGCGCACGGGAGCTATGACGGTGGGCGATTTGGAGTTTTCCTTCGACAGCTACGAGGTGCGCAAGCGCGGGAAGGTGGTGCCGCTGACCTCGAAGGAGTACGAGATCGTGGGGCTTCTGGCCTCCAACCCGGGCAAGGTGTTCACCCGCGAGCAGATCTATGCCTACATCTGGGGCGAGCGTCCCGAGGCGGCGTCGGCGTCCATCACCGTGTTCATGCGCAAGATCCGCGAGAAGCTGGAGGACAACCCTTCCGAGCCCTACTACATCAAAACCGTCTGGCGCATAGGCTACAAGTTCCGAGGCGAGAACGACTGAGCAGCCATGCCCCCACCCGCAGCCGACCGCGGCGGTCGAGGGCGCGCGGCTCCACCAATCTGCAGGATCCGGTTCCGCATCTCGCACGGCCCGTTGTCGAGCTCCGATTCCGCATTTCATGTGGTTGTGACAGCTCGCGCCCCTCCGATTCCGTATCTCGTTTGGTTTTGGCAATGAGGTGACACAGCTTGAGAATTGCCATAACCGAACGAGATGCGGCCAAACTGCTGCACTTCGTTCGGGTATGGCATTTTTCAAGCCGTGATTTCGCACGTCGTTCGGTTATGGCAATAGAAAGTGTCATAACCGTCGTTTGTGCGGCCATTGCACCGCATTTCGTTCGGTTGTGGCAAATTTCCGTGCCATAACCGTCGCTCGTGCGTTGGGAGGTCACGTTTCGTGCCATAACCGTCGCTCGCGTATTCGGGGGCGACCGATTCGTGCCATAGTCGTCGCTCGTGTATCCGGGGTGGCTGATTCGTGCCGCAACCGCTGTCTACGCCTTTTACATGCTGTTCGGCGACTAAGAGATGCACCTTCTTTGGCCTGTATGTGGCCGGCGAGCTGTGCGGCATCGGCTACGTGCAGCCTCCCACCAAGGTCAACGTGCTCGGCGGGGGGACCGGCGTCGGCGGGTGCACCAACCAGGGCCGCATTGCCGCTGAAACAATCATTAAGAAGCTCTCCGGTATGGATACGGAGCTTCCCTTCTACGAATTCGAAGGCACCTCCGACGATTACGAGATATCGGTGTTCGATTCCGGCGACTACATCGGGGCGGAGAGCGTCTTCAAAGCGTAGGGTGTAGGCACTGCTTGCGGATTTGCGGGGGCGTGGGCGAGGGGATACCTTGCGCCGCGCCCCCAACGCATGCCGGGACTTCTGAGTGCCATACATGCCGAAAGGCTTTAGCACGCCAGCCGATCGCACTGCCTACAGATCGGACAGGTCCATTTCGTACCAGGATTCCAGGGGAAGGCCGGGGACCCGTTTGAACTCCTCCACGTTGTTCGTGACCAGGGTGCACTCGTTCGCCAAAGCCGTAGCGGCGACGATGAGGTCGTTCGGTCCTATACGGCGCCCCTCCTGCTCTAAGGTACTCCGCAGTTTCGCATAAGCGTACGCGCAGCGATGGTCGAAGGGCAGCACCTGGAAGGGCAGCAGGAACTCTTCGACGGTTTGGCGTCTTTTCGAGGGGTTTGCACTCTTCTCCGCACCCAGCAGCAGCTCCGCTTCAACGATGCTGGGTATGGCGAACAATCGCGGGTCGGTGTGCTTGAACATCTCGTAGGCGTAAGGCATCCGGCCGCGCAGGAAGTCGATGCAGATACAGGTGTCGAGGGCGTACACGGCGTCCCCCTTAGTCGAAGGAGGGGATGGGGCGGTTGGCATCCCAGGGAAGGTCCGGTGGCTCCACGAAGGTGGGGTCGTCGGCCAGGGCGCCGTACAGCCCGAAGAACCCCTGCGGCCACTGGCCGTTCGCCGCGCGGTCCTGGAGCACGGTGCGCACGAAGTTGGAAAGAGTCTTGCCCTCCCTGGACGCATCGGCCCGAAGCGTTTCCATGGTAGAGGCATCAAGGTAAAGCGAAAGCTGCGGCATAACGGCCTCCTTGTTATAAAAGTATACTTGAGAATATACTCTATATAGAGTGAAAGCGCAAGAGGCGTTGTCTTGCTCTTCGAAGCTGTTGCGCAGTTGGGACTATGCCGTATAATGGGTTTGCAAGTTGTCCTAGGACAATGCGCAGGTATGCGCCCGGGCTGGTGCGTACAGATGCGCTCGCGTGCATGCGGGCGTGGGCGAAATCGGGTGCGGGCGCGATCGGGCGCGCGGAAGGGGTGGACATGTTTCCGTTTCAGGTGGACGAGTCGTCGGACGTGCCGCTGTGGGTGCAGCTGCGCAACCGCGTGGCGTATCTGATCACGAGCGGCTACTTCAAGCCGGGCGACAAGCTGCCCACGGTGCGCGGCCTGGCCTCCGAGATATCCATCAACTACAACACGGTGAACAAGGCCTACCTCAGCCTGGTCTCCGACGGCTACCTGGAGTCCACACGGGGCCGCGGCGTGTTCGTGCGCGACCTGTCCTCCGAGATCGACCAGGAGCTCACCGCCCAGGTGGGGGCTGTCTTAGACGACTGCGTGGCTGCCTGCCGCGATTTGGGCATGGACCTCGACGACATCCAGAAGTGCATGACGGCGAAGATCCTGCAGGTCAAGCAGGCGGAAGGTATCAAGGACGTGACGGCGCACGATGCCGAGGCTGCTTCGTCGCCGAGAGGGCGTATCATCACCATCGCAATCGACCCGGGGAAAGCAGCTCGCACTTCGGCGCGGGCGGTCGGCGAGTAGAGGCCTCCCCGTTCGTCCCGCTGAGGGCTGGCGGAAAAGGTCTTGCTTGGAATGCGGTGTTCGCGGGAGAGCGGCGGTGCCGGCCAAGGGCGCGCCGCATGGCGAAGGCGGGAGCACCTGCGGTGCTTCGAAAGGTCGCAACCGGTTCGAGAGGGCAGTTTTCGCGGCTGGCTTCGAGGTGGAAGGAAGAAGGGGGAGGGGAAGGGTGCTCGGCGATCTGGCTGTGGCGTACCTGTTCCTGGGTGGGACCGGGGCCGGCGTGTGCCTGGTGGCCGCCTCCTTGAGCCTATGCTCCCCAGGCCATCTCATAAGCCGCATCGATGCCTCGCGGAAGGTCGGCCGGCCGCGAACGGGCGGCGTTTCGTGGGGAAGCGACCCCCTGCGAACGACGGGTGCGTCCCGGGCGAAACGACGGCTCGCGCTGCCGCCGGCCTATAGGCGTCTATTCGCCTCCCTGGGGTTAGCGGGAACGGCGGTGCTTGCCCTGGGCGCTGTTTGCCTGCTGGCCGATTTAGGGTCCCTCGATCGGTTCGAGCAGCTCTTCCTCACCCCCAGGCTCACGTTCGTGACGGTGGGCGCGTGGTCCATCGGATTCTGCCTGCTGCTCGGTTGCGCTTTCGTGGCTATGGCTGCGGTGAACGTCCCTGTTCCCCTATGGGCGATGCGTCTGGTGGCGGCCCTTCTAGCGGCGATGAGCTGCGTGGTCATGGTGTACACCGGTCTTTTGCTGCAGAGCGTGGCCGCCGTCGCCCTGTGGACGAGCTTTTGGCTGCCGGTGCTGTTCTTCCTCTCGTCGCTGTCCTGCGGGCTGGCCCTTGCGGCTGCGGTGGGGGAAGCGACGGGTAGCACCGAGGCATTTCCCCGCACGTTTCGCAGCCTTTCGCGCACCGACGTCGCGGTCATCGTCTTGGAAGCGGCAACCTTGGCCTTCTACTTGGCTGCGGCGCTGAACGTCGGCTGGCCTGGGTCGCTTGCGGTGGAAGCCGGAACCCCCACGGCCGAGGCCCTTGCCGAATCGGCATGGCTGCTCACAGCAGGGCCGCAGGCTTGGGTGCTGTGGGCCGGCTTTGTCGTGGTCGGCTTGGCGGTGCCCCTGGCAGCGCAGATCGCCTTGCTAGCTGCGCAAAGGCGCAGGTCGATAACGTGGGTGCTCCACGGTGCGGTGGTGTTCGGCGGCTCGCTGTGCGTGCTTGTCGGAGGTGTGGCCCTGCGTTACGCCGTCACGGTTGCCGCAGTGCTGCCCAGCATCGCCATGCCCACGTGACGCAGGCAGAAGCACGCGGGTTGCGGTGGGGGTGGCAACGATGCCGGGCCGCCCATGACGGGAAGGCGGCGAGTCCAACTCTTCGCCGTCGGATGCTAGGAGAATCGGCCGGGACGCGTTCACGAGCGCACGGCCTGAGGTTGTCGGGAAACAGGAAGGACGCATTATGGCTCGGAACAAGCAGAAGGCCGCAGCGGAGGAAGCTTCCGGCTCGGTGTCGACCGGCGCCGTGGCCGTCCAAGTCCCCGCCGTCCAAACGCAGATGGCGGGGGAGCGCGCGTCCAACGTGGGTGTGCTCCTGTTCTCGCTGACGGTGTTCGTCATGGCCTTCGCGCTGGTCGTGACGGTGTTCGTCGTGGCTGCGGGTTCGGTGGGTCTGTGGGGTCTGGTGGCCGCTGCGATCGTGGCCGTGCTGGCGGTGCTGACCGTGCATATCGCCCAGGAATGGGAGCGCGTGGTGGTGCTGCGCTTCGGCGCCTTCGCCCGCGTTGCCGGCCCGGGGCTGTTCCTTACCATCCCCATCGTCGAGCAGAACACCATGCGCGTGGACACCCGCGTGCGCGCCACCACCTTCGGGGCCGAGGAAACCCTCACCGCGGACTTGGTGCCGATGAACGTGAACGCGGTGCTGTTCTGGCATGTATGGGACGCGAAGGATGCCTGCCTGGAGGTGGGTGACTTCACGGCGGCCATCGAGCTGGCGGCCCAGGCGGCGCTGCGGGAAGCTATCGGTCGCGCCACCGCGGCGGAGGTGGCCATACGCCGTGACCAGCTGGACCGCGAGCTGAAGAAGGCTCTGGAGGAGAAGGTGGCTCCCTGGGGCGTGACCGTGCTTTCGGTAGAGGTGCGCGATATCCTGCTGCCCAAGGAGCTGCAAGAGGTCATGTCTCTTGAGGCCCAGGCCGAGCAGCGCAAGAAGGCCCGTGTCATCCTCACCGAGGCCGAGCAGGACATCTGCGACATGATGAGCGAGATGGGCGAAGCCTACGCCGACAACGAGACAGCGCTTCGCCTGCGTGCCATGCACCTGCTGTACGAAAGCGTCCGCGAAACCGGCGGTACCGTGGTGGTGCCCAGCAGCTTCGGCGAAGGCTTCAGCGACATCCTGGGCGACGCCGCGAAGAAGTAGGGGTCCCTGCCCTTAGGTAACGGTTTGGTGTCGGTAAAAATTATCCTATGACAATTCTTGATTATCCTATGACAATCATGTAGAGTGCGCCGTGGAGGAATTTGGCCAATTCTGACGGAGCACGTTGTTGCGGTATGCCGAAGTCCCGAAAGTGGCAGAGCACTTCGGAAACGGCAGGGAAGAGGGGAAGCAGTCGCGAGGACGGCAGGACGCGTGCATGCGCGAACCTGCGGTTGGGCGCGCGGACCCGGGGAAGGACGAGGGGGTTTGCGATCGGGCGCCTGCGGGCGCTGGGGTCGCGCATTGGCTCGTCGTCACACAATCGCAAGGAGGAGAAATGTCGGAAGCGATGCAATCGCAGCAGGCGCGTCCGCATGGAGCGCAAAGGCGCTATAGCGAAACGATAGAAACCGGCGCCGACCGGGCGAACGGTGCTGCTCAGGCGAACGGGGCCGATTGCGCCGACCGGGCGACCGGCGCGCAGGACCGCGCGCAGCACGGCGTTACCCGTCGCGGCTTTCTGGCCGGTGCGGGCGGCGTGTTGGCGGCGGGAGCGCTGGGGGCTACGGGGCTGTCGGGCTGTTCCAGTATGACCGGCACCGATGAGTGGCTGGCACCCACCCGGGCCCACGCTGACGCCGAGGAGAAGGTGGCCTACACCTACCATCAGCGCCACTGCCAGGGATGCTGCATGCTCAAGTGCACCACGCGCGACGGGCGCCTGTGCCTGGTGGAGCCCAACGACGCCGCCCGCGCCGACCAGCGCAAGGTGTGCCTGAAGGCCATCTCGGAAATCCAGCACATCTACGGCGACACGCGCATCCAGACGCCGCTCAAGCGCGTCGGCGAGCGCGGTTCGGGCGAGTTCGAGGCCATCACTTGGGAAGAGGCCATGGACATCTTCCGCGAGAACATGTTCGCCATCTGGGACAAGTACGGCAAGGACGCCGTGTACTTCGGTGCGCCCGTTGAAAGCGAGGCCACGGAGCTGGCGAATTTGCTGTGCGCTACGAAGGAGAAGTGGCACGGCATCGACATCGGCTACGGCAACGGGTTCGGGCCGGTCATGCACGGGCCGGGCGACGGCAACGCCATCAACGGCGTGCCCGAGCTGCGCGACTGGAAGAACGCCAACACCATCATGATCGTGGGCAGCAACTTCACGGAGTCAACGCTCATCCAGTGCGCGCCGTTCTTCGACGCCAAGGAAGCGGGCGCCTACACCATCGCCGTGGACCCGAACTTCACCACCACCGCGTCGAAGTGCGACGAGTGGGTGCCCATCAAGCCGGCGGCGGACGCTGCCATGTATCTGGGCATGATCTCGGCCATCATCGACAACGGCTGGTACGACGAGGAGTACATGCTGGCCCACACCGGCTACCCCTTCCTGGTGTCCACGAAGACCGGCGCCATCCTGCGCGACCATCCGGCCGCCGATGCCAAGGAAACGGGCGAGGACAACCCCTTCTACGTGTGGGACACCGTGACCAAGCAGGCCAAGCCCTACAACGAGGAAGGCGTGGTGGCCGCGCTCACAGGCACCTACAAGGTGGACGGCGAGGAGTACACCACCGAATTCGAGCTGCTGAAGGCCAACCAGGCACCCTACACTCTCCAGTGGGCCGAGGAGACCTCGGGCATCCCCGCGCAGAAGCTGGCCGACCTGGCCGAGCGCTACGCCACGGGCGGCCCGGCCATCCTGGTGGTGGGCGTGGGCGGCAACGACAAGTTCTGCAACTCCGACATCGCAGGTCACGCGGCCGGCGTGCTGGTGGCGCTCACGGGCAACAGCGGCAAGCCGGGCACGGGGCTGGGAGCCCCGCTCTACGGCCGCCACTACGCTGCGGGCATGGGCGCCTGGCCGCTGCCCGACGACATGAAGGCCAAACCGCTGGACGTGCCCGTCTTCGAGATGCCCTACCTGGACACCCACGTGAAGGCGTTCATCAGCTTCGGCGACCAGCTGTTCCTGCACTACGCCGACTTCAACAACAC
The DNA here is from genome assembly GCA_048242115.1 of Eggerthellaceae bacterium. GTDB lineage: Bacteria > Actinomycetota > Coriobacteriia > Coriobacteriales > Eggerthellaceae > Xiamenia. The sequence continues at coordinate 17,432 of DBFAWQ010000210.1, forward strand.
GGCGAAGTGGGCGAAGAACCTGGAGTTCATCGTGTACGCAGACGTGTTCCACACCCCCTGCGTGGACTACGCCGACCTGGTGCTTCCCATCGCCACGCGCTTCGAGGGCGAGGAGGAGATCAACGGCTTGCGCTCCATCAACAACCACGTGGCCCTGCGCGGCAAGGTGATCGACCCCTTGTTCGAGGCGAAGACCGACTTCATGATCGAGCTGGAGATGGCCCGGGCGCTGGGACTTGACGACCTGCTTCCCCAATCGGCCAGCGAGCGCGCCCGCTACGAGTTCGAGCACGCCAAGGAAAGCCCGCTTCTGGAGGGCTTCACCTTCGACGACATTGTGGCGAACCACAACGTCATGCCCTACAGTAACATCGAGCAAGCGAACCATCCCTACCTGGGCTGCAAGTTCCCCACGGTCTCCGGGCGGCTGGAGCCCTACACCGAAAGCCTCTACGACTTCAACCAGGCGCTTCCGAACTGGGAGGAGGCCAACGAGGTGACCGCCGAGAACCCGAAGATCAGCCAGTACCCGCTGTGGTTCTGCCAGACGCGCACCCGCTTCCACACCCACGACCAGTTCTGCGACTCCACCTGGATCCAGGAGCTGTTCCAGACCTACGCCGAGATGAACGGGGCCGACATGGAAACCCGCGGCATCGCCGACGGCGACACGGTGACCATCTTCAACGATCGCGGCGAATTCAGCTGTACCGTGCGGGCCAGCAACTCCGTGCGGCCGGGTTCGGTGCGCTTCTACGAGGGAGAATGGCCGAAGAACCTCAAAGGCGGCAACTTCCAGAACGTCACGAACCCCACGGTTATCGAGCGCGGCAAGTCGCTTCGCAACGGCCCGGTCATGCCGTTCAACGACACGCTCGTCGAAGTGAAGAAAGCGTAGGTGCGATCATGACCCGATACGGAATGGCCATCAATCTGACGCGCTGCACGGGGTGCCACACCTGCGTGGAGGCGTGCAAGATGCAGAACAACGTGCCCATGGGCATGCTGTGGAACCGCGTCATCGCCGACGGCTGCGGCCATATCGCCGACGCGGTGGGAACCTACCCGCACCTGTCGCGCACCCTGATGCCGGTGGCCTGCCAGCACTGCGAGAACCCGGCCTGCGAGCGCGTGTGCCCCACCGGTGCCACCTACAAGGACGAGGTGGGCCGCGTGCTGGTGGACTACGGCAAGTGCATCGGCTGCCGCATGTGCATGGCGGCGTGCCCCTACAACGCCCGCGTCTTCAACTGGGAGGACCCGGTGCGCGACCCCGACTTCAACTACGGCGACAAGGACGTGCCGGTGCGGGCCAAGGGCGTGGCGGAGAAGTGCACCCTGTGCAAGGAGCGCACCGACCGAGGCGAGCGGCCCATGTGCGTGGTGTGCTGCCCTATGGACGCCCGCGTCTTCGGCGATCTGGACGACCCGGATTCCGAGGTTTCCCGGATTGTGCGCGGGAAGGACGCCGGGGTGCTGCTGGAAGAGCAGGGCACCCGTCCGCAGGTCTACTACTACGAGTAAGGAGGGTTCGAAGCTATGGGAACCTCAACGAAATTCAAGGTGACCTGCGGCGTGCTTGGGGCGCTGACGGTCGCGGGCGTGGCGGCGTGGATCTACCAGCTGATGGGCGGCCTGGGCGTGACGGGTATGAGCA
>DBFAWQ010000211.1:0-6711 GCA_048242115.1 Eggerthellaceae bacterium
ACCGTGGAAAGCTGGCTGGACACGAACAACCGCCTGTACGCCGCGAAGGTCGCCGCAGGGCCGACCGCATAACTTACTTTTCATCCCTTGTCTGCGACCTGGATATATGCATCGTTTTCGCAGGTGGGACAGGTGGTTTCAAGATGGACGAAATGTAGGTTGTGCGATGCATACCCTACATTTCGTCCATTCGAGGGAGGGTGGCATCTGGGAAGGGAAGGGGGAGTGCTGCGTTGGCGTCGCTCCGTCCGGAGTCTTTGAAAAAGAAGATGAAAAAGAAGACGGCCCGGGGCGAGGGGAGCTCCACAGGGCCACAAGGAGGGGATGATGCGGTGCGAACACCGCTCTGCTTCATAAGGGGATAAAGCAGAAGCAAACTGAAGGAGGGGAACCTTTCGTTTGCTGATACGAATTATAATTGTTGACATTGCAGATGATATGTACTACCCATGCACGTTTTGTGAATCATTCCGCTCATCATTCCGAAGAAACGAGGAGATCTCCGGGATAAGCTGGGCTTTCCTCGACGATGTCGACCGTAATCTCGCCGGCGCATTCGTTGCCGTGCTCGTCGACGGCGTGGGCGTAGAAGGTTCCGGAGGGCAGGGCGAACGTCCAGCTGCTCGTCCCTGCCTTGTGTTCCCCCTGGATGTCGACGGCCCGGTAGATGTTGCCCTCGCCATCCTCGCACCAGGAATCGGCGACCCCCGTTTCGTCGGTGAAGCGCATGACGGTGAGGTTGCCATGGACCGCAAGGTCGGCAAGGACAGGCGCGTCGCCGTCCGCCGGCGTGGATGCCGCCGCTTCGGGCCGCGGCTGCTGCTCCGCTTCCGTCCGAGGAGGGGCTGCAGCACCCACGGCCATGCCTCCCACGATGACGCAGGCCGTCGCGGCGGCTACGGCCTTGTTGGCCGCGCTTCCCCGTGTCCGCGGCCGGGCTGCGCTGTGCCGGGCGGTTCCTGCCAGATCGGGGGCCGGCCGGCCTTCCACGATTCGGCGGAGGGAGCCGCCGGACCCTAGCAGCAGCCCCAAGGGCAGAAGGCCCATCTTCGACCGCAACGTTGCCAGCGCCCGCGCCAAGGTGCGCTTCACCGTGCTGCGCGACGAATCCAGGGCCGCAGCGATCTCGTCCAGCTTCATGCGCTGGTAGTAGCGCAGCACCACGCATTCGCGCTCGAAGTCGGTGAGCTCCTCGCGGAGAGCCCGCTCCAAGCGCCGCCGCTCGTCCTCGGCCGCCACGATGCTGCCCGGATTCTGGTTGCCGTCGCGATCGGCGATGGCGTCGCTGTTCAAGCGCCCGCGCTCCTCGGTGCTCCGGCGTTCCAGCGAGCCGTCGTCCAGGGGCGTCCCGTAGGTGAGGGCGCCCCTCCGCTCCAGGTAGCGTCGGCATAGGTTGCGCCCGGTCGCGCTCAGATAGCCCAGCAGCGAGCCGGGCTCGATGCTGCCGATGTTGCGCCACGCCACCAGGTACATCTCCTGCAGCAGGTCCGCGGCGCCCTCCGCCCCCACCTTGGCGGCCATAAGGTAGAACTGCGCCTGGGCCGTGCGGCGGTAGATCTCCTCGAATGCCTGCCGGTCGCCGGCCTGGGCGCGCCTCACCAGCTGCGGCAGGTTGTCGCGTCCGCTCGGCCCGTCGGTGTTCCGCTCGCCTTCCATCAGTGCTCCTCGTGCGATGCAAATTCTTTCGTTTCTGTGCTACTTTATTATAGAGCGATGCATGTCCCGCTTCGGTAAAGGATATTCGCGATAGTCACGCTTTGCGGACCTCGGCGGTTTCCCATATGCGGGTTTTCGGGGAACGGCGCAGGTGGAGGGGCGGTTTATGAAATATTTTCAAATGCCGAAAAAATTTTGAGCCCTTTTCGTTTCCGAGTCGATTCTTCCTCGTTAGGAAGAGAGTCTGAGGGCTGCGGCAAGGAGGTTGCCATGAAGCTGGAGAGGGACGTTTCGGGGAATGCCAGGCGGCGGGGGCCGTCCGCTTGCTGGGGTGCCAAGGGGCGGCTGCATCGCGCAGGGTGCACGCGCGAGGGGCGCCGGATGGGACAGGTATGCGGAAAGCGCGCGGCGGCCGATGTTGCGGAGGCGTCGGGATCGGGCGGCGTGATGGCGCGGCTCGTGGCCGTGATCGCGGCTGCGTGCCTGGCGCTCTCGCTGGTTCCGGTCGCGGGCTTGGACCTCGTGGGCAACGGTTGGGCCCAAGCCCGGGCCGAGGAGGTGTCGACGCAGCCCGCTCCCATGGCGACCGCGGCAGGGGAAGCTGCGGCGGGGGCCTCCGACGACAACGGGGAAGACGCCGACTTCATAGGCACCACCGACCACGAAGGCCTTTTCGTGCCGACGAACATCCATGGGGATGCTACCCACGTGCGCGGAAATACGTTCGTGGTCGGTACGACGGCGGTGCCGGGGGGAGTGGCGCAGCCGGTGGCCAATTTATACTACAGTGTTGGTCGGTTCAGAACGGTTGACCCCATTCCGCTTCAATGCGCGTGGAAAGTGGAGGCGGACTTTACGATGCCGCCCTGGCCAGGGAAGGCTTCCGGGGTAAAGAACATCAGACTGTTGAACGGGTTTTTGCTCAGCAGCAATGCGGATGGTTCGGGGTATTCGCTCGAACTGGGGTTTGTGGAGCAGGACTACGGGACTGAAGAATCCTATTTTTGGGCGAACGGAATGCTTTCTGTGGCTGCGCAGCCCACTCGTCGACCCGTGAATTACGGTCGTGTAACTTTCCCGCTCTGGACAAAGCAGACGCTGGCGGTGAAGTACGATCCTCGGGGCAAGACGTACACGGTGACGATTCCAGGGGAAGAATCGATTGAAGTAAAAGGCGCTGAGGAGTACACGGGCGATGCTCCCTATCTCTTTCTAACGGGCGGAATAAACTGGGGGTACGGGGGTATACCAGACGCGTATGGGGGCATGGAGGTTGCCGCTACCTTCAAATCTATGCAGCTTACGCACTTGAAGCCGCGGGTGGACAACATCACGTTGTGGCGCTTCAACGAGGAGACCGGGGCCTACGACCGGCCGGTGGGCGAGAAGGACATGTTGGAGCCCGACGAGCTGGTGCTGGTGCGCTGCGAGGTGCTCAACACCGACCCCCAGGCAAGCGCCGACGGCTTCGACGAGGTCCATGCCATGCACGTGCGCATCGCCGATACCGACGACTATCCCACCGACGGCATCGTCCCCTTCGTCGACGGCAGCCACCCCATCACCGTGGACGGAACCGCGCTCTCCACGTCGCTGGGCGCAGAGCCGCTCACCGGCGAGGAGGGGACGGCCGTGTCGCTGACGGGCAACAACCCCTCCCGCATCGAATACTTCGCCCAAGTGAGCCAGGTGGGCGGCCAGGCGGTCGTCGTGAGCCACGAGCTTGTGGAGGACAACTTCCATGGCAGTTGGTTCAAGTCCGAGCAGCTCATCGCCGAGGTGCAGCTGGCTGCCGGCGGCGAGGACAACGAGGGGCTGACCGCGGGCTCCGACTACCACTACACGCGCCTTCCCCTGCCCAACGAAAACGGTTGGAACGGCATCGAATCGTCGCCGGTGGCGGTCACCTTCTATCCCGGCGACTTCGACCGCTTCGTCATCGCCGGCGCCTCCGACGGTGCGCCGCTGGGCACGCTGACCGCCGGTGCGGCTACGTGGGTGCGCGCCCAGGACACCGACGACCTGCCGGTTTCCTACCGGGCCACCCACTCGGTCACGCAGGCCACCTCCACCGTGACCGCCGACCGGCTGCGCATCGACACGCTGGCGCCCCGCCTGTCCTACGATGCGCAGGCCGACGAGCTCGTGGCCGACGATGCGGCGCCGGCCGGTTCGGGCAAGGCGGTTTCGGGAATCTGGAAGATTCGCCGCGTCCAAGCCGACGGAAGCCCGCTGGAATCGGTGGTGGGCGCGTCCGATCCGTTGCGGGCTGCCGACGGTGCGCGGGAGGGCAGCACGTTCGCCCTTGATGACGGCGCGGGGCGGCCGGCGCAGGCCGTGGCGTCTCCGGCCCCGGGCTACTACGTGGCCGAGGACGCAGCCGGTAACCGAAGCGCGGTGGTGCAGGTGAAGGCCGCCGCTCCGGACGACCCGGGCACGGACGATCCCGGCTCGGGCGGCACGGACAACCCCGGCGAGGGCGATGGCAAGCCTGACTCGGGCGACAAGCCTGGCGCCGGGGACAATCCGGGCGGCAGCGGCGGCTCGAACGGCGAAGGCGGTTCCGGTTCGGGCGACGTGCCGAACCCGGACGGCTCCTCGGCGCTGCCGACGGTGGTGCCCAAGCCCAATCCATCGGATTCCGAGCCCTCGGGGTCGGCGAGCGAGGGGCGTCCGTCGGAGCCGCTGGTTCCCGACGACGTGACCGTCGACCCCGAAACGCACCTTGTGTCGGGGACGGTGCGCGACGACGTGACGGTGCGCACCGACAGCTCCGCGCTCACGCCCGAAGGAGCCGCGATCTTCCTCGCCGAACGCTACAGCATCGCCTCGTCTTTGTCCGACGGGAAGACGACGGTGTCGGTTCCGCGTTTGTTCGACGCCGAAGGGCAAGAGGTGTCCTCCATCGATCGAAGCGTCCCCGGCGACTGGAGGATAGAGGCGACCGTGGCCGACTCGGCCGGCAACACCCTGTTGCTCGTCGTCGGCTACCACGTGCGCGAAAGCCGGGCCGAAGGGTCGATGGAGCCGGTCGGAGGCGGTTCTGCGAACGGCTCGTCGAACGGTTCGCAGGTCCCGGATGGCGGCTCGGAGGGCGGCGCCAACCGCTTCGGGCTGCTGCCGAAGACGGGCGCCAACGGCGGTTGCCCGCTGCATATCGTGTTCCTGCTGATGGCCGTGCTCGCGGCTTCCTACTCCCTGATGCGCCTGCGCCAGGGCGGCGGTCGCAGGACGGACCGTCCGCTTGCTGCGGCAGCGGGGGCAGGGCTGCCCCTGGAGGAGGACGGAGAACGCCCGCGCAGCTTGCTGAGGGCGGTCGATTGCGTGTTCTACCTGATGGTTGCCGCGGGGGCTGCGGCCCTTGCGGGCTTCGGCCTGTGCCCGCTGGACGGGGTGCTCGCCACCGCCGTGGTTCTTCTGTCCGGCGCCTTCGCGCTGCTGCTGCGTTCCCGGAAGCGCTTGCGGGCTGCGCGTTCGTAGCCCCGCCTTCGCACCGTCGGCGTTTCGGGCGATTCGCTGCAGAGGGATGCTCGCCGCCGTGCCGTTCGGGCGCTCGTGGTATGCTTCGGCGGTACCATGAAGCGGTCGGCGGCGCGGCGTGCGCTGCGGGCCTTTGCGAAAGGATTTCCCATGCCCGACATTCAGCTGCGCTTCGCAAAGGACATGCTGGTGCTGTCGTCCCCCGTGCAGACGGTGCTGGCCAACCAGGGCTTCGACGTTGCCAAGGATATGGGCTACGCCTGCCTGGTGGAGCCGGAGCTCGTGCGCGACGCGCTGGTCATGAACAAGGTGGCGGGGGCCCAGGCGGTCGTAGCGCCCACCGCTTACCTGACGCCGGCCCGGCTTGTCCATCAGCATCTGGAGGACCGGGCGCAGGAGGTGGCCGACGCCGCGGTGTCCATCGCGCGGAAGGTGGAGCCGCAGCACCTGCTTCTGGAAATCGCCCCATGCGGGCTGCCGCTGGACCCGTCCAGCAAGGCCTCGCTCAACGAGAACCGGGCCCAGTACTCCGCAGCCGCCCGCCTGCTCGCCCCGGCGCAGCCCGACGCTCTGTTCCTGAACGGGTTTGCGAGCGTCGACGACCTGAAGTGCGCGCTCATGGGGGTGCGTCAGGTTTACGACGGGCCGCTGTTCGCCTCCGTGAACGCGGGCGAGGGCGCGGTGCTGGAGAACGGGCGCCAAAGTCTGGGCGAGGCTCTGGACGCCATGTCCGACCTGGGCGTGGATGTCGTCGGGTTGCAGACGGGCGCGCCCCTTGCGGCTGCCGCCGACATGGCCCGCGAGCTTGCGGGGGCAGGGCTGCCGGTGCTCGTGCAGCTCTCCGTGGGGTATCGAAACGACAAGCAGGGGGCGCCCACGCAGGAGAACCCCTACTACTGCCCTGACACCCTGGTGGAGGCCGCTTGCGTGCTGCGCGGATGCGGCGTGCAGTTCCTGAGGGCCACGGGCCATGCCACGCCCGCTTATACCGGCGCCCTGGTTGCGGCAACCGAGGGCTTCGACGTGGTTGCAGGCTAGGGGGCGTTTATGGCACCGAATGCGGACAATCGCGAGCCAAGCCCCTACTACGGGGCTCTGCAGGACGTGGTGGACTCCCTGTTCCCGCGGCCCGAGGACGATCCGGCCGCGGCGGTGCTGGCCCGTGCGGGCCTGGGACCTGCGGTGCGCAGGCTCGACATCGTGATGGCCGCCGACGCGGCTGACCTTCCCGAGGAGCTGCGCGAGGTGGTGGGGCTGCTGCCGCCGGGCGACTACACGCGCCAGCGGCTGTGCGTGCAGCTGAACTCCGCCATCGGCGGCCACGGCTGGGGCCAGGTCTACGGCACGGTGGAGTAGGGGTTTGGGTGGAAAACCGGTTAATTGAAAGTGAAAAACTATCAATTATGTGTGTTATCGGTGAATGCCCCTCGGATTACCTGCGAAAACGCTGATTAGTTTTATTTCAAGTCTTAACTAGAATAAAACAGTAACTACTATATATTCCGTCATACTTCTGATATGGCACAAGATATTGCGTCTTGTGCCATATACATCGCTTTACGCAGCAGAAGGAGG
>DBFAWQ010000212.1:0-9411 GCA_048242115.1 Eggerthellaceae bacterium
CGATGTAGGAGCCGATGACGCCCAGCAGGATGGGAATGATGCGGATCATGCCGCGGCCCCAGATGTTGCACACCACGATGATGGCGATGGCCACGATGGCGATGGGCCAGTTCGTCTGGCAGTTCGAGATGGCCGAACTTGCCAGGATGAGCCCGATGCAGATGACGATGGGGCCGGTAACCACGGGCGGGAAGAAGCGCATGACCCGCTGCGGCCCGAACACCTTGAACAGAAGCGACAGCACCAGGTACAGCAGACCCGCGGCCGCCACGCCCAGGCAGGCGTAGGGCAGAAGGTCCGCCTCGCCGTTGGGGGCGATGGCAGCGTAGCCGGCTATGAAGGCGAAGGACGAGCCCAGGAAAGCAGGCACCTTGCCCTTGGACACCAGATGGAACAGAAGCGTCCCCAGGCCCGCGAACAAAAGCGTGGCCGAAACCGACAGCCCCGTGAGCGTGGGCACCAGGATGGTGGCGCCGAACATGGCGAACATGTGCTGCAAGCCGAACACGAACATCTTCGGCTTGCCCAGCGACCGCGCGTCGTAAACGGCATCGGGCGCGTCGGCGGCCCCCATGGTAGGCGTTGGCTGAGAATCGCTCATAGATCCCTCTTCCCCGTTCGGCTTTACATGCCGCACTGGGCCCCGCCACAAACCCAGTGAGGGTTTGCCGCCCTTCGCGCGCACCATGAGAGGCGGCAAACGTCTGCATTATGCCACGGAACGCACGGCTTCGGCGGCCAGAAGCGAAAAGAGGCCGCAATCCCCCGTTTGCGGAAGAGCGGCCGCTACCGCCCTGCACGCGCCGGAGCGTCTCCTACCGCATGCCGCCCTTGTGGCCGTTGGCGCGAGGGGGCTTCGTGCGACGGGGCGACCCCTTTGCCGGCACGGGCTTGGCCTTGGCCGCCGGAGTGCCTTTCCCGCCGAAGCCGCGCTTGCCGTCGGGGCCACGCTTCGCCTGAGAGCCGCCGAGCTTCCCCTTCGCCGGTACGGCGCCATCCTTCCGTTTGGGTCCGCCGGCCTTCGGCGCCTTCCCCTTCCCCGGCGTCGCGCCATCCTTCCGCTTGCGACCCTCGCCCGTCGGGCCCTTCCCCTTGCCGCCGCCCGCACGCTTCGGGCGGATGAGGCAGTTCGGGCCGAAGCCGATGAGGTCGGCCCTGCCGGCCCGGCGCAGGGCCTCCTCCACCAGGTCTCGGTTCTTTGGATCGCGGTACTGGATGAGCGCCCGCTGCAGCGCCTTCTCGTGGGGGGACTTCGCCACGTAGACCGGCTCCATGGTGCGCGGGTCCAGCCCGGTGGCGTACATGACCGTGGCCAGCGTGGAGGGCGTGGGGTAGAAATCCTGCACCTGCTGGGGGTTGAAGCCCATGTCGCGGCAGTACTCCGCCAGCTCCACGGCCTCGGCAAGGCCGCTTCCCGGGTGCGACGACATCAAGTAGGGCACCACGTACTGCTCCTTGCCGGCCGCTTCCGTGGATTCCCGGAACGCCTGCACGAACCGCTCGTACACCTGGTGGAACGGCTTGCCCATGACGGCGAGCACCGCATCGGACACGTGCTCCGGCGCCACCCGCAGCTGCCCGCTCACATGGTGGCGCACGAGCTCGTCCAGGAACTCCTGGCCGAAATCCTGGTCCTCCATCACGTAGTCGAAGCGGATGCCGCTGCGCACGAACACCTTCTTGACACCCGGAATGTCGCGGAGCTCCCGCAGGAGGGCCAGGTAGTCGCTATGGTCCGCCACCAGGCGCGCGCAGGGCTTCGGCGAGAGGCAGCGCTTGTTCGCGCAGGCGCCGCTTTTCGGCTGCTTGTCGCAGGCGGGTGCGCGGAAGTTGGCGGTGGGGCCGCCGACGTCGTGGATGTAGCCCTTGAAGTCCGGCTCCTCGGCCAAAAGGCGCGCCTCCTCCACCAGCGACTCGCGGCTGCGGGCCTGCACGATGCGCCCCTGGTGGAACGTGAGGGCGCAAAAGGCGCATTCGCCGAAGCACCCGCGGTTGCTGGTCAGGCTGAACTTCACCTCGGAAAGGGCCGGCACGCCGCCCGCTTCCGCATAATCCGGATGCCACGCCCGGGCGTAGGGCAGCCGGTAGACCGCGTCCAGCTCCTCGGCGTCCAGGGGCGCAGACGGCGGGTTCTGCACCACGAACTCGTGCTCGCCGTAGGGCTCCACCAGGCGCTTCCCCGTGAAGGGGTCGGTGTTGCGGTACTGTACGGCGAAGGAGCGCGCGTAGGCATCGCCCTGGGCGCGCACCTCGTCCCAGGAAGGCAGCACGACCGCATCGTAGACGTGCTCCAGCGATTTCGCGCGGTACACCGTTCCGTCGATGAACGTGATGTCGCGGATGGAAAGTCCCGCGTCCAGCGCCTCGGCCACTTCCACGATCTGATGCTCGCCCATACCGTATATCAGCAGGTCGGCGGCGGAATCAAGCAGCACGGATCGCCGCATGGAGTCCGACCAGTAGTCGTAGTGGGCAAGCCGACGCAGGCTGGCCTCGATGCCGCCCGCGATGATGGGCACGTCGCGGTAGGCGCGGCGGATGAGGTTGCCGTACACTACAAGCGCCCGGTCGGGCCGAAGCCCCATGCGCCCTCCCGGCGAGTAGGCGTCGGTGCCGCGGTGCTTCCGCGCCACGGTGTAGTGGTTGACCATGGAGTCCATGTTGCCCGAGGACATCAGGAACCCCAGCCGCGGACGCCCGAACTCGCAGACGGAGGCGGGGTCGGTCCAGTCGGGCTGGCAGATGATCCCCACCCGGAAACCGTGGGCTTCCAGCAGCCGCGACACGATGGCCATGCCGAACGACGAGTGGTCGATGTAGGCATCTCCCACCACGTAGACGAAATCCACCTGGTCCCAGCCGCGGTCGCGCATGTCCCGGCGGCTGATGGGCAGGAAGAGCGATCTGTCGGGAAGCGTCGCGCTCATCGCGCCCCGTCGGTCGGTTCGCCAGGTGCGGGCACTTCGGGCGCTGGCTGCGGGGCCGGCGCCGGAACCTCACCGGCTGCTGGCGTAGGGGCAGGAACGATCGCGGGTGCGGCCGTCGGATCCGTGACAGGCGCCGGTACGGAGGCGGGGACCGGAACGGGGGCGGCCGTCGGCACAGGAGCAGGCGCAGGCGTCGGTACCGGAGCGGGCGGCGCAGGCACCGGGGGCTCAGCGTAGGCTCCGTAGACCGACGGCACCTGGAACGGCAGCGGATCGTCGGGCCCGCGCCAAGCGGGGACGTCGAACTGGCCCATCCAGTAGCCCGCAGCTCGGATTATCAGCGCATAGGACATGACCGCCGCCACCTCGATGGCGAAGCTAACCGCCAAAATGACAGGAATGCCCACCAGGAGCACGAGGCCCGCCTGGGCAGCCACAGCCTCGAAAGTGCCGCCCCGCGACCCCATGATCACAGCCGTGAACGCCGATGCAGCAACGGCTCCCAGCACCAGCACCAGGGCAATCGCGACGAAGATAACCACCAGCACCGCGCAGATGGCCAGATACATTCCCACCAGCCGCAGAATCCCCTGCGGGTCGCGGCGCATCATAGCCCACAGCTTCCCGAACTGAAACCCTGGCCCAAGCCGTCCGTAGATGCTCATGCGCACGGATCCCACGAGCCAGAATACCGAGGCCGCGAATGCCGCAACCACCGAAAGCACCGAGACGACCATGCCGCCGACGCCCAGCACGGCGAAGGGCGTGAAGCTGCTCGAACCCCATCCGGCCACGAGCGCCATGCCGCCGGCGGGAATCGCCCACAGAAGCTCCACCGCCATGGGCAGAAGCGAGCACACGAGCGATATCACCCACGCGAACAGGCCGCGCGCGTACAGCTTGCCGTCCTCGTTGCCGAAGATGCGCGCCGGCATAGGGCCGCGCACCCCCCAGGCGATGTCGCGCGCCCAGCCGAACAGGTAGCCGAACAGCACGATCTGCCCGAAGATGGGGATGAAGCCCACCAGCGCGAGCAGGCATATCTTCCCGAACCAACCGGGGGAGGACGTTATATCGTGCCACGAGTTGCGAAAATAGCCGCCGACCATGGGTCCCTTCCTTAGAACGAACGATTCCGTCGAAGTTGCGCGAACCGCGCGAAGCAGCCCGGCTGGCGGCATCGGCAACGCAGACCGCGAAGGCCTTCGCGCCGAACGAGCACCCACCCCGCATCGGCCAGACGGAGCTACGGGCATTGTATACAAGCGCCGAAGCGTCCGCGAACGCTGCAGCCAAATCGTCACGACGGATTAATGCCCGCTTAAGCTTTCGCCCTTGGAAACCGCCGTCCGGCATGCCGTCTCCCAGCTCCCTGGACCACAGCTCCCGCGCTCCGTCCTGCGAGCTGCGCCGAAGCCGGCGAACCGCGTCGCCCCTCCCCCTAAGACAGCCGCTCGACGAACCAGTCGGCCATGGACAGCAGCACCTCGCGCGAATCCGACGGCTTCAGGCCCTCCGAGAGAACCACCTTCGCCTGCTCCGTGAGATTCTGAGCATAGGCGCGCGCATAGTCGATGCTGCCCGTGCGCTCCAGGATGCCCACGGCCTCCGCGAGCACCTCGGGGTCGCGCTGCTTGGAGGAGAGGATGTCGATGAGCCGCTGCCGGTCGGCGTCCGTCGCATTCTGTAGCGCGTGGACCACCACCAGCGTGCGCTTACCCTCGGTGATGTCGCTGCGGAAGTCCTTCTTGGTGGACTCTTCGGTGCCGATGAGGTTCAGCAGGTCGTCCTGAATCTGGAAGGCAAGGCCGCACTTCATGCCGAAGCTGCGCAACGCCTCCACCTCGGCCGGGGTCCCGCCTCCGATGATGGCCCCCACCGCAAGCGGCACCGCGCCGGAGTAGAACGCGGTCTTGTGGGTGGCCATGACCAGGTAGTCCTCGGGACTGATGTCGAAGCGCTCGTCGCGAGCCCAGCCCAAATCCATGGCCTGCCCCTCGATGGTGCGCCGCGTCATGTTGATGAGCTCGGAGATCACGCGCACCTTCGTGGCGTCGTCCAGCAGCGGGTCGTCCACCACCGAGCCGTTCACCGTGGAAAGGGCCAGATCCCCCACGTTGATGGCCAGGCCCACGCCCTCGGTCAGGTGCATGCAGGGCATGCCGCGGCGCATCTCGCCCTCGTCGGCGATGTCGTCGTGGATGAGCGCCGCCGTGTGGAAGTGCTCGATGGCAGCAGCCGCGCTGGTGGCCTTCTGCATGTCGCCTCCCACGGCGCGGCACGCCTCGAAGCAGATGAGCGGTCGATGGCGCTTGCCTGCGTTCTCGCTGTAGGCCCGAAGCGGGCTGTACAGGTAGCGGTCCATGTCCGGGTGCGAGCCGGTGGGGATGAACGAGTTGATGATGCCGCCCATGAGCGGGGCGTAGGCGTCCAGCCGCCCTTCGAAGTCGGTGGGCGGCGTGGGCAGCTGGGCTACAAGGTCGTTGATGGTTTCCATAGTTCTTTCTTCGTCGACGGCAACGGGCGGATGCGTTTAACCAATCCATCTTACCACGCCCCGGCGCCCAAGCCGCTCGAAAGCCCCGGCACCATCGCACCTGCGCAACGAGCGGCCGCACGAAACGGCAGGCGTCCGCCGCGCGTACGTGCGAACCCACAGGAGCGCCCGCACGGGAGCCGACGCGTCAGGGGCGGTCCCGCAGCTTTTCCTTTTGGGAATCAACGAGGGCGATAAGCTCCTGGTGGGAATGAACACCCAGCTTTGCGTAGATGTTCCGAGCATGGCCGCGGACGGTGTTCCAAGAAATGCAAAGCTTCTCCGAGATCGTCTGCGGGTTGTATCCCATGGCGATGAGCCTGAACACTTCGGTCTCCCGCTTGGAAAGGCTGCTCTGCCGGGAAAGCGCCTCGATGGCCAGAGAGAAATAGCTTGGCAACGCGCCCTCCGAACCGGGCGGCTCCTCGCCCGCACGCCCCTCCGCTTCCGGCACCGAGCCGCGAGCTTCCCCGGCCGGCGTTTGCGCAGCGGCAGCCCCGGAGTCGCTTTCGGCGGAGGCGAAGACCGGCAGCGGCGCGAACAGCTGCGAAAGGTCGAGCTCGTCATCGCTTCTCTGCTCGAACAGGCGGTCGAAGGACTTCTCGGAGAACAGGGCGAAGGCGCAGAGTATGATGAGCAACGTGAACCCGATGCTCATAGCCAACCGCGCAGAGGACGAGACCAGCGCATCGTGGAAGATGAACCCGGTAAGCAGACCCAGGCCGTTGCCGAGCGCTTGGACCCCGCAGCCAAAGCCGAAGACCAGCACCGGCGAGATTTTCTTCTGGTACACGATCAGGCTCAGCACCACCCAGTGGAGCATGCGGAACACCAACAGCACCATGGTGGACAGCTGCGGCCAGCCCGCAACCTCGCCGTCCATCACCGGCGCCATAGTGGCAACCGCGACAGACGAGATCATGATGAAGGTGTAGGCGCGCCCGAGCTCGAACTGCTCCCGTTTGGCAAACACCACGCTCATCATGAGCAGCAGCGCAATGACGAGGCGCAGGAAGTTGTTCGTCCTGGTTTTCACGATGGGGCCGTCGACGCCAGTCGTCCCCTGGGCAACCGCCCCCGTAAGCGACATTGCGAAGCACAGGACCAGGATGACCACCACGAACTTCCAGAACACGGCCGGTATGTCCCGCACGTCGGCGCTGTACTCCTGCTCGTTGCAGGGCTTCACGTCCAGCGCCATGCTGCACAGCCACGCCGCCAGCAGCGGGAACGCGCAGTAGAACAGCGCAGGCAGAAGCATGTTGCCCGACTGGCCGAGACGCCAGTGCGCCATGCCCACCGCGATGAAGAACAGCGCGCCGCACAGCAAGTGGGACCATGCCAGGTTGAAGACGGCCCGGCGCCCTATCAACCGACCGTACAACGTGCCGATCTGGATGAACAGAAGCCCGGTCGCAGCCCCGGCCACCGAGAAAAAAGCGCAGAGCACCACCACTTGCACCTGGCCGGCAGGGGCAAGAACGCCCGTGGAGACCAGCAGCGCCCCCACGCTGGCGCCCGAGGCAACAGCTCCGCAGAGCAGCCCGAAGCGAGGACTTAGGAGCAGCTCGTCGGCTCGGCGGCCGCAACAGGCCGCCACAAGCAGCGCGACGGCATTGGCGAGCGTGGATGCCATGTTCGCGAAACGGTATCCCTCGCCGAAAGCCGCCAAGGAGTCGATCAGCCCGTAAGCGTTGTTGGCGAACTGGGACCACGCCAGAACAAGGCCGAACGAGAGAAACGGCACAATCGGAAGGGACCTCACGATAGAGGCGTAAATATCGCTCTTCCCCATTCCCCACCCCCTCACGCAGACATGCTTGCCGTCGCGAAGCCTGCCGCACATCGCCCGAACGCGCAAACCGCGTTGCGCTCCCCACGCAAGGCGCGCAACGCGAAGCCGTTGCGCATTGTAACCTATGCAGCCAGAGCCCCGTCTTCCGGCTCCGGCACCCATGCGGCATCCGCCGCATCCCGGGCAGCCTGCGCGCACCTATCGCGGCGATCGCCAAGATAGCGCCCGGCCCTCAGCGCCAAATATAGCCCGAACAGCGCAACGTACACGACAAGCGACACCTGGGCCGCGACGCCGCCGTTAATGGCCGACGGGGCCAGCATGAGCAGCACATGAACGAACACCAGCGCGAAGAACGGGTACGAAAGACGCTGGACCGCCTTCCATACCTTCGAGGGCATGGCACGACGGACAAGCTTGAACGACGTGACGCCCAGCACCAAAAGCAGGGCCAGCAGAACCACCGCGATGGCAAAGCCGCCCAGCACCGAGGTCGGCACCGCGGACGCCCCCAGGACGCGCGGCAGGTACGCCTTCAGATACACGACCACATGCTCGAGCGACAGAATCCATGCGATGATGGACAGCTCTCCGCGCACGGGAAGCAGCGACCGCCCCACGAAGGAGTCCTTCCTGAAGCAACCCATGAACATGACGACGGAGAACAGAGCCAAGGGAAGCAGCGCCTCGCGTTGAAGCTCGAACAGCAGTCGCCATACCGCGCGGGGAAGACCTGCCGACATGCCGAAAAGCCCGACAACGCCGAGCGCGACGGCGATGGCGTAGAAGAGAAGAGGCAGCTTATGGAGCGGTTTGCGCAGCAGATAGGCGCCAACCCAAGCGCCTGCGAACACAGCGAGAAACGTCATCACGCGACCTCCTTGGATACCACGGCGCCCTCAGCCCCTCCCAGCGCGTCCGACGCCTGCTCAAGCAGCTCCCGGTCGAAATCGAGATACCCCTGCGTCAAGGCCAGAACGCCTCGGTAGAAGCGGGTCTCCACCAGCCGCTCGGCCCGCTGCCGGAGAAGCGGGAACCAACTTGTCACATGCTCGTCGAGGAAACGCCGGCAATGCAGGACCAGACGCAATGCGAGCGCGGACTCGTCGTCGCGCAAAAGGTCGGCGATGCGCTCGGACTGCCGGGAGAGGTACTCGAACAGAAACGAGAGGTGGTCGTCGGGGTAGTCGTAGCCCTGCGCCCTCACAATTCCCTCGCGTTCGAAAATCTCATGGACCTGGTGGTACGATTGCTGGTACATGAGACCTTCGGCAGAGGTGAACACCGACTGCACCGGAACGGCGTAGAGCCCCTCGTAGGTGGAAAGCCCCCCGAACGACGAGGTGTAATCCACCGCCAATTCCTGGCGCGTCCCCGTGTTGCGGCGGCCAAGGTAGCGCACGATATGATTCACGCCCTCGGCCATGTCCTCGTTTACATCCGCATAGGGATGCAAGTCGTAGCCGGCGAACGCCTCCACCTGCTGAGCCGAGAGCGGCTTGAAGTACAGCGCAGCCAAAAAATCGTAGAAATCCCGTCGCGCGCAGAAGGCCTGAACGAGAGAATCCTTCTCGTTCCCAGTCGCGGGGATGCCAGCCGCCGTCGAACCGCGCCCTTCGCAGTCAACCATCTGATGACCTCCTTCGGTCGTATCTCGTCCTCTTCGGAAGACAGGGCCGGGCTTGCTGCCCACGCCCTCACAGAGAGAGGTCCCCGCGCTTCAGCCGCTTAAGAACCGTGCGCCCCTCCTCGGTCAGGGACCATCCCTCGCTCCATCGAATCATGCCCGCGCCTTCGAGTTTGTCCAAAAAGACGCTCGGCTGCATATCGGTCCAGTGACCGTCCAGGAAGACATGGAGGACCTCCCTGCCTTCCAGCAGCTCTTTGACCTTTCCGTAGGAGGGCCGCTCGCCATCGATGAACTCTAGCAGCTCGCAGTGGGTGTCCTCCCACTCCGGAGCCGCCTGAAGCAGCAGCCCCATGCGCCGGGCCGGCGCGGCGAGTTCCAGCAGACCGCGTCCCGCTTCGGTGGTGACCACGCTCTCGGTTGCCACCAGATCGTCCAGATCGTCCTCGGTCAAGGACGCCTTGCGGGCATCGTCTATCACAAGGCCGTCCTTATCGCGCTGGACAAGCAGAAGCCCTCCGTGGGT
>DBFAWQ010000213.1:0-3820 GCA_048242115.1 Eggerthellaceae bacterium
CTGCTGCCTGGTACGCCTCGAACGCAGCGGCCAGCCCGGGCAGCCCTGCGGCGTCTGCCAGGGCGTCCACGGTATCGGCCTTGAACAGCCCTGCCGTCCCCACGCCCTTCTCGAGCACGTCTGTCACCTCGGCGTCGGAGCTGTCGAAGAGCGCGTAGTAAGGGGCCTCGTCGCGGTCGGCCATGGTGGTGGCCAAGCCGATGGGCGGCATCGATTCGTTCATGAAGCGCTCGCCCGCGGCGTTCACGATGAGCTTCGACGACGTGTGACCGCCTTCGAGGGCCTTTCCGTGGATCGACTGGTCGCAGAGCAGCTGGAACCGCTCGTCGGCGTCGGTGAGCGCCTTGGCCGGCACGATGACGTTGGGGATGACCCAGCAGTCCTCGTAGAGCGCCGCGCCTGCATCGGCGGCGACGACCATGGCGTCCCCGGTGTTCATGGCGTTACCCTGGTACTGGAACCCGATCTTGTTCACAGCCGGTACGAGCTTGTCCAAAAACTCGGCGCTGCCGCCGAAGCCGCCCATGGCCAGCACGACGCTGCCGCCCCGTATCTCGGGGTTGCCCGGATCGTCGGTGCGCACGCCCACCACGGCCCCGTCCTCCACGACAAGTCCTGTCACGGCCGTGGACAGCATCGTCGCCACCCCCAACTGGTCGATAGCCTGCTCTAGCTTGCCGATGACGAAGGCGCCGGGCAGTGTGTCGCCGAGATTCGACGGATCTGGCTTAACCGTGTCGGTGGCCACGGTCTCCTTGGTGAACGACTTTTGGAAGTCCACTCCGAGCTCCTCGACCCACGATATGGTTTCGCAGCTTTCCAGCATGAGCGCTTCCACGCGGTCGTAGTCGGGGTAGGGGGCGTTCACCTTGCCCGTTTCGGTAGCCTTCCGATAGCGTGCGAGGAAGTCCTCGACGGTGTCCACGGTTCCATCCTCGAACTGCCACCACTGCTTGTTCTCTGCGGTCTGCAGGATGGACACGTTTCCCATGGATGTTTGGAAGGTCGAACCCACGAACGGGGCCTTGTCTACGAGGATGACGGAAGCGCCCCCTTCGGCTGCCGCCCGTGCGCAGGACAGTCCGGAAAGGCCGCCGCCCACAACTACCACGTCGGCGGAACGGGCAGACGGCGTTTCGGCGTCGGCCTTGGTCGATGCGTTCTTCGCGTTGGGCTCGCCGCAGCCGGCCAGAGCGAGCGTCGCGCCCAGGGCGGTCGCCCCCAGGAGGAAGGAACGGCGGGTCAGGTTTCCTGCGGATGCGTTCATGGTCTCTCTCCAATCGTTCGGTTTTTCCGATGGCCTCATGCTAGGTTTCGCCTTGTGCCGGCTTGTCGCACGAAAGGGATGCCCGACTGCCCTCCCGATGTCGCTCGAAAAGGATTACATCGGGAGAAAACCCAGGACAATCGTGCGTACGCGGGAGAATCCGCATGCACCTTCGCTATAATCCGCCTAGACGCTTCGGCGCAGTTCCGATGTCGCAGAGGGGGCTGGTCCCTGGAAGGAGCCTTCGTGAGAACCCTGAGAGCCCTGGCCGCAGAAGGCCTGCTCGGTGTGTCCGCGGCCGCTGTGGTCGGGTTCGGCCTGCTCCAGGGGGCACGCTTGCTCGACGGCGGGTCGGGGCCTTACAGCCAGGATCCCTACGCCATCTACGGGCTTGCGGTGGACGGTCTGACGTTTCTCGTCGTGGCGCTGCTGTCGTACTTCGCGCATATCGAGCGGCCGGGAAAGCTTTTCGCGGTGGGGGCCATGGCTACGGTGGTCTACGTTGCCATGGCTTCCGTCGGCGGATCGGGCGTTGCCTTCTCGCTGGTCAAGCAAACCTTCGCCGGAGTCGGCTGGTCGGCGAACATCCTGTGCTGGATGTACGTCTTCACCCGCTACAGACCTCACATTGCCCTGCTCATGATAGTGTTCGGCTACATGGTGGACGTGGCCATCCAACCACTCCTCGCATGGTTGCCTCCCGAGGCCCATTCGTTCATCCCCGTTTTCCTTCTCTCGGTGTGCCTGCTCTGGGCGTGCCTTCGTCGTTGCGACCTCGTCGGCGAGGCGATGCGAGAGCCGTCCTCGCCCCAGACGAACATCAAGGAGGCGTTCTCCCGCACGCGCCGCGCCGTTGTGGCCACGTTCGCGTTCTCGGCGGTGTGCGGCTTCGTGGTGGAATCGGACGCCCTGCTTTTCGGGGTCCAATACTCGCAGACTATTCCCACCGCGCTCGTATGCCTGGTCATGGCCGTGGGCATGGCGGCCGTGCTCGTGGCCTTCAGGGTGCGCAAGGCGAACATCGATTACATATCGCCCGTGGCGGCCATCGCCATCGCCACAGTCCTCGCCATGCGCTGCTTCGGCATCGGATCCGTGCAGTTCTCGGGCAGCCTCATGACGGCGACGCTCATCTCGTTCTACGTGTTCCTATGGCTCATGTTCATCAGCGAGGCGTTCGAGCGCACGCTGCCCGCCTTCTTCCTGTTGGGAATCGCGCTGGCCGTGGCCCGCTTGTCCGTGGCTTTCGGGCGCCTTGCCGCGCTGTGGGCGGACGGCGCCTTCGGCTTAGACGACACGCTGGTTTCCGTGTTCGCCATGTGGATGCTGGTCATCACGGTGTCCGGGGTCTTCGTCGCCCAGCACCGATACTCCGAGAAGCTGCGGGCGCGGGCCTACGATTTGCTGGCGGAGCAGGGAGGGTTCGATGCCGTGGCAGGGTGCGCCAGCGGCATCGGGTCTGCCGGCGAACTCGACGCCCGGGCGACCGCGACCCAGGCCGACGCGCCTGATGCGGATTGCGTCGTGGGCGCCCTCGACCCCCCAAGCGAGGCGCTCACGAGCGAGGAGCGGGCTTTGGATGCCCTTGCAGCCTCTTTCGGCCTGTCTGCGAGGGAGGCCGACGTGCTGCGCGATTTTGCCACGGGACGCACGGCCCGCTATATCGCCGACTGGTACATGATCTCCGAGCATACCGTCAAGACCCACCTGCGCCGTGCTTACGCTAAGCTCGGCATCCACTCCCGCCAGGAGCTCCTGGACCTCGTGGACGAAACGGTGGCCCAAAGCTACCGAAGCGCGGCCGGCTAGTATCTCCGCGGCCATATTTCGGGTCGAATCTTGCCTCTGCATAGAAATCCAAAGCGGACGAAATGTAGGTTATGCGATGCACAACCTACATTTCGTCCCTCGGCTGTGAGCTGGGGAAATAGTGTATAACCGCAGGTCAGATATGGGGTGTTCCGAGGGATGAAAAGTAAGTTGTGCGATGCATAACTCGAGTTTCATCCCTCGCCGCGGTCGGGAGGGGGCTTCCACGGCCATCGGTTGCGGGCTTGCGGCAGGTTGCAGGCTCGCGGCGGCCTGCGGGCGCACCGTGGCTTGCGGGCCCTCAGCAGATTGAGGACTCGTGGCGGGACGGGCTCGCGGTGGCCTGCAGGTTCTCCGCAGGTTGCAGGAGTGCGCTTTCGCGGGTGGCAAACCGTCAACGGAATGCTGACGGGGGGCAATCGAAACGGGCGCGGAAACCATGAGCTGTTTGTGCAGGTATATCCTCTTATTGGCGGAATCCGGGGTGTGCAGAGGTTTCGCCCCGTAAACCATGAAGCGATAGGAGGTTCGCATTATGAATCCTGATGCGAAGAAAGAGCGTCTGGAAGACGAGCACGTGCCGCAGACCATCCACATTGCCAGCGGGATCGGGCGGGAGCTCTACGACGCCTCGCAGCCGCCCTACGTGTCCATCTACCTGCCCGTACGCCACGACAACCGCGCCGGGGGGCGCAGCTGGTGGGACGAGATCGCCTACAAGGATGCGAAGAAGCTGGCCCTGGC
>DBFAWQ010000214.1:0-2794 GCA_048242115.1 Eggerthellaceae bacterium
CTTATAAACGGGCGGGGGATACAGCCTGGGACGCTGGTTTTCTTCGACGAGGTCCAGCACCTTGGGCACGACATTGTGACACTCTCGAAGTATCTGATAGAAGATGGAAGGTTCGACCTCGTTCTCTCGGGCTCGTTGCTCGGTACGGCGCTTTCGGGAGTCACGTCGTTCCCGGTCGGCTATGCGCGGATACTCCGCATGCTTCCGCTCGATTTCGAGGAGTTCTGCTGGGCAACAGGCGTTTCCGACGATATCATCGGGCGCATCAGGGAGAACTACCGCGAGAAACGTCCCTTCGACGAGCCCCTCCACAACGCGCTCGTTCAGATCTTCCGCCAATACATCGCGGTGGGCGGCATGCCCGAAGCCGTCCAAAGCTTCGCGGAGCAGAACAGGGACATGGGGGCTGCCCGTGCCATCGACTCCGAGATTGTCGAGCAGTACCGCTACGATATCGTCAAGTACGCCAAGGGCAAGGAAGCCCGGATTCTGACAATTTTCAACAACGTACCTGGTCAGCTTGCGAAGGAGAACAAGCGCTTCGGCCTCTCCTCCGTCAACCGTGACGCCAAGTTCGAGAGGCTGCAGGACGATTTCTCGTGGCTCGAGCAGGCCGGCGTGGTGCTGCCGGCCTATTGCGTTGCCGAGCCGGCGCCCCCGCTTCTCCGAACGCTCCGGCCGAACAGGTTCAAACTGTACGCTTCGGATTGCGGGATGCTGCTTACCCAGTACCCCAGGAAAAGCACCATGGACATCATAGACGGCATCGGGGACTCGAACTTCGGCGCCGTGTACGAGAACGTGGTGGCCCAGGAGCTGGTCAGCGCAGGATTTCCCCTCACGTACTACAACAACAACCGAAAAGGGGAGGTCGATTTCCTTGTCGAAGCGGCCGACGGGAAGGTACTTCCCGTCGAGGTCAAATCGGGGAAGGATTACAAGCGCCACGCCGCGCTCGGCAACCTGCTGAGAACCGCCAACTACGGCATCGAGCGCGCCTACGTGTTTTCCGAGCACAACCTCTCCGTTGGCGAGATCGAGGGAAAACCCGTCTACTACCTGCCCCTTTACATGACGCTATGTCTTGGGGGAGAGCAGGAGCTTCCAGGGGTCGACTGGCATCTGCCCCCTCCGTCGTTTTCCGATTTGGAGATGTCGGGCGAGGCGCCAGAAAGCTAGGCGCGTTCCTGATTGCGGGGATTGCTTGGGGGTTGCGCATGGCGAGGGGGTTTGCTGAACATGAGGGGTGCAGGGGGGTTAAGCTTCTGCGCCCCGCGTTTTACGAATGGACTTCGAAGGGTTGGGCGGTTCGGGCGCTCCATCACTATCAGGACATGGGCATCCTGGACCCCATCTACGTGGACCCGGAGTCGAACCGGCGCTTCTACGATATCCGCCAGTCGGCCAAGATCGACCTCATCCAGCAGCTGCAGTCCATAGGCTGCTCCCTGGACGAGATCGCGGAGCTGAGCCATGGGGGCACCGTCGAGGATATTCGCCAGGCCATCGAACGGCATCTCGCCGACATCGACGAACGGGCTGCGCAGCTGCGGCAGTCCCGGCGCACGGCGCAGGCGCTCATGGAAGGATGCGCGGAGCTTTCGGGAAATCCGATGCTGAACCAGATCCTCATGGAACGGCTTCCCGAGCGGCGTATCATCTCCTTTGACTTGGGGGACGACATCCGCGTGGATGCGACGAGCGACCTCATGGAATGGGAGCGGGCCACGCGCCGCACCAAGCGGCTGTTCCTGGAGGCGAACCTGCCGGTCTCCCTGTTCCACGACCTGGGCTCCATCATCTCCCTGGAAAGCGTGCAGGCGGCCAGCCCGTTCTCGGCGCGCACGTTCGTAGCCGTGGACGAGAGCCGCGGCGAGCTCTACGACCAGGCCGAAGTGCTGCCCGGAGGCACCTACCTCACCCTCTACTTTTCGACCAAGGCTACGACGAGGAGGGCCACGACGTCACCTACGAAGCGGTGCTGCGCATGGCCGATTACGCCGGCGCGAAAGGCCTGTCATTCGTGGGCGACTTCTTCACCGAGACGCTCTGCCGCTTCCCGCATCTGCTCACCGGATCGGGAGAGGTCCTCTTCCGCATCTGCGCCCCCGTGGAATACGTTATCCCCCCCCCCTCGATGCCGACGATCTTGGATTTTCACCCCTCTGAACAGGTTCGATAACGAAATCAAAACAAACCTGACGTAAGGTACGATTCGCTAGCCCGGCATAGCGGCAGCGAACCTTTCGCCCCCCTTCGCCCCTTCGTCGTTCTGTAGAAAATCACGCATATTGGGCATCTTCGTACGCAAAACGTCCCAAGGTGCCCGATGTGCGTGATTTCGTCGAGGGGCGCAATGGGCTAAGCGCCTGAGGCGTCCAGGCGGTCTGGCGCCGTGCAACCGCGTCCGCATCTTTACAGTTCGGCGACCCTGGGGGCGCGGGGCCGAAACTTAAGGTGCATGGGGGTGAAGTTCGTCTATCATTGGTAATTTAACGAACGGTTCGACACGGACAAACGGTTCAGCGCGACGGATGAGGATCACCATGGCGAGCGAGAAACAACCTACCCCCCATTTGTTCATCGACGAGGTGCAGGGCCATCAGAAACGCTACAGCAAGCTGGTTCGCTTCACGCATTCCTCCACCAAGGCAGCAGGCGCCATGCTTCTGGCGGCCATCGTGGCGCTGGTGGTGGCGAACTCGCCGGCCTACGAGCCCTTCATTCATTTCTGGCACACGGAAGTGGGCTTTATCTTCGGGAGTACCGAGCAGACCATGTCGCTGGCCCACAT
>DBFAWQ010000215.1:0-6870 GCA_048242115.1 Eggerthellaceae bacterium
AACAAGGGGTGAGCACTCGATTGCTTCAGATGAGTACAACGTCGTTAGATTGCTGCAGCCCCTAAACGCATAGTCCAGCGAGGGGCTATTCGCAGCCAACGCAAGCGACGTCAAATCGACAGAAACAAGGGAGGTGCAGTCTTGGAACATCTCTTTCATGCTCTCTATTGTAGAGAAATCGAACGCAGAAAGGTCGAGAGACCCCAAGGAGGAGCACCCCTGGAACATGCCGTCCATGCTCCTAACGTAGGTAGTGTCAAGGTCCGATAGATCGATGTCGACTAACGAAGAGCAGTCAGAGAACATATGCGCCATGCTCCCCCGTTTGGGATACTGATCAAAACCAACCCGTGAGGTATCCAAACCGGAAAGGTTCAGGGACTCAAGGGAGGAGCAGCCAGAGAACATATAGGACATATCCCGAACTTTGACCGTATCTAGAGCAGAAAGATCAAAGGATTTGAGGGACGAGCAGCCCGAGAACATGTCGGACATATCTCGAACTTCGACCGTATCTAGAGCAGAAAGATCGAGGGACGTGAGGGACGAACAGCCCCTGAACATACCAGACATAGACGAAACGTTTGATGTGCGAAAACTGGAAAGATCAAGGGACTCGAGAGAAGAACAGTGCGCGAACATATCAATCATGCTTCTTGTCTTCGAAGTATCCAAGCTGGAAAGATCCACCGACTTAAGGGAGGTACAGCTTTCGAACATAGAAGACATGTCCCAGACGTTCGCTGTGCACAAATTGGACAAGTCCAAAACTTCAAGGGAGGAGCAGCCCTTAAACATGCCTTCCATGCTGCCATCGAACGAAGCGTCACGGTTACTGAATAGATTTATAGACTTAAGAGAAGAACAACCCTCAAACATGTAATCCATGCTGCCGTCTTTGCCGGGAGTGGCCGTGTTACCATCGTGATAACCCACATTCGAAGTATCGAAGCTGGAGAGGTCCAAGAACTCCAAGGAAGAACAGTCCTTGAACATTTTTTCCATGTTCCACACTTTAGAAGTATGCAAGCCGGAGAGATCAACAGATTCAAGAGAGGAACAACCCTCGAACATGGATGACGTATCCTCAAGAAACCGGTTGTCATCGGACTCTGGAAGGTCTACCGACTTAAGGGAGGAACAACCGTAGAACATGTATGCCATGTTATCCACTTTTTTTTGTATCGAGCCAGGAAAGGTCTACGGACTCAAGGGAAGAGCAGCCCGAGAACATGGCTGCGGTTGAATCAAGTTGCGTTGTGCTGATATTTGAGAAATCGATGTATCTAAGATTAACGAGGCCGCTGAACGAAAGACGACAATAGTACCACAGTCTCGTCCCCGGTTCAAAGCGCGCAGACGTAATTCTTATGTCCCCATACCAAGAAAGCTCAGGGCCGCCATGCGATTCGGACGATATAACCAGTGTCCCCTCTTGATCAACATACCATCCGAACTCCTTCCATGTCTTCCACTCGATTTCCTCCTGTGGCTCCTCGGCAAAAGCGACGCTGCTTTTACACTCCAATTGCAATCCGGGCAGAAGCTTGCCTGGGTACAAGGCAAGCACGGCAGCCACGAGCACAATCGCCCCCAGCAGAAGCAACATCGGTGTCTTGTTGTACCTGCAATATACCTTCTCCTCGTTTGGTCGAGCCATTTTAACCTCCATTCTTTCATCAATCACGTTATGCGCCTCTAAGCGTTTTTCAGTTCTCCCTTTCTGCCCTTATGAGCCACGCAGCATCGAAACCGTTGCCCTCTTCACACAGCACAATTTCCGAGCTTCCACGTATCTTCGAGAGCAAAACAACGACAAGCAACGCAAGTTCGCAAGGTCGATTGATGGCTCTTCCCTCCCATGTCTTCCTTTCCTTCTCGACTGCGCTCCGAATTACGCCATCCGGAGCCTTTTGGCACAATAGCCTCTCTTGATTGACTACGTCGGCACATAGCCACAGGAAATTAAGGTGCTGACAAGGCCGGCAAGAGCCTCGACGACTGCCGCTGTCTCCTTACGAGTCGCTAGATACTTTTCCAGCTTCGCGAAGAAACCGCCTTTTTCCTTGGCGGTGTCGGCTACGAAGTTTGGGTTCTGCTTTATGAACGCATCCTTTATTGCCCCGACAGCCGATTCGTCGAGGACGCACAGGAGCAGCTTGTCGAACTGGCTAACGGGCACCGCTATGTGACCGTTATAGGCATCACAGTCGCGGAAGACCCCTTCCCGCTCGAGGGCGTCCATCAGATAGTCCCGCGCAATCGGGTCGTCGATTTCGACAGCGATGCGTCCCTTAGTCTGCTGATACTCAAGAAGTTGATTTTCAAATGCGAACTTGAGGGCGGCCTTGGCCTTCTCCTTCGTCTGCTCGTCGCTTTCGAGCAGTAGGTTCACACCGCTGCGCATGTTCCTCACTTGGATGGCAGAAAGTCCCAGAGACCGGCCAATCTCGTAATCCGACGGTATATCCGACGAGCCGTAACCGCTCATGTAAACCGCGAACAGCACTTTCCGCATCTCCGATACGCCGATCGATCCGAAACGCCTCGTGAAAAGCTCTCGTTCGACGAGTCCCCAGTTACGTTCCATCCCGACTCCTTGCATGTAAAAACCCACAGCGGAACAATCTCGCCCAGGGAAAGCCGTTCTCCCTAAACTCCAGATACGCCGATAGCGTACAACCAGATTCGATAAAAAAGATGCGCACCTTTTTAGGCGGCTGGACAGGGATAATGGCGGGCATGATTGCCATCCGAAAGCAACAAAGGGGTCAGGAATGGCAGAGTAGTTTAGCCGCACGAATTCCCCGTCGTGTTAAGCTGAGCGCTGCGGAATCCGTTAAGCCAGCATGCCGGCGAGCAAGCATCGCCTTATGGTGGAAAGGTTGCCCATGATCGCACAATTGAAGACGCCTTGCGAGGTTTTGTTCTCCATGCTCAAGAGCGAGTGCGGGATGACCTTCTACGACACGGCCTGCGTGGTGCTGTCGTCGCGGCCGGCCTACGATGGGCGGAGCGCCGTGCAGCGGGCTTCCGAGAAGACGTGGCTTCTGCGCTACATCTTGCATGCGGAGCCGGGCTACATAAACCCGGAGCTGTTCGCGAAGCCGGAAGTCTCGATACCACGGCTGGTGTCGCGCATGAAGGGGAAGCGCTCCTACGGGCGCCGCTCGCTTGCGAACGACGACATCCTGCGGCTGGCCACCGGCGAGTACGGGCGGGCCATGGCGCGGTCGCTCGAGGCCTACGGCAGCAACGCGCCTCTGCTGGCCAACGCCCTGGCGCGGGTGGCGGCCGACGAGGGCACGCCCGAGGGGCAGCGGGCCGAGCAGGCCATGGCGCTGCTGGTCATAGGCGCCGCCTACAACGACGGGGCCGTAGCGATGGAAGAGCTTGCTCGCTTCAACGAGTCTCTGAACACGCCCCCAGCGCTGACCCCTCCCCGGCGCATTGCCCCCGCCGCGCCTGCGGCAGCGCAGGAGGACGCCGTGCGGCCCGAGTCCATCGGACTC
The DNA here is from genome assembly GCA_048242115.1 of Eggerthellaceae bacterium. Taxonomy (GTDB): domain Bacteria; phylum Actinomycetota; class Coriobacteriia; order Coriobacteriales; family Eggerthellaceae; genus Xiamenia. The sequence continues at coordinate 3,513 of DBFAWQ010000215.1, forward strand.
ATCCGCCTGCGGGACGGCGTCCTGTCGGGCGAGACGTTCTGGCTTGACCCCGACGGGCCGGGCGCGCTGGTCAGCGCCCTCCTGGCGCGCGATGCGGAGGAGGGGGCGCTCGTCATCAACAACGTGGAGGCCGACGTGTCCACCATGCACGCGCGCATCCGCTTCCACCCCGGCGTCGGCTGGGCCGTGACGGGCCTGGGGTCGCGAAACGGCACCGTCGTCAAGCGCCCGGCCCAGCGCGAGACCGTGGTGGTGGAGCCGCCCCGCGGCGACGCGGAGGCGCCGCGCCCCGCAGTCGCCGATGATGCGACCGACCGCGTTGCCGACGGTGCGGACGGCGCAGGTGCTGCCGACGGCGCGGGCGCTGCCGAAGGCGACGGAAAGCGACCCCTCCCCCAGTCTACCGAGCCCGTGCCCATCTACCCTGGCGATGTGATCGTCTTCGGCGGCGCCACCGCCTTCTGCGTGCTTGCCCGTCCCTCCATGGAAGGCCTGTTCGACTAGCGGCGCCCCCCGCAGCGCGGCCGAAACGCCAGCTCTTCCCCGCCGCCGCTTCGGCAAAGTGGGTGCGCCGGCAACGGCGGCCGATGCCGGCGTTCGCAAACCGCACCCGCAAACAAAAGGGGTCGGAACCACCAGGTTCCGGCCCCCGTCACTCACTCAGCAGCACAACCGCGCGACCTCCGCAACCGGCCCGCGCCCCTTCCCTACTTGTCGTAGAGCTCCACCAGCTTCTGCAGGTGCTCGAAGCGCTCCATGGCGTCCTGCTCGCTCTCGGCGAAGAGCTCGTCCGCCCGCTCGGGGAACTCGCGGGTCAGACGGCTGTAGCGGGCCTCGTTCATGAGGAAGTCGCGGTAGCCGCCGGCCGGTGCCTTCGAATCCAGCACGAACTTCTTGCCCGCGGGCGCCGCCGGGTTGAAGCGGAACAGGTTCCAGTAGCCGCAGTCCACGGCCTTCTTCATCTCCTCCTGGCAGTTCTTCATGCCGCCCTTGATGGAGTGCATCTCGCAGGGCGAGTAGCCGATGATCAGCGACGGGCCCGGGTAGGCCTCGGCCTCCTGGATGGCCTTGATGGTCTGCGGCAGCTTCGCGCCCATGGCCACCTGCGCCACGTACACGTAGCCGTAGGCCATGGCGATCTCGGCCAGGCTCTTCTTCTTGATGGACTTGCCCGCCGCGGCGAACTGCGCCACCTGGCCCAGGTTCGAGGACTTCGACGCCTGGCCGCCGGTGTTGGAGTACACCTCGGTGTCGAACACGAACACGTTCACGTCCTCGCCCGAGGCAAGCACATGGTCGAGTCCGCCGTAGCCGATGTCGTAGGCCCAGCCGTCGCCGCCGAAGATCCAGACGCTCTTCTTCGTCAGGTACTGCTTGTTCTCCAGGATGCCCGCGGCGATTTCCGCCGCCTGGCCGTCGCCCGAGGCCACACCCTGAAGCTCGGCGATGTAGGCGGCAGCGGCCTCCTTCGACGCGTCGGCGTCGGCGCGGGACCCAAGCCAGGCGTTCGCGGCCGGGGCCAGCGTCTCGGGCAGGCCCTCGCAGGCAAGCAGCGCCTCGGTGTCGCAGGCTACCTTGTTGCGCACGGCCTCGTAGCCAAGCAGCATGCCGAGCCCGTGCTCGGCGTTGTCCTCGAACAGCGAGTTGCTCCAGGCCGGGCCGTGGCCGTCCTTGTTCACCGTGTAGGGCGACACCGCCGCCGGACCGCCCCAGATCGACGAGCAGCCCGTGGCGTTGGCCACGAACATGCGGTCGCCGAACAGCTGGGTGACCAGGCGCGCGTAGGAGGTCTCGGCGCAGCCGGCGCAGGAACCGGAGAACTCAAGCAGCGGCTGGCTGAACTGGCTGCCCTTCACCGTGGCGTCGATGAGCTCGGGCTTGGGGGCCACCTCGGCCACGCAGAAGTCGAACACCTCCTGCTGGCCCATCTCGTCGCGGGTGGGCTTCATGGAAAGCGAGTTCGTGGGGCAGATTCCCACGCACACGGCGCAGCCCATGCAGTCCAGCGGCGACACGGCCAGCGCGTACTGGTAGCCGGCGGCCTGGGCGGCCTTGCCCTTGGCCGGCACCATCTTCGTCTGCGCAGGGGCTGCCTGGGCCTCTGCCTCGGACAGGGCGTAGGGGCGGATGGTGGCGTGCGGGCACACGTAGGAGCACTGGTTGCACTGGATGCAGCTGGAGGGGTCCCACTCGGGCACCGTCACCGCCACGCCGCGCTTCTCGTAGGCGGCGGCGCCCTGGGGGAACTGGCCGTCGGCGTAGTCCATGAACGCGGACACGGGCAGGCTGTCGCCCTCCATGCGGCTCACCGGCTCCATGATGTCGCGGACCATCTTCACCAGCTCGGGGCGGCCGGACAGCGGCGCCAGCGTGGCGTCGTCCTCGGCGTTGGCCCACTCGGCGGGCACGGCCACCTGGTGGAAGGCCGTGGCGCCCGCATCGATGGCGCGATGGTTCATGTCCACCACGTCCTGGCCCTTCTTCAGGTAGGACTTCGTGGCCGCATCCTTCATGTAGCGGATGGCGTCCTCGGAGGGCAGCACGCCGGCCAGCGCGAAGAAGGCCGACTGCAAAATGGTGTTCGTGCGGTTGCCCATGCCCAGCTCGATGGCCAGGTCGATGGCGTTGATCAGGTACACCTTCACGCCGTTGGCCGCGATGTAGCGCTTGGCCGCCGCGGACAGGTGCCGCCCCAGCTCCTCGTCGCTCCACTGGGCGTTCACCAGCAGCGTGCCGCCGGGCTTCACGTCGAAGACCACGGGGAAGTTCTTCTCGATGTAGCTGGGGTTGTGGCAGGCCACGAAATCGGCCTTGTTCACGTAGTAGGCGCTTTTGATGGGGCTATCGCCGAAGCGCAGGTGCGACACGGTCACGCCGCCGGTCTTCTTCGAGTCGTACTGGAAGTAGGCCTGCACGTACTTCTCGGTGTGGTCGCCAATGATCTTGATGGAGTTCTTGTTCGCCCCCACGGTGCCGTCGCCGCCCAGACCCCAGAACTTGCACTCGATGGTGCCGGGGGCCGCGGTGTTCGGGCAGTTTTTGTCCTCGGGCAGCGACAGGTTCGTCACGTCGTCCACGATGCCAATGGTGAACTGGCGCGGCAGGGTGTCGCCGGCCAGCATGTCGTACACGGCGAAGGCGGAGCTGGGCGGCGTGTCCTTGCTGCCCAGGCCGTAGCGGCCGCCGGTCACCTGGATGTCGGCGCGCCCCTCGATGGCAAGGGCGTTCACCACGTCCAGGAACAGCGGCTCGCCGATGCTGCCGGGCTCCTTCGTGCGGTCGAGCACGGCGATCTTGCGTACGGTGGCGGGAAGCGCCGCCGCGAACTTCTCGGTGACGAAGGGACGGTACAGGCGCA
>DBFAWQ010000216.1:0-2952 GCA_048242115.1 Eggerthellaceae bacterium
TGGCGTAGGAGAGCCCCTTGGCGGAGACCATCTCGGTGTAGGCCAAGTCGGCCCCCTGCTCCGCGCACAGCGCCCGCATGGCCCCATCCGTCACGCCCGCCATGGGCGCCAGCAGTACCTTGCCGCGCAGAAACGCCGCGAAGCCCTCCGGCGCCCCTTCGAAACCAGGCCCCTGAGAGCCCCCGTAAGGCCCTATCTCGCCCACGGCTACTCGTCCACCTTCAGGATGGCCATGAAGGCTTCCTGGGGCACCTCCACGTTGCCGATGCTCTTCATGCGCTTCTTGCCGGCCTTCTGCTTCTCCAGAAGCTTGCGCTTGCGGGTGATGTCGCCGCCGTAGCACTTCGCCAGCACGTCCTTGCGCTTGGCCTTCACGGTCTGGCGCGCCAGCACCCGCCCGCCGATGGCCGCCTGGATGGGCACCTCGAACATCTGGCGCGGGATGATCTCCTTCAGCTTGTCGCACAGCACCCGCCCCCGGTCGTAGGCCTTGTCGCGGTGCACGATGAACGACAGCGCGTCGATGGGCTTGCCCGACAGCAGGATGTCCAGCTTCACCAGCTTCGACTCCTTGTAGCCGTCGAACTCGTAGTCCAGCGACGCGTAGCCCTTCGTGGAGGACTTCAGCTTGTCGAAGTAGTCCATGATGAGCTCCGAAAGAGGGATCTGCCAGATCATCTCCACCGTGGTGGGCGACAGGTAGCTCATGTTCACGAAGGTGCCGCGGCGCTGGACGGTCAGGTCCATGACGGCCCCCACGTAGTCCGGCGGAATGAGGATCTTCGCCTTCAGGTAGGGCTCCTCCACCCGCTCGATCTCGGAAGCGTCGGGCATCTCCTGGGGCGAGTGCAGGCTCACCATGACGCCCCCCTGCTTGTACACGTGGTACTCCACCGAGGGCGCCGTGGCCAACAGGTCAAGCCCGAACTCCCGCTCCAGCCGCTCCTTGACGACCTCCATGTGCAGAAGGCCCAGAAATCCCACGCGGAAGCCGAAGCCCAGCGCGTGGGACTTCTCCGGCTCCCATACGAGCGCAGGGTCGTTCAGCGAAAGCTTCTCCAGAGCCTCCTTCAGGGGCTCGTACTGGTCGCCGTCTATGGGGAAGAGCCCCGTGAACACCATGGGCTTCACCTCGCGGTAGCCGGGCAGCGGCTCGTCGATGCCGCCTGCGGCCGAGGTGATGGTGTCGCCCACCTTCACCTGGCTCACGTCCTTGAGCCCCGTGACCAAATAGCCCACCTCGCCCATGGAAAGCTCCGGCAGCGGCGTCTCGGCCGGCCGGCGCGCGCCCACCTCCTCGACCAGGGCCTCGGTGCCCGTGGCGAGCATGCGGATGCGGTCGCCCTTCCTCATGGAGCCGTCAACGATGCGCACGAGGGCCACCACGCCGCGGTAGGCGTCGAAGTAGCTGTCGAAAATGAGGGCGCGAAGCGGGCCTTCCGGCTTGCCCTCGGGCGCGGGGATGTTGTAGACCACCGCCTCCAGCATGTCGCGCACGCCCTCGCCGGTCTTGCCCGAGGCCAGCACCGCGTCGTCAGCGGGGATGGCCAGGCCGTCCTCTATCTCGGCCCGCACCCGCTCGGGGTCGGCGGCCGGCAGGTCTATCTTGTTGATGAGCGGCACGATCTCCAAATCGGCGTTCATGGCCATCATGGCGTTGGCCACCGTCTGCGCCTCCACGCCCTGGGTGGCGTCCACCACCAGCACCGCCCCCTCGCAGGCGGCAAGGCTGCGGCTCACCTCGTAGGTGAAGTCCACGTGGCCCGGCGTGTCGATGAGGTTCAGCTGGTAGACCTGGCCGTCCTCGGCGGTGTAGTCCACGCGTACCGCCTGGCTCTTGATGGTGATGCCGCGCTCCCGCTCGATGTCCATGGAGTCCAGCAGCTGCTCCTGCATGTCGCGCTTGGCCACCGTGCCCGTGAGCTCCAGCACGCGGTCCGACAGCGTGGACTTGCCGTGGTCGATATGGGCTATGATGGAGAAGTTCCGGATATGGCTCGGGTCTGTCGTCATACTGTGTTCATTCATCCTTGGGAACGTTGTATCCATGGTTTTTTCCGCCGCTTCGGGCAAACTTTTGCTATTCTACCGCATTGTGTATCCAACGGTACGCTCGCGCGGTGTCCGAACCGCGAATCTGCAGACGAGGCTGCATCGGAGAAAAGCGCACCTGTTGGCGAGCCGAAGGCGATCGAGCCTTCCAAGCTCCTGCGACGGAAAATCCTGCCCGTTGCGCCGATTCGCCTGCCGTATGCGGCCTCTAGCCCGCTGCGCGCCCGTGTCGTTGGATACATCTGCGCCATACCCACGATACGACGAAAGGCAGAATACCATGGCGAACATCAAATCCCAGAAGAAGCGCATCCTCACCAACGAGAAGGCCCGCCTGCGCAACCGCGCGGTGAAGTCCGAGCTGAAGACGGCCGTGCGCCACGTCAAGGACGCCGTGGCCGCCGGCGACGGGGCTGCCGCCTACGCCTACGCCCTGGCCGCCTGCCGCCTCATGGACCGCGCCGCCAGCAAGGGCGTCATCCACAAGAACCAGGCCGCCAACCGCAAGAGCGGCATCATGGCCCTGGCCAACACCGTGGTGACCGACGAAATCCGCGCCGCCTACGTGAAGCCCGCCAAGAAGGCCCCCGCCGCCACCGGCAACAAGAAGGCCGCCGCGAAGGCCGAGCGCAAGGCCGCCATGGAGGCCGCAAGCAAGGAGAAGGCCGGCCGCCGCGACGCCCAGATGAAGGCCGAGAAGAAGGCCGCCGAGCGCAAGGCGAAGGAAGCTGCCGCCGCTGCCGCTGCCGAGGCCGCCGAGGGCGAGGCCGAGGAAGCCGCCGAGTAGCCTCGCTCAGCGCACATCGATGCAACGGAAGGCGCCGGGCTGGGCCCGGCGCCTTCTTCGTTTATGCGGGGAGGCAGCCGTCCTTCAGCCGCAGGCGAACGGCAGGATTACCG
>DBFAWQ010000217.1:0-8281 GCA_048242115.1 Eggerthellaceae bacterium
CAGGAACACCGACAACCTCATAGCGCTGCTGATGCTGAGATGTTCGGACGCGAAGCCGCAACTGCCATGGAACCGATCGGTTCCGGTGAAGAAAGCAGCTTAGCGATGCAACCCTCTAGCCACACAAACTACCGAAGCCTCCAAAAAAGCGTTGGATCGTCGAAACTGTCCGTTGCTGCCGTGGCTTTGACGGCGGCCTTGGTTGTGCTTATTGCCGGGGGATGGGCGTTGGGTTCGCGCACGCCGGCGAGTGCCGACAGCGAGCGGGCGGCTTCCACGAGCGATGTTGTGGCGGAAATCGTTGAGAAGTCGGATGTATCGGCTGTCGATTCGGACCCCACCACGATCGTGCTCGGCTACTACGAGGAAGACCCCCGTTTCCAGAGCGGGTTGTCCGACGAGGGGCGCAAGAGCGGACTTGCCTACGACTATCTGCAGGGGCTTGCCTCTCTGGGCGGATGGAGCTTCGATTACGTTTTCGGCACGCGTGATGAAATGCTGAAAGCGCTGGAGAACGGCGACATCGACATGCTGGCGGGAGTCAAGAAGACCGACCCCGAAGCGTCGGACGTCCTGTTCCCCGACGAGGATATGGGCCTCGAGAGCGAAGAGCTCTATGTTGCCGTCGCCCCGGGCCGCGAGGATTTGCTGGCCGACCTTAATGACGTTCAGCGGCGTGTGGAGACTACGTCGCCCCGTTTCGTGAGCGATCTTCTGCAGCAGTACTATTCCAGCGAAGAGGAAGACCAGACGCTCACCGACCAACAGCGGGCCTATCTCAATGAAAAGCAGGTTTTGCAGTTCGGCTATGTGGCAAACAACCTTCCCATCTCCGGCGAATCGGAGGAGGGGCAGCCTCTTGGCGTTACCGAGGTTGTCATCGAGGAGCTCCGGTCCTTTTTGGATATTCGGGTGGAAGCGTGCAGCTATCCCACGGTGGAAGCCATGCTCGAAGGCCTGCGAAAGGGAGAGATGGACGTTGCCTTTCCCGTGTATTCCGACTTGTGGGTGTCCGAAACCAACCATATTGTGCAGACTCACGAGGTGGTGACCGAACGCGCCGTAATCGCATACAGGGGGGCGTATCGCGATTCCATCACCGACTCCATCGGCATCTGCAGCGACGGCTTGCAGCAATCCGTTTTCGTGGAGGCGAACTACCCCGATGCCCATATCACCTCTTATGAGACGCGCCAGAAAGCCTTCGAGGCTTTGGAGCGTGGCGAGGTCGAAAGCGTGATCGGCTCGTCCAGCGTGCTGCAGCGCTTCCTGATCGATCATGACGAGTTCGGGGACCTTAACCGCGCCTTCCTGGACACCACCCAGGCGTTCTCCATGGCGGTGAATCGCAACAACGGCATGCTGGCCGGCATCCTGAACAAGGCGGTGAACCATCTGGAGGAGTCCTCTGTCACCAGCGCCCTTGTGCAGTATTCCAGCGTCGAGGGAACCTATTCGCTTGCCAGCTTCATCCGGCACAACGCGGTGCTGTTTATAGCCGCCCTGTCGGCGTTCTTCGCCCTCTTGCTGCTGGCTTTCGTCGTCTATCGGCGCAAGACCCGTGCCCATGCACTCGAGATGGAGCGCAGCCATGCAGCGTTGGAGAATGCCCTGCAGGCGGCCAATGCGGCCAATGCTGCGAAGACCATGTTCCTGTCCAGCATGAGCCACGACATTCGCACGCCCATGAACGCCATCTTGGGTATGACCGCTATCGCCAAGGCCAACATCAACGATCCCGATAAGGCCCTGAGCAGCTTGGACAAGGTAACGGCGTCCAGCAAGCATTTGCTGGCGCTTATCAACGACATTCTGGATATGTCGAAGATCGAGTCGGGAGAAGTGAGCCTCAACGAAGAGGAAGTGAACCTGTCCGATTTGATGAACGAGCTGATCACGCTGAACAAGCCGCAGGCCGACGCGAAGCGGCAGGAGTTCATTGCCCGCGTGCCCAGCCTTTCGCATGATAATGTGTTCGGCGATAGTCTGCGGTTGCAGCAGGTGTTCACGAACCTCATCAGCAACGCCATCAAGTACACTCCCGCCGGTGGTCGCATCGAGATAATCATGGCCGAGGAGCCGTCGGTCGATCCGAAGCGCATGTGCCTGAAGTTCGTGGTGGCCGACAACGGCATCGGCATGAGCGAGGAGTTCCTGCCTCATATCTTCGATCCGTTCAGCCGCGAGGCCACCACCAGCAACGGCGGTGTGCAGGGCACCGGTCTGGGCATGGCCATCGTGCGCAACACCATCCGCATGATGGAAGGCGATATCGAGGTGGAAAGCTGTTTGGGCGAGGGCTCTACGTTCACGGTGACGCTGTTCCTGAAGCCGTGCGAAGATGAGCAGCAGGTCATCGAGCAGATTGCGGGCAAGCGCATCCTGGTGGTCGATAACGACGAAGCGGCCTGCGAATCCATCTGCTGCATGCTCAACGAGATGGGCGCGATAAGCGACTGCGTGCTTTCCGGGCGCGAGGCCGTGGAGCGCATACGTCAGAACATCCAGGACGAGCACCCCTACTACACCGTGTTCGTGGATTGGAAGATGCCGGACATGGACGGCGTGGCCACCACGGTGAAGATTCGCGAGCTGGTGGGCAACGCCATGCCGCTTATCATCATCTCCGCCTACGACTGGTCCGATATCGAGGAGGAGGCGCTGGCGGCCGGCGCGAACGGATTTGTGGCGAAACCGCTGTTCAAGTCGCGGCTGATCAGTCTGTTCGACCGGCTGAGCGGTGGCGGCGACCCGTCGGGGGAGAGCCCGACGTCACTGGATCAGCTGGCCGAGGACGTGGACCTGTCCGGCAAGCGGGCGCTGCTGGTGGAGGACAACGACATGAACGCCGAGATCGCCTTCGACATCCTGGGCATGACCGGCCTTGAACTGGAGCGCGCGGTGAACGGCGAGGACGGCGTGAAGGCGTTCCGCTCGAAGGAGCCCGGTTACTTCGACTGCGTGCTCATGGACATCCAGATGCCCATCATGAACGGCTACGAGGCGGCCAAAGCTATTCGCGCCATGGACCGCGAGGACGCCAAGACCATCCCCATCTTCGCCATGACCGCCGACGCCTTCAACGACGACAAGCGCGAAGCCATCGCCTCCGGCATGAACGACCACTTCGCCAAGCCTCTGGAGTTCAGCGTCGTGTTCGCCACCCTGAAGAAGTACCTGGTGGATTAGAAGCAGGGGCCAGCCAGCTGCTTTCCAGCCGCCCGGCCCCGTTCATTCCCCACCGCCTTCGCCGCCAGCTCGGTCGCTGCCCCCAGCGAGCGTCGGGAATGGCGTTTCTGCCATTCGACCATGCCGCCGAGCGCACGCGCGATGCTGTCGTTCGGTTGCCGTGGCCGCCGGAGGGCGAATCGCTGCGCCTGGGCCATTCCTCCTACGACCTGTTCTACCTGGTGCTTGCCCGCCGCACCGGTGCCACGCTGTTCACGCTGGACAAGAAGCTGCAAGAGCTAGCCCTAGACGCCGGCATCAACAGCATCTGGCTCACGAACCTCGGCGGAAGGGACTAGGGCGCATGCGATATTTAGCATCTCCCGACTCAAGCAACGCTTACGTCCAGCTTCGGCGTTTGCTGGTGTCTCTTTTGATGTCGGAGAGCTGCAGCTCTTTTTAACGACGCTTCTCGATCGTTATCGAGTCGTTCGACATTCTAACAACTTTTTTTGAGCATAAAAAGTTGTTAGAATGTGCCGATTTCCCTTATGAACGACGGGGTGCTGTCAGGTGCGGTTTTCTACCCATCCTACCAGCTTAAACTCCATAGGTCTGAATACTACGAGTGCCTGATGAACGTTCGCGAAAGGGGGGAGTATGCCCCGTGGGTTCACTTTTTCTGCCAGTGCATTTTAGAGAGCGCGCAGGATGCGATTGCATCTCTCGACAAGCTGGTGTCGTTGCGAACAGCCAACGTGGCGCTTATCAACGAGCGCATGGGCCGGTCGGCGCCGAATGGCCAGCGACTGCTCGAGCTGCTGGAAGGCAACCCCATCGTCGACGTCTCTTTCGTAATGGAGAAACTCAGCGTATCGAGGACCACGGCGGCCCATCTGGTGGACGACTTCGTCGAGCTGGGCATTCTCCATCAGACGCAGAGCGAGAAGAAACGCTATCGGCTGTTCAGCTACGAAGCCTATCTAAACATCCTGCGCGAAGGGAGTGAGCCTTTGTAGGAAGGCGGTCGCGAACGTCGGGGCTCGGGTTGCTAGGCGAGGTCGTTCGAATATGGCAGGATGTGGCTTCCTTCGTATTCGTTCAGGCAACTCCATGCTTCGCACAGTCTATGCCGCCTGCTCATTCGCCGGTAAGGTCTCCTTCGATGAGCGATCAACTAAGTCCAGGAGCTCCTGATGGGACGCGACCCCCATCTTGCGGTAGATGTGGGACATGTGAGTACGTACGGTTGGTTCGGAAACCACCAGATCGCGGGCAATGTAACTTGCTGTTCGACCTTTTGCCAGCAACAGTAGCACGTCGCGCTCGCGAGAGGTTAGGCCGTAGTGCTCCGCCAACTCGTTGCAGATAGCTTCTAGGCTGGGAGGCGGGATGGACGGCTCAGAGCTTTCCGCCGTTGGCTGGGTGCCGGGCAGTAAATTTCCTATAACGAATGCCGAGCTCTGTACTACCAAGCAGAGGAAGGCTGCCACTATCGCTACGTTCCCGAGCCAGCTCAACGACGTATGTGCAATGGAGGCCGTCGTCAGAACTCCGATGAACCATCCGAGCTTGTACGAAAGGAACCCTGCCCATATGACGAGAAAGCTATCATTGACCTCGAAGACGCTAGGTGATATCCAGACAACGAAGAGAATGGCGGCATAGGCAGCATCGAAGAGTATGACCGAGAGCGAAATGCCAGGACCTTGGAAAGCCGTTCCGATGTAGAGGGCTCCCAGGGCCACGGGAAGCACGATGGTCTGGCAAACGTAGAACAGGGACTTGTCGCGGACGGAGCGACCGAGCAGTGAAACGATGAGGGCGGTGAGCATGAAGCCGAAACCGGATGACACTTGAACGAGCATGGAAACCAGCTGTCCATCTTGTTGCCCCCTCCATTGGGAGTAGGCACCCATGAGCACGATGCTGACAAGGAAGATGGTGGCAATGTAGCCGGAAAAGGTCTTCGGCGACAGGAGCGCATCCTTAAGAGAGAAGCGAGGCCACAGGCGTATGGTGGCATCCGCTTGCGGTATTCGTTCGGTTGCGGATGCGCGTGGCTCCGAAGCCTTGCCTCGTCGAAAGTTCTGGCGCGAAATCACTAACAGCGCTGCAGAGAGAAGCGCCGACAGCGCTACGGCCCATCGTGCCACGCCGACCGACACGGCAACGAGTACGATTTGCCATGCTCCTGCGCCGATGACGCCCCATATGAAGGCGGAAAGCCGTTCCTGCCAAGGGAATTGCAGCAGATACTGGGCATACACCACCAGCAGCAGCAAAGACGATTCGATGGCGATAAAGGAAAGGAATACGACCCAGTCCGGCATCGCAACGCCGTTAGCACGTTGCACGTGCACAACCATGCCGCTGAATGTAAGCGCTGCAAGGCCGAATACTACAGCATTGCTGTCCCAGAGCGGGAATCGCCACTTGGCCCAAGCGTAGGCCATGAGCGCAAATCCCACCGCCACGAACGCCAAGATGGTGGCCATGAGCAGAGGCGATTTCAGCTCGAAGGTCCACAGCGCCGTGTAGCGTACCGCTTCCTTCGACACGAAGCAACAGGCAAGGCCAACCCATGCCGCCATCCAGCCGATGCTTTTATCCTCGAGCCGTGCTTCGGATTCCTCCATAGGCGTGCTCCCTGTTCTGAAAAGGGCTCATTTTCGAAACGAATTCAGGAAATTCATTCTATGGCAAGTATAGGGAATCACCCCCATGGAAAACATCATAGCGAGACGATGATGGTTTCGATCACCAAGTTTTTTAGGATGGCGACACCTTGCGGAAGCGTTAAGGAGCAGGGATAGGCGAAGGGATTGCTAAGAAGGAAGTGGCCGACCGGTCAGGCGGCCGAGAAACGGGAGGAGCATTACTATGGAGAAGGCAAACGTATCGCGGAGGAGCTTCCTGGCGGGCGCCGGAGCGTTCGCGGCCATTGCGGCAGCGGGGTTGGCGGGATGCTCGGCTCCCCAGAAGGCGACCGACAAGCCAGCAGACGAGGTATCGGCCTCTGCCGAGCCTGTGCTGAAGGAAGCTACGAGTACTCGCGAGTGCGATGTGCTGGTGGTGGGACTGGGCGCTTCCGGTCTCATGGCCGCCTACGGTGCTGCGAGCAAGGGAGCGGCGGTTATCGGCATCGACACCGCGCCGGCCATGAACGGCACCACCAACGTGCGCACCTCGGGAGCTTGGTGCACCGGCTCGAAGCTGCAGCAGCAGGCGACGGGTGAGACGCTTTCCATTCAGGAGGCCATGGACCATATCAACAACGGCACGAACTACCAGAGCAACCAGAAGGCGCTGCGCGCGGTGTTGGGGGCGACGGGTCGTGCCATCGACGCTATGGTGGAGAACGGCATGGAGTTCCGTACCGATTTCGACAAGACCGGCGCGGAGGCCAACATCAACACGAAGGGCGTGCACTGGTACAACCTGACCGGCGACGATCGCGCTGCCGTATTCCAAGCGGTTGCCGACAACGCGGGGGTCGAGTGCCTGTTCGGGACCACGGCCGAAACTATCATTCTTGAAGGGGGTACCGTCGCGGGCGTGCAGTGCGTGAGCGGCAGCGACATCGTCGACATCCGAGCGAAAGCGGTCGTCATGTGTTCTGGAGGCTTCCTCGGCAACGCCGACGAGGTTGCCGAGCGCTTCGCCGGTGCGAAAATCGTGGTTATGGGCAACCCCTCGTGTACGGGCGCAGGTATCGATATGGCCATGGCCGCCGGCGCCCAGATTGGCAAATGCTTTAGCATCTCGATGAACGAGTACGGCGGAGCGAACGATCTGGCGTCTCCCACGTATGCCTTCCGTCCCAACACTGGCGAGAATGAGCCGCTGCGTCTTACCGTGTTCGGCGGTTTGCTGGTCGATCCCGAAGGCGATCGCTTCATCAACGAGGGCTTCGTGTGCGAGCGCTGCATGTTCGCGGCTGAGCCGTTCGTTCGCGAGAAGTATCACTATGCCGTGGCCGACAGCGCCTTCATCAAGGAACTGACCACGCGTCCTGCTAGCGATTTCTTCGGCGATGAGCGTATGAAGGGCATGTTTGCCGAGACGGTTATGAGCGATTTGGAGGCGCAGTTCGACAAGGCAATCGGCGAGGGATGGGCGTTCAAGGCTGACACCATTGCCGAGCTTGCCGAGCACTTTGGGCTGACGAACCTGGAGGAGACGGTTGAGGAGTACAACAAAGCGTGCGCCGCGGGCGTAGACGAGCTGTTCTTCAAGGATGCGAAGTATCTGAACGCGTTGACCACGCCGCCGTACTACGTGGTGCAGTCGCAGCCTGCCGGCTGGCTTTCGCTTGGCGGCATCAAGTCAAATGCTTCTGGCCAGGCGCTAGATGGCGACGGCAAGCCGATTGCCGGTCTGTATGTGGCTGGCGCCGACGCCGACCTGTTCACTTCGCCGTACTACCAGATGGCTTCCGGTAATGCTTTTGCATTGGGAAGCGGCTTGCTGGCCGGTGAGAACGCAGCCGAATTCGCGCAGGCGTAGAGGTTTGGGCACCAGGTATAGATATGAATTCCCTCGTGCCGGGACGCTAGGAGTTCTTTGCCGCGGTCCTGCATGTCGCAGCGGGAAGCTGCCGATTTGCAGGGCTGCGGCACTTTTGCGCTGAACGCTCCTTGGACAGTTGCAGCCTAGCCGGGCTAGACGAGGTCCTCCATGGCGAAGCTTTCCGATTTCAGGTCGCAGTAGTGCCTCCCCCGCATCGCTGTGAATTTCAGCACGCAGTAGTCGGGGTCGGTTTGCCCCTGCTTGTAGAACATTCGGTCGCCGGGTTGCCAGATCTCACAGCGGATGCCGTCGTCCTGCAGCACTTCCACCAGGCCCGTGAGCATGACGCCCTCGTACTTGAACCGGCCCCTTCTATAGAAGTAGACGCACGCCTTCGGGTTCCTGAGGAACTGCTGCGACCGCACCGACGAGAGGTTGGTAGTGAAGTAGAGCAAGTCCCCCTCGACCTTGCGGGGCGCGAACATGGCCTTCACGTTGGGAAAGCCATCCTCGTCGACGGACGCCAGCATTGCGGTCTTCTGCTCCGCGATGAAGCCGAACAGTTTCTCCCGGGTTAGCATCGGTTGATCCCCTCGCACTT
>DBFAWQ010000218.1:0-2627 GCA_048242115.1 Eggerthellaceae bacterium
CTGCCCGCTGCGCGCTCTGGAGTTCGGCGACATCGAGGAGCTTCGCACCGCGCATCCGGATGCCGTTGACGGCATCGCACCCATGGCGTCCCCGGACCAGACGAAGCCCTCTGTGGCTATTCTCGCCTGCCCGGCTGCCAAGGACTGCGGCGATGCCACAGGCTTTATCGCCAACCCGAAGGAAGTGGAGAACGCCTAAGGGCTATCCAGGGCCGCCGCGCCCCTCCCTTACAAGCGGCGGCCTGCTTCCGATAGTATGGAACATAGCGCGGAGCCCTCCGCGCTATGCCGTTTGAAGGGACTTGAGACCATGCCGAAGGGATTTTACTTCGATAACGCTCGCTGCACCGGATGCAGAACCTGCGTTATGGCCTGCAAGGACTATCATGATCACGGGGCCGACGAGGGCTTTCGCCGCGTGATCGACTACGAGGGCGGCGGTTGGACAGTTGCCGAAGATGGGACGTTGTCCCAAGACGCTTTCGCCTACCATATCTCGCTTGCCTGCAACCACTGCGCCAATCCCGCTTGCGCGCAGGTATGCCCCACTGAAGCTATGCACCGCGACGAGCTGGGGCTTATCTGGCCCGACCATAGCAAATGTATCGGATGCGGCTACTGCACCATGGCTTGTCCGTACCATGCGCCGGCCATCGACAAGACGCTCAAGCGCTCAAGCAAATGCGACGGGTGCCGTGAGCGCATCGCAGCAGGATTAGCCCCCATCTGCGTGGAAGCCTGCCCTTTGCGCGCTCTCGATTTTGGCGAGAAGGGCGAACTGCACGAGCGCCACGAGGACTACTGGGATGAAGTGCGTGGAGACATTCTTCCCCTCCCTGAAGAGTCGGCCACCGGTCCCAATCTCTTTATTCTTCCCTCTCCGGCTGCTGCCGAGAACCGCTCGGGCAGCATTGCAAATCGCAAGGAGCTAAACCTATGACGAGCGGCTTGGATAATCTCTCTTTGGCGCTTTTCACGGCCCTAGCGCCCGCTGGAGTTGTTGCATTCATCGTGCTTGCCTTGGCACGCATCTTTTCTGCCGACCACGATCGCGCTGTGCGCATCGATCGCATGATCGCCCTGCCCTTCGCCGTAGCCCTGCTTGGCTTTATCGCCTCAGCCACCCATCTGGGCACGCCGGCCAACGCGTTGCATGTGTTTGCCGGCGTCGGCACGTCACCGCTTTCCAACGAGGTACTCTCCGCCGTGGTGTTCCTGTTTCTTAGCGGCTCCTATTGGATGGCCGCCTTCAAGGTTAACTTCCCCGACGCACTTGCAAAACCGTGGCTGGTTGCCGCCTGCCTAGCCGGCATCGCCCTTTTGGCCTGCACTTCTCAAGCCTATGCCGTGCGAACCGTGCCTACCTGGAATACCCCCTACACGCCAACGAACCTCATCTTTGCGGGTTTGTTCGAAGGTGCCGTTTTCAGCCAGATATTCTTGTCCGCCGCAAAAGCCCCTTTGCAGCGGACCGGCATCGTTCTGGTAGGGCTTGCTGGAGTAAGCCTTGTCGGCAACATTGCCGTCATGGCCGTCCAGAACACCGCCTTGAACGCTATCGCAAACAATGAGTTTGCAGCAGCTACGCTAGCACCCGACTACTCACTCATCATTGCGTTCTACGCGCTGGCAGGACTTGCCGCAATCGTCCTTGATGGATGGGCGCTCCGCGCCGCAACAAGCACCAGGACGCGTTTCATTATGCGCATTATCGCCGGCGTCCTCGCTTTCGCCGCCGTCTTCGCCGCCCGCACCGTCTTCTACAGCCTCCACATGACCATCGGCTTCTAGCAACCAAAGTCGCCCGCTCAACCCCGTTAACGCAGCGCGGGAGGGTGACGGGGTCGTCAGCCGAGACCTCTGAACACCAAAAAAGAGGGTGGTCGAAGACCACCCCAGTAAATGCATGAAGGAGCGAAGCGCCTGAGCCCGAAGGGCGAACAGCGTAGCGGGGGCTCGGACGACGACCTCGCCGCCCTCCCGCGCGGACACGCAGGTTACGCCGTCGTCTTCACCGCACCCTTCTCGCAGCGGTTGCCCCAGCTGTCGATGATGTCCTTGTCGCGGTAGACGCAAATGACCTCGCAGTGGTTGGCACACTTCTGGCACTCGATCTCGCGGGTCTTGAAATCGAAGTCGAGCATAGCCTCGAAATCGAAGGAGCCGTCGGCAAACGGGCCGGACTCGGCGCCCTCAATGGGCCCCGCATCGGCCGCGAGCAGCGCCACGCCGAATGCGCCCATGAGGTGTCCGTCGGGGTCCACCGCCACGGGCATCCCCAGCTGTTCCTCGAAGGCATGCACCACGCCGGCGTTCTTCGACACGCCGCCCTGGAACACCACGGGTGCGGCGATCTTCTTGCCCTTGCCCACGTTGTTCAGGTAGTTCGACGCCACCGCGTTGCAGAGCCCCGCGATGATGTCCTCGCGCGCGTAGCCCACCTGGATCTTGTGCACGAGATCGCTCTCGGCGAACACGGTGCAGCGGGCGGCGATGTTGGCCGGCTTGGTGGAAGTGAGCGCGATGTCGCCGAACTCCTCCACCTCCACGCCCAAGCGGTGCGCCTGAGACGACAGAAACGAGCCGGTGCCCGCGGCGCACAGGGTGTTCATGGCGTAGTCCACCGC
>DBFAWQ010000219.1:0-12586 GCA_048242115.1 Eggerthellaceae bacterium
CTTCTTGCTTTCCTGGTGCAGCTCCACGGCCAAAACGTTCGTCCCAACCCTGAATTCCGACCCCGGGATGATGATGATATCCTCATGGGGTTCCGTCCATACGGACGCCGCCCCGTAGCCCTCCTCGTCGAAGCCGCCCTCGGGCACGTTGCCCTCGTAGATCGCCTCCCCGTTCAGGTACACGACGACCGCATCGTCGTAGGCGATCCGGACGGCGTAGTCGTCGGCCCGCTTCCCCTCGGGCATGACGAAGGAGGTGCGGAAGTAGTACACGGGCAGGTTTCTGCCGTTGTAGTCGTACTGCAAAAGCAGCACGTCGGGAAGGTAGCCCTCCGCAAGCTGCTCCTTCGCACCCATCTTGGCGCCGAACGCGCCATACCCCTCGTACCAATCGCTGGCATCGTAATCCAAACTCGCCCAATCGCTGCCCGCGGCAAGCTCAAGACCCTTCGGCGCGTCCATATAGACGAGCAGCTGGTCCTCGCCGAACAGGACGTCGATCACCTCGGAAGGCTCCTCCTGCGCGCACCCGCAAAGCGCCAGGGCCGTAAGAAGGGCCAGCGGCAACGCCATCAGATGTCGGAATCCCATAGCAAGCTCCTATTCGGCATCTATCCTGGTGCGGACGATCTTGTCCCATCGCCGCTCGTGCTTCTTGTACCCTATCATAGAGAACATGCGCGTCAGCGCCATGACGAACCGCAAAACGGTGATCTCCAGCACCGAGAGTAGCACGGCGCGAGCCACGTCGCTTGCAGATATCCGCAGGTTGCGCGTCTGAACGCGCGAGAAGAACGCCGTCAACGACATGATCGCCCCGAACAGGGCGTAGATACCGAAGAACATGATCATGAAGGGGACGTTGACGAACTTGAACGCTACGGCGAGAATCGTCACGATGATTCCCAGCAGCTCTATGAACGGCGAGAAGAGCTCGTAGATTAAAAAGTACGTGTAGGAGACGAAGCTCACGAGCCCGTAGTGCAGGTTGGCGAACACCCGCCAATGCTTGGTCATGGACTCGAACAGGCCGCGATGCCATCGCCTCCTCTGTTTGATAAGGTCGGACAGCGTTTCGGGCGCCTGGCTCCAGCACACCGCATCGGGGGTGTAGCGGATGGAGTAGGGCCGGTCGTTCGTCCGGCAGAACACATGCAGCTTCACGACAAGTTCCATGTCCTCGCCCACGGTATCCCGGTCGTACCCTCCGGCGGCTATGACCACGTCCTTCCTGAAGAGCCCGAAGGCCCCGGAGATGATGAGATTGCCGTTGAACTGGTCGAAAAGTATGCGGGCGGAAAGGTAGGTCCTGTCGTACTCGAGCACCTGCATGGCGGGGATGGTCTTCTTCGGCAGCGAGTAGCGCGCAAGCCGGCCGTCCTTGAGCTTCACGCCGTTGGCAAGGCGCACCAGACCCCCGACCGCCACCACGTCGTCCTGCTCCAGCAGCGGCACGACGATCTGGCTCAGCGAGTCGTACTGCAGAACGGAATCGGCGTCCATGCCTATGAAGTAGGGGTACTGCGAGGCGTTGATGCCCATGTTGAGCGCGTCGGACTTCCCGCCGTTGGGCTTCTTCACCAACGTGATCGGCACCTTGTGGCTCCTGGACACGAACACGGCCTCCTCCCGGTTGCAGGGAAGCTGGCGGCGGATGGGCTGGTCGACCTCGTGAAGGTCGAATGCCTCGCAAAGCTTGGGAACGGTGCCGTCCGTAGACCCGTCGTCCACCACGATGATCTCGTACAGCGAGTAGTCCAGCTTCAGCAGGGACTCCACCGTGCTCACCACCGTGACCTCCTCGTTGTAGGCGGGAACGATGATGCTGATGGGGATGTAGGCATCCAGCATGATCTCGCTCTTGTAGTGCAGCTCGCGCTTGCGGCGGTACAGGTTCGAGGAGCCCACAGTCACCGACAGGAACAAAAACGTCGAATACCCCACCAGGTACAGCACGAAGAAGATGCTGACGAAAACGAGCACGTCCTGGAACACCGCCGCAGCGGTCAGCGTCGTCGTCATGCGGCTCCCCCCTCCTCAAGCTCTCCTTCCCCGGATGGAGTCTCCGCGCACGACGCAGCGGCCTTCCCCCGTGCCGACTCGGCCTCGATCTCCCAGCGGTAGCGCAGCATGTCCTTGGCATAGCGGTCGCCGCCCGCCATAATCGGCGCAAGCCGGGGGCCTTCGAGCGAAAGACCCGCATCGTAGAGCGTCTTCGCCGCGTTGAAGCGCACGTACCACAGAGGGCTCGACAGGCACGATATCAGGACGCCCAGGGTCTCGTCATCGACGTAGCTTCCCAAGGCCGTCGCCGCCACGGCGGAGTACTCCCAGATTCCCGCATCCTCGCTTGTGGCCATCGACCGAAGGACGGCCGCGACGCGGGGATCGGGGTAGCGCATGAAGTAGCGCACGCATGCAAGCCGCACCTCGGCGTTCCCCCCCTCGTCTTTGAGCAGCCGCAGGTAAAGCTCCGGATCTCCCCTGCCGCGCATGCGCATGTAGTTGATTATGGCCGCCTGCATCTGGGGCCTGAACTCCGTAAAGCGCCGCTCCAGCTCGGCCGCAAGCTCCTCGGTGCTTCCCTGGAAGGCCATAGCCGTTTCCGTGACCAGCTTCGGATGGTGGAAGTCCACGTAGTTCTCCAGCATGACGAGCGCCTCGACCAAAGCCTTCGGCGTTCCGATCTGGGCCAATGCCTCCAACGAGTTCTGGCGCGCGTACAGCGATCCCTCGCCGACGTAGCGCAGCAGGGTCGAAATCATGTTGTCGGAGGCGGGACGGGGCGCGTACCAGCGGCGGACGATGTAGGCGAAGTAGGCCTTATGCAAATCGCTTTTGGTGGAGAAGTACCTGACGAGGTACTCGAACACGCCCGTGACGCCCAGCAGGTAGCGCTCGCTTTTCTCCGGGTCGTCCTGCCTGAGCTTCTCCATGGAAAGGTCGAAGGACTCCAGCCCCGAGAGCCGCCTCATCTTCTTGCGGATGGAGCGCTTGTGCTCGTCGGTGGGAAAATCGGCGTTGACCTCGATCTCGCGGCCCAGGACGGCCGCCATCCTCTTCGATTTCCTCTCGAAGAGCCTGTCTCGGCACTGCTCGTAGAATAGAAACACGAACTCGAAGGCACCCATGAGGATGCTGACGGCCATGTAGAAGAAGATGAGGTACTCTACCTTCACAGGCGACCATCCTCGTCCTCGTCCTCGAACAGGTTCGTTGCCAGGGACTGCACCACCGCCGTGTCGACGTAGGGCTCGGCAGCGGGCTTGCTTCCGTCGTCCCTGCCCAAAGGAGAATCCTCAAGCACGCTTTCCACGGTCCGCTCGCCGGTCCAGATATCCTGCATGATGAAGTAGCCGAGCTTCAGACGCTCATGGGCCGTCACATCCGTACCCCAGCCTTCAAGCGGGAGCTCGAACAGCGGGATGGACGCTTCGCCGTCGCCGGCCCCGACCCACATCGAGTCGATGGCCAGGTTCTCCACGCCGTAGCGCTCGTAGTAGTCGTCGTGGACCTGCATCTCGGAGGGGTTGGAGAAGTTCAGCAGCTGCCAGGGAATCTTAATCTCCACGAAGTCGTCGCCGAACATGAAGTCGGCCAGGGAGTTGAAATCGGCCGAGGAGGGGTTGGCGTTGCCGTAGGTGAGCCTCCCGGTCTCGTATACGTCCAGGTACCTCTGGTTCTCGCGCGCAAGATTGTTCAAATCCAGCTCGATGACGCTTTCCACGGCATCCCCGTCGGCCACGCGTATGCCCAGCGTGTTCAGCTCCATGTACACCGGCTTGAACAGGTCGGAGTCCTTCTTCGGAGGGTCGGCGTAGGGGTCCTCTCCCGTCAGCTGGAAAAGGGAGGTGGCCCTGATGGCCTCGTAGCGCTCCTGCACCAGCAGCCGGCTGTCGCTCTCGCCGTCTATCACCACCAGAAAGTCGGCGGCGCGGTCGAACTCCAGCGCCGTCTCGAAGGCCTCCTCCAAGGCATCTGTCGCCACCACATGTTCGAGAAGCGCGACGGCGAGCTGGTAGGCCGGCTCGGCCGCCTCCTCCTCGGTAACCGAGAACTCGCCCTCGGCCACGTCCTCCGCCTTGGAAAGGGCATCGGCAAGCTTGCGCAGCGTGACATCCGATTCGCCGTCGAGCACGCGCTCGACCTGGGTGCGTACCGTCTCGTCGTCGATGACGGCCAGCAGGTCCTCCTCCAGGTCGTGGGTGACGTTGGTTCCCCGGGCGGTCGTGGAGCCCACGGCCTGGTTAGTATCGATAGGAAGGTAGAGCGGGCGGTCCTTTCCGATGTCGGCGCCCCGCACCATAAGGTACACGAACTTCTCGTCGTACTTAGCGGAGATCGTCTCGCCCCCGAACGAGCCGATAACGTCTGCATCCGCCCATTCCTCGTCATCGCCGTCCACGTAGCACGCAGAACGCGAATCCCCCGGGTCGAAGGCCAGAAGCCCGTAGTTTTGCTCGTTGGTCTGGCAGTCGCTCCAGTAAGGCGTCTTCAGCAGATCCACGTTCGCCCACGTGTTCCAAGACCTCTTGAACCACTCGTCCTGCCAGCTGAAGACTATGCAGCCCGCGCATCCGGCATCCTTGATGTCCTTGTAGCACTGGGCTATGGCGTAGGCCTGCTCCGTTTCGGTAAGGCCGCCTTGGTTGCGGTAGGTGTTGGCGTCGGTGGAAGCGCGCCCCCGGGACGAGGGGACGCCGAACTCCGAAATCACCACCGGGAGCTTGTGATGTTCGTTCAGCAGCCTCAAGTAGGCGTAGTACGTGTTCACGTTGCCTGACTCGTCCACCTGGCTCGCGTATTCGGGAATGTAGCGCAGGAAATCCGGGTGGTAGGGGTAGATGTGGTAGGAGGCGAACATGCCCGACTTAACCTTGTCGCTAGCATGAACGAGATCAACGTCCAAAGCGGTGTACTTGCCGAAATAGGCGGCGATGAGCTCGGGGAACTCGTTCGGATCCGTCTGGGGCCAGTTCGAGAATGCAACCAGATGCTGCTGCCGGTAGCGGTCTGTTTCGTAGCGCAGCGCCTCGTTGCCCACTTCGGCGAGCATGTTCAGAAACGGCACGGTCCCCTCGTCCGTGTAGAGGTACTCGCCCGCGAAGTTCGTCCTGTCGTCGTCCGCCAGGTTGGTGTACGCCACGGTGGGCGGCTCCCACTCCACGCCCAGAATGAACCCGATTACCCAAGGCGAGATGTCTTTGGTGTAGGTGCCCGTCCCCGCAAGACGACCCAGCTCTATGGGCCGCTGTCCGTGAATCACGTCCAGCATCGTGCGGACGTCCTCCTTGAACACGTCCAGGTACTCGCGGTCGAACCCGGACATGTGCGAGTTGTTCGCATAGTCGTTCAGCCACACGCCGTGAATCAGGTAGAGCGGGTCGGGATTGCCCTTGTTGTACTCGTAGAAGGCCTCGTAGAAATCCGACCCCAGCACGATGTAGATTCGGATAGTGTTCGCTCCCATGGCCTGGATCTGCGAAAACCAGCGCAGGTAGGTCTCCTTGGTTATGGCGTAGTCCGTGGCGAAGTTGCCGGGCTGCCCCGCACCCAAATCGACGCCCTTGATCTCGAAGGGCTCCAGCGTCCCATCGGGTCCCGCCTTGTAGATGGTCTTGCCCGTCTGGACGAAGGGTGCGCTTACCTCGGCCGGCTGGCCGATCACGGGCAGGAACCTGATGCCGTACCCGAAGTATCCGTAGACCCCCGCCGCCGCCAGCACCATGAGGCAGCAGCATGCGATGATGAACTTCTTCATGCCGCCTCCTAGTGGTTGTACTCTTTCACGGCCGATTCGTGGGAATACTGCCGAAGCGTCTCCATGTTCTCATCAAGCCACCTAAGGCGGTACAGGAAGGCCTCCTTCAGATCGGACACAGCCTCCTCGTAGCTGGTGGCGTTGCGGGATACGGGATCGAGCCGCTGGCTGGAATCGAGCTGCGGTACGACCTCGGGGTCCATGGTGTAGCCCCAGACCTCCCAGTTCCGCTCGGCAGCGGGCCCCAGGTACTCCACCACCTCGTCGATATAGTTCGAAACGTACTCGTCGCCGAGCATATCCTCGCGAAGCTCCCGATACCGCTCTATCACCTGCTCGGTAAACTTCTCGTCACGAAAGAGCATCGAAAACAGGGGCTTCCCCAGCATGACGAAGCCGACCCCCCGGATGCTCCCTTCGAAGGAGTTGTCGAAGGCGTTGTTGAAGTCCCACAGCGGCCCCGCGCACAGCTTCCCCCCGAGGGTTTGGTACATCCATGTGGAGTACTTCCCCGCATCCTCGTTGAGGCTGATCTCGTTGACCAGGGCGTAGTCGATGAAGGAGCTGACGTCCAGGTAGTTCCAATACCCGTAGCCCGGCGTATCGTAGTCGTAGGAGTAGACGGACTTCTCCACCTTGTTCAGGTAGTCCTCTATCCATTCGCGCTGCGCGTCGGTAAGCGCGTAATCGCTGGGATAGGCGATGTCCACGCCCGTACTGGTGGTCTTGTAGGTAAGGTCGATGAAATCGCGCAGCTGAGCGTCGTCCATGTTATCGTACCAGTCCCTTGTCACCAGGAAGCTCGTGACGGAGCTGTTGGGATCGCTGTCCTTGATGTCCACGCGGTTGGAGTCGTGCTTCACCGTTTCCATGAGCACGTAGAGCCCCTGGTACTCGCCGTCGATGAAGAGCTCGACGAAGCGGACGTCGGGGGTATAGGGCATAAAACGCCCGAAGAGGTTCATCGCTACGTAGTTGCGGATCAGACTCTTGTCGAGGTAGGGGCCGTGCAGCACCCAATCCTGCTCCTCGCCCATCCCCAGAACGTCCTTCGGATTCGACGTCTGCCGGTCCTTTAGCGTGAAGGTCAGCCGGTAGCTGGGCTTGTCGAAAGCCGACGACGAATGGCCGCGGATGCGCATCTCGGCCTGAGTCTCGAACTCGGGGTCGTCCGACAGGCGGTTCGCCGACGCCTTGAGCCCCTCGTCGTCGGAGGCCTCGTTGTTGTACAGGGCCAGCTGCACGGGCACCGTCGGAAGACCGTCGGCTGCGACCGTATCCTGGGCGGTGCCCTGCTCGTCGAACACGCGCTGCCCGTCGACGTAGAGGGGGCGCCCGGGAATCTCCGACCCGTCGGTGGTGATGGAGACCACCGGCAGGTGGGATGCGAAGGCATCCGGATCAATCGACAGGGACGAAGCCGCCGCCTTTTCGGATCCGTCGAGGTCGTCAAGGGAGCGGCTCTGCTCGTGCTGATGGTAGCGCGAAATCTGCACCGGCCTGTCGGCGAAGGCGACGCCCGCAAGAACCAGCACGAACGCAGCCAGTATCGATGCTATGCCGATGATGCGGTACTTCAAGCGCGCCCCTCTAGCTTCCGATCTCGTCGGCCTGGGCGACGATGTTCACGTACTCGACGCCGCCCAAGGCGTACAGCTCGTCGGTGATGGTGTTCTCGGCCTCGAGCTGGTGCTTGTCCAGGGTCTTGCGCCGAATCTCGAACATGAACTCGACGGAATCCTCGGTGGTGTTCTTCACGCGTTGGGACGCACGTCCGTGGAAATACTCGTAGATCAGGCCCTCGATGGCAAGCTCCTGGGCGCGGGCGGCGCGGATGACGATGAGGGTCCGCACGTCGTTGCGGATTCTGCCCAAAACGAGCATAATCAGGAAGACGACCGCACTTCCCACCAGGGCAGACGTGAATCCTCCCGCACCGCATGCGATTCCCACAACGATGGCCCAGAATATGTAGGCCGTATCGCGGGCGTCCTTGATCGCCGTCCTGAAGCGCACGATGGACAGTGCGCCCACCATGCCCAGGGACAAGGCGATGTTGTTGCCGATGACGGTCACGACCGTCGAAGTGAGGATGGTCATGATGACCAGGTTCACGTTGAACTTCTGCGAATAGATGGTGCCCGCGTGGGACGCCCAGTAGGAGACGAAGATGACCATGCCTATCACCGCGGCAACGAAGATGCGCAGCACAAGCGTCTCGAAGCTGATCGCGGTGGACCCCGCCGAGTTCTCGAGCAGTTGGTAAAGTTGTTCTCTCATCGCATCTCCTAAAACTGGAACGCCAGACGGCTTGCGCGGGACAGGCAGTACTTGCTCACCGCCAGCTCGCTCTTCTCCACTTGGTTGAGGGCGTCGCGGACGTAGCTCAGCAGAAATCCGTCGAACTTGACCTCCAAAACCACGTTGAAGGGGTCGAACACGGGATAGGTGCACAGGTTCTCGTCGAAGAGGTCCAGGTTGGTCTCCGTTGCGCGGATGTTGCTGTCGAGCGTCACCCTGATCTTGTTCTCCTGGACGACGAACGCCTTGCGGTTGTAATCGACGATGGCCTTGGGCATGTAGCCGTTGATGCAGAGAAGCCCGTGGACCTCCTGGGCGAACGGTTCCGGACGCTCCAGGAGAAACCCGTAATCGCCCCGGGAGAGCTGGCGGGCCTCCTGCCGCGTTATCGGCAGGGAGCGTTTTCGCTGGTTGTCCCCTTGCTTCTGCTTGACCTCCAGCAAAGCGAAGTCGGACGCCGGACCGTAGATGCGCACGCGCACCTTTCGGCGCAGGTACACGCCGAAGAGCTTCTCCACGTAGTCGCGCTCGTGCAGCGTGTCGAAGTACAGCGACCGAATCATGTAGCCGTCCGCCCCGTTATGAACGTCCGGCTTCATGATCTGGCCCAAGGTTATCTCGAGTTTCTTCGCGGCGAGCAGATCGCAGAGAAACTTCTTCTCCTGTCGGCTTACCGCCCTCACAGTAACCTCCCCCGGCATGTCCTCGATAAGATGCGGTCCTTTTGCCTGCTTTCGTCAGATGCATCATCCGGCGCCTCGAAGAACGCGGAATGTCCCTGATTTACGCAAACGAAAATCATCGCGAGCATGCGGTTCAGCGAAGAAGGAGATGGTACCCCCCCCCGTAGCCACGCAATACCATTTCGCGAAAACAACAGAAATGAGGATGATAGAGGCGACGCTTCAAGGAGCATGTCCCATACTTCCCCCAAGGAGCAATCGACGGACGCCCCCCTGCTGAGCTACCCAGCAGGGGGGCGAGACGGTGTCTCTCCCCTGCGTTTCGCTCTACTCCAACGAGCGGCGAGCACGCTACTCGGACATGGTCTTCTCCTCGATGGCACGCTTAAGGCGTTCGCGTACCTGAGACCGGCAGAATCTGCTTCCTCACCGGTTCTCTATGGAGCCGATGTTCTTGAGGGCTATCTCGATGCGGCCGTCGGGGGTGCTGAAGAACTCGATGAAGTCGGGGTTGTCGCCGTACTCGGCCGGGAACGTGAGCTCTATGCCGGTGTCGGTGCGGATCTTGTGGTTGCGGGTCACCTTGCGGGCCACGTCGCGCTCCACGCTCACCTGCTCGGGCATGGCCTTCTCCTCGACGGCCCGCTCGAAGCGCTCGCGCACCTGGGGCTGGTCGGAGAACACGCGCTGCCCCAGCTCGCGTACGTCCAGATCCTCGTCCGCGTCCGCATTCTCGGCCACGTAGGCCTTCGCCTTGGAAAGGGCCACCGCGCTGTTGGCGCCGAATTGGTCGGCCACCTCCTCCACCACGCTGGCCACAGCCTGGATGACCTCCTTGCTGGATGCCTGGGACGAGCACTGCAAAAGCCCCTCGGGCAGCACCAGCCGCTTCTCGCCGGCAATCTCGCGCACCTTGTCCACGAACCACACGTCCATGGTGGCCAGCTCCACCACCGCGAAGGACGACACCTTCTGGGAAGGGTTCGGCAGGATGGCGTGGTGGCGCGCCACGGTGGTGGCCACGTCGCCGAAGTCGTTGGCGCCCACCTCGTGCATGTAGGCCGGATGGCTCTCCAGCAGGATGACGGCGAAATAGCGCGGCCCGGCGTCCTGCCTCGCCCGAGCCAACGCCTCGCGCACGTCGGAAGCGCCGTCCTCCGAGGGGACGTCGGGCGCGCCGTCGGCAAGCCCGTCGATCTCCCCCTCGGCCTCCTCCGGCTCGTCCTCCCAGGGCAGCGCCTCGCAGACGGGTTCCCCTTCGAAGTCCACCACCAGCACGTCGGTGGAGGGCGTCTTCTCCATGGACCCCAGCTCGCGTGCCAGGAACTGCGCGATGTCGGTGGAAAGCCCCACGAAATCCCGCTCGCCGCGCACGTACGCCCGAAGCTCGGCGGCGAAGCTGCTGTTCTCCTCGAAGGTCCCTCGCCGCCGGTCCATGTTCGTGAGCGTGCGCTTGGCCTGCGAGGTCACGTAGCGCTTCGCCGTCTTGTCGGCCAGGGAAAGCGGCGCTTCGGCGAACACGTTGGCGCAGGACTCGAAGTCCAGCACATGCAGGATGGCGTTGTTGACGTTCATGGGGGCCTTCCGACGGAAAAGCGGCCGCCATGGAAAAGGCGCGACCGCGAAACGATGCTGGCGCCCATTATAGGCCACGGGCCTATCGCCGCTTCGTTTTTGCGCGAAAGCCGCAGAGGATAAACCTAGCGCTCCATGTCAGGGGGACGGGGATGATGGCATGTCAGGACGCATGTCCATCTATGTCAGGGGGACGGGGATGATGGCATCTAACGCTCGTAGTCCCGCTCCAGCTGCACGTTGAAGCTGTAGCCGGGATAGCGCTTGCCCATGGCGTCCACCACCCGCTTCTCTATGGCCGTTCCGTCGGTCTTGAAGTCCGTGACCAGGTCGAAGTAGCAGACCTTCTCCGGCTCGTCCACGTAGAAGCCGTGGACCTGCAGGATGGAGGGATCCTTCGCGGCGACGTCCGAAAGCTCCTGGCGCATGGGGGCGAACCGTCCCGTGGTGTTCTTCGCGTAGATGGCCACGGCGGCTATGATGCCGAACCTCGCCTTCAGCCCCTCGGCGATACCGCGGGTAAGGCCGTGAATCTGCCGCGCCTCCATGGTGTCGGGCACCTCCACCGTCACCAGTCCCAACGTCTCGCGCGGGCCGAAGTCGTCCAGCACCACGTCGTGGACGCCCTGCACGTCCGGGAAGGTGAGCGCGTACTTCTCCACTTCGTCCACCAGCTTGGCGCTCTCCGGCTGGCCGATGATGGGCCCCAGCGCGTCGCGCAGCACTTCGACGCCGGCTTTGCACACCACCAGCGATATGACCACGCCCACGATGCCGTCGATGTTGACGTTCCAGATATTCTGGGCGAAGGCCACCACCAGCGTGCCGGCGGACAGCACCGCATCGTAGTTCGAATCGACGCCCGAGGCGATGAGCGCCTCGCTCTTGGTCTTGTCGCCGTAATGCTTGAAGCAGACCCCCAAGGCGATCTTGCCTATGATGGCAACCACGATGACGACGATGGTGACCGTGGAGTAGCTGGGCGCGCCCGGGTCGATAATTTTCACCACCGACTCTTTGAGGGAGATAAGCCCCGCCGCCAGGATGATGGCGGCGATAACCACCGAGGTCAAATACTCGATGCGCCCGTAGCCGAAGGGGTGCTTGCGGTCCGCCTGGCGCATGGACAGCTTCGTGCCCACGATGGTGACGATGGAGGAGAGCGCGTCGGTGGCGTTGTTCACGCCGTCCAGCACGATGGCGATGGAATGGGAGGCGAAGCCCACGGCCAGCTTGAACGCCACGAGCACCATGTTGCCCGCGATGCCGATGAGGCTGCCCTTGACGATCTCCCGCTCGCGGTCCATTTGCTGCACCCCTCCGCTTCGTTACGCCACCCATGCCTGCAGGGCGAACCCGGTTGTCGGCCCCGAAGGTTCCGAATCCCGCCTCCCCCTTCGGGATTATAGGCCCGCGCCCTCCCCTGCGGGAGCCGTCGACGGGCGCAGCGCGCAAGGTGCAACCGTTCCGTAGCGTCGCGGTAACGCAAGGTACGAAAAAGGGGCGCACCGCGGAAAACCGCAGCGCGCCCCATGCGGCCGGCCGGGCAGCCGCCGACCAGCCGTCGCTTGCCCGGGACTTCCTACTTGCCGCTCCAGCCGCCGGAGCCGCCCGACCCCTCAGAGCCGCCGGCAGCCTTGGCCGCGGCCTCCTCGGCCGATTTCTCCGGCTGGGCGATGGTGGCCTGCTTCACGAACTCGGGGGTAACCGTGTCCGGCACCGCCGCTCGGGCCGCAGCCGTGGCCAGGGACGTCTGGTAGTAGGACATCTCCAGCGAGCGGCCCTGGCAGCCCATGTAGCACTGGCCGCAGCTCTGGCAGTTCTCCGGGTAGGCGATGACCGACTTCATGTTCGCGCTGTCGAAGCGGAACACGTCCATGGGGCAGACGGTCACGCAGTGCATGCACCCGATGCAGTTGTTCAGATCGTAACGCTCAACGCTCATTGCTGTTCCCCTTCCCTGTTACTTTCCCCAACCGCCGGTGCTCTGCTCCTCGGGCAGGCCCAATGCCTTGGCCTCGCCCGGGAAGCGAACCTGGTAGCGTGCGGTGTACTCGGCGCTCGTGTCGCCCTTCCATTCCTCGGCAAGCGGCACTCGGTCGATGACCATCTGGCCGTCGTCGCCCTTGGTGACGGTGATGTAGCACAGGAAGTTGTCGTCGTCGCGGTACGGGTAGTCGCTGCGGTAGTGGGCGCCGCGGCTCTCCTGGCGCTCCAGGCTGGCGCGCAGCTTCATCTCGGCGGAGAGCACCTTGTGCTTCATCTC
>DBFAWQ010000220.1:0-2728 GCA_048242115.1 Eggerthellaceae bacterium
CATCTGCACTTGGGCGCCTCCGCCCTCTCGGTTCGAGGTCGCCCGCATCGGAAACGGGCAGGGCAAATGCGCCGCCATGTCCATTCGCTTTTCGGGCAGCTGCCGTGGCCGACCGAAAGGCGAAGGGACGGCGGGCGGGGAACGGGCAGGGCGGCCCTACGTGCCCTGCTGGCGATCGGCGTCCTTCCGCACGCCGCCAAACAGGTCGAACAGCTCCTCTCGGCTATGGACGCCCAACTTTCCGTACACGTGGCGTATATGGGATTTCGCGGTCCCGTTGGCGATGACCAGCCTGCGGGCGACTTCGCTGGCGGAGGCTCCGGCCAGAAGCAGCTCGAGCACCTCCTTCTCGCGCTCGCCCAGGTTGCGCTCGGCCGCGACGCGGTCTACGAGCGCCTGCCAGGGCGAGCCGGGCCCCTTCCCGTCTTCGTCCGCGCCCCCCGCATCCGCAATCCCTTCCGGACGCCGCTGCGCGAGGCCTTTGCGGATGAGTATGACCATCGCGGTGTTCGCCGCCAGGATGGAGAGCAGCACGATGATATCGGATGCGAATCCCCCGGCCAGCAGGTAGCACAGGGCCATGCAGGTGCGCCCGGCGATGCAGCCGAGCGAGAAGGCGGCCATAAGCCGAAGGAAGACCTGGTTGGCGCGTCGGTGCTCGTGGGGCATGCCGGCGCATATGAGCAGCACCGCATAGGCCAGGAACAGGAACATCCCCAGGGCGGCCAGGTCGAACGACACGGCCGGGTCGAAGTGCAGCGACGAGGTGGCTATGGCGGCCATCACGATGGCGGGAACCGCGACGGTCGAGAGCGGGAAGGCCGAGTTGTTGACCAGGAGCGCGGCTACGCATACCACCAGCATGGGGGCGAAGAAGGCCCCCGTGGCGAACGACGCGCTCTCCCCCTCGATGCCCGCGAAGGAGGTGGCGGTTATGAAGGCGAAGCTGAACAGGAGCGTCGCCGATGCCGGGAAGCGGAACGAGCTTCGGGGCCGGGCAGATTCCGTTTCGGGGGCGACGGGATGCTCCGCCCTCAGCTTGCCGACGAGGACGGCGGTGGAGATGAGGAGCAGAGCCCCCATGCATACGCAGATCCTCACCCCGGTAAGCCCGGAGAACACCCAGATCGCGAACGAGGCGAACACGGCGGCGAGCATGATGTTCCAGATGACGCGCACGGGCCGGAGCCCGATATGGAGATCAAGCCACGAGCTCATGGCCAGGGGCAGGTACGCGCCGAACACGGCCCCGCAGACCCAGTTGAACGCATTGGGGACCTCGATCCCCATCTCGAACAGGACGCAGTACAGCACGAGGGTCGCCTGCACAAGCGCGGCTGCGACGATGAGCGCAGCAGAGCTCGGCGCCACGCGTCCGCTGCGGCGCAGCCAGAGCCCCAGCAGCACGGCGCTGAGCAGCTCCGCCACATAGGATGCATCGGTGTAGGAGGCCTTGTAGACCGAGGTGTGCCACAGGGCGGGCCAGAAGTAGATCTGGCCCACGAAGGCGAGGTTGCATGCGAGGCCGACGAACAGGCTCGTCGACCCCCGGGGTTCGAACTGGCGCTCGAATCCCGAGCACAGGGTGCTCCCAGCCTTCTTCAAATGGTTCACGGCGCCTCCCTTCTCGTGCTACCCATGAAAGCACAACGGAAGGCCTCGCGCCAGCATCAAATTGATAACCCTTCGGTGGGTTAGCGAGGTGGGTTAGTGCTGCGGGGTAGGGAATTGCACCCCGGATAACCCCGTTTTACTTCTCACGGTAACCCAGCTCAGGACGGTAAAGTGCGCATTGCCCGAAGGCAGTAGATCCTCCGGACGGCCGAAACCCCGACGGTTCGGCCGAGGAATCCAACACAAGGGAGTGGATATAAATGGGAAAAGTTAGTCGTCGCGAGTTTCTTTCCGGAACCGCAATGGGCGTAGCGGCCATGGCCGGCCTGGGTGCGCTGGCCGGATGCGCGCCCCAGACCGCCGGCGGCGCGCCTGCCGCGAGCACCAAGGCGGAAGCCGGCGAGGGGATGACCTTCGCCGACACCATCGCCTGGGACGGCGAGTACGACGTCGTGGTCATCGGCTATGGCGCCGCCGGTGCCGTGTCCGCCTGCTATGCGGCGGACGCCGGCGCGAAGGTGCTGCTGGTGGAGAAGGCCCCTCTGGGCATGGAGGGCGGCAACTCCCGCTTCTGCGGCCAGATCATCCTGAACTCCGACAACAAGGAGGCCATGCTGGCCTACAACAAGGCCATGGCGGGCGACTTCGCCGTGGACGACGAGCTCATGGAGGTCTACGCCGAGGGCCTGACGCAGACCCGCGTCATGCTGCGCGACTTCTTCGGAGTGCCGGACGAGAACTTCCTGGATTGGAAGTACGACTCCTCCAAGCAGCCGCTCATCGGCATGTTCGCGCCCGAGTACCCCGAGCTTGAGGGCGGCGACGACCTGCACGTGCTGACCGTGAGCGACAACGTATGCAACTCGGCGCTGTGGAAGGTCTACCGCAACAAGGTGAAGTCCATGGCCGACAGCATCGACGTGTGGTACAACTCGCCCGCGGAGAGCCTGATTCAGGACCCGGTCAGCAAGGCGGTCATCGGCGTCGTGGTCGACAAGATGGGCAAGGCGGTCAACGTGCGCGCCAAGAACGGCGTGGTCATGACTATGGGCGGCTTCGAGAACAACCCGCAGATGGTCGAGGACTTCCTGGGCCTGACGAAGAGTGCTCCCGC
>DBFAWQ010000221.1:0-13401 GCA_048242115.1 Eggerthellaceae bacterium
CCATAGACCAGGGCGACGGCATGACGCTTTGGCTTCCTGCCGCCAGAAACGCCGCAGCGCAGATGCCTACGCCCAGTACCACGGCAGCCGCCACCACACCCGCTACCGTCATAGCCCGCGAACGGCGAAGCCGCGCCAGCGCAAGCACG
Organism: Eggerthellaceae bacterium; assembly: GCA_048242115.1. Classification (GTDB taxonomy): domain Bacteria; phylum Actinomycetota; class Coriobacteriia; order Coriobacteriales; family Eggerthellaceae; genus Xiamenia. The sequence goes on from DBFAWQ010000221.1 coordinate 150, forward strand.
GATGTCGCCACCAGCCACGACACCACTACCGCCCAGATTTGAGGAGCGGTGATCTGGGCGAAAAGCGCTCCCTGGATGTCGAGGGCCGCTTGGTCGAGTTCGGCCGGAACGGTCAATGCCGCCAGAAAGTCATAGTTTTCCAGAGGAAGCGCCGGTACGGATCCCGCAGCGACAGCCAACCCGATCGACGAGAGCGTCAAGGCCAGCAGACACGAAAAGGCCGTCGTCGCTACCGCACGCAGAGGTCGCGCAGTGAACCCCGCCACCAAGGGAGACAACATGCCGAAGCCGACAGCTCCGGCCAGCGAGAACGACAGCCCTGCATTGGCCTGAGCCGAAGCTTCTCGGCCGCAATACAGGCTCCATCCGATCGCTGCAGCAATGAGAACAATCCCCAAAGCCGGCGCACCAGACACCACAAGGCCGATCCCCAGCACCAGGCACGCCATAAGCGCGCCAGCCCAAGGCGCCAGCGCACCCACAAGGGCGACGATGCCCGACAGCCCCCAGAACAGCGGGTTGGCGAGGCCGCCGGTCGCGGGCATAAGCGCCCAGCCAACCGCCGAAAGGACTCCGCTTCCCGCAGCCCCCGCCACCGCGGCACCGACAGCCCTATGCCAAGGGGTAATGCGGTAGCACAACGGCAGCCCCGGTTCTCGGGTAGCCCATCCCGAAGGCTCCGCGAGTTCGACTTCGGGCTCGGGTTCCTCCTCTTCGGCTTCGCCTTTGAGCTCGGCGTCCACCAGCTCTGCCAGCTGCTTTCTGCCCTTCTTCGCGCTGCCGAGGAAAGGCTTCATCGCTTTAGCGAACTCCGCCACGGATTCGAAGCGCTCGTCAACCTCCGGGTCCAAGGCTTGGAACACCACGTCGTCCAGGGCCGGGTCCATATCCTCCCAGCATAGCGACGGCAGCACGAGCTCCGCGTTCTCGATGGCCGCCTCGGCACCGCTCAGATCCCGCGCGAGGAAGGGGTTCGAACCCGCCAGCAGCCAGTACATCATGGAAGCCAGCGCCCATTCGTCGCACCGGACATCCAAGGGTTGCTGGCGCATCTGCTCCAAGGGCATGTAGCCGATGGTACCGCCGCCGGCAACGCCTTGACCCGATGCGTCAGCCAACGTCGCCAGGCCGAAGTCCGTAACCTTGACCTGGCCTTTCGCATTGATAAGCACGTTATCCGGTTTGATGTCAAGGTGCAAAACGCCGTTCTCGTGGGCCACGCCCAACGCCCGGGAAACCGCCTGCAGCACCGCCGCGATCATATCCAGCGTGAGCGTGCTGTCGTAGGTGCCCACGAATTGCGTGAGGGTCAGCCCCTCCACGTACTCCATGATGAGGTAGGCGGTGGTGTCGCGAATCTCGAAGTCGTAGACGCCCACGATGCTCTCGTCGGTCAAAGTTGCCGCCGCCCGAGCCTCGTCCAATCCGGGAACATGCGCAAGCGTCCGCACCAAGGGCAGCCCGTCAGGTCCCAGCTCCGGCTCTTGCGCAGCAGCTTCCAAGACCGCTCGGAGCGTTGGATCGGCAGCGTCGTCCTCGTCGAAGTCGTCTCCCTCGGCTCGGGCAGCACCTGCCGCACCCCGGTCCTGCTCCATGACCAGCGTCCTGGGGATTCCGGCATGCGCGCCGCGAACGGCCCACGCTCCGCCCTCCCCGAACTCGTTCTGGTCCAAGCAATCCGCATCCGAATCGAGCGGCGCCTTCGGCGCCAACACCGCGCGACCGCCCTCCATCACCACGGTTCCATCGGCCACAGCCCACGTCAGCGGAGCGTCTGCCAGCACATCGCCCATACCTGCACCGTTTCCAAGGCCGCTATAGGCGGCATCTGGAGCCTGCATGGTATAGCGACCGGGCCGAGGAAGCGAAGCAGAGGACGGTTGCGCCTTCTGCGGGCTCTCCGCGGCCGGCGGAGTTTCCGCACTCCCAGGAGACACCGCAGCGTCGCCCAACCCCGTTTCGATGCCGACGGCCGCGACCCGCGCCCCAGACCCCTCGCCCACCGATTGCGAGCGAAGGCGAAACTCCTCGTCGGTTTCCCATGGAAGCGGTTCCAGACCCTCCGCCTCCTGCGCCAGCCACTCCCCGGCACCCGACCGTCCCGAAACGGCTGCTTGGGCGCCCGTCTGGCGACTGCGCGACGGAGCGAACCGCGCACTCACCGCATTGGCCCCAGGCAGCGCCGCACGAGCCACATCCCGTTCGGACAGCTGGATGGTCTTTATGGCAACCTTGCGTTGGATGCGCGTATCCCACGCCACCACCACCGAGCCGAAGCCGCCGCTACCCGCATGGGTAAGGGGCTTGTACCGGTTCAATATGAGCTGGTCGTTTTCCATAGGCGAAATTATAGCCGCTCACCCCAGCGCAAAACCGATCGAAGTCCGACCTCCGCTTACCCTGCGCACATTCGCGGATTGCCGCTTCGAATTCGGATTGCGCTGGCACTAAGCTTGCAGAGCGGCGACGCTATAAGCCGTACTCCGCCAAAAGCTCTCGTTGGAAGGCGCTATCGGAAAAGGAGCGCCGCAGGTCCTCGATACGCCCATCGGCCACAAGCTTCTCGCCGAGAGCATTGATGCGCGCTTCCCCCTGTTCGATGCCCTGAGCGATACCTTGCTCAAGTCCCTGTTCAATGCCTTGTTCAAGGCCTTGCTCGCGCCCTTCCTGCAGCCCTTCTCTGCGCGCAACCCTCTTTTCTGCTTCAAAAACCTGCTCGTACGTCAGCATTTCGCGCGCCTCCTCAACCCAGGGACCGTCGGAGTTGGCATCTTCCACATGATCCTGAATAATCTGCGTGAGATCATCGCTTACCGTTCCGTTGTGAACGTATTCTAGCAAATCGCGAAGCGACCCGTCGGGTAACTGGTCGTAGGCTGCTGCATTCAAAGCCGTCCAATGAGAGCCTGTTTCGAGTTCGAACGCAGGGTCCTCCTTGCATTTCATCCCCATGGAATAGACCGGCAGTCCAGAATCGAAGGGGTCGATAGTGCAGATAAACACGATATAGCACTCGGGAAGCAAATCGTACGGCGTTCCCTTTTCGATATTGTCCTCATCAAGGCACGATTGATAGTACCGGAAGCGTTTGCCGACTGTCATTTGACTGGCACACACCGAGCGCCCCGGCGCGTCATCTCGCCTCACTTCGCATCGCCATCCCTCTCGCAAAGCCGGCATGCCCGCCAGGCACCCCAGACCGCCCACGGTCCCCGCCCTCTCCCTCCGCCACCTGCGAAAGCCTTTCGAAAGCCCGTATTTCAGGCATATTGGTGCACTTTTCTGCACGAAGGTGCCCGATATGCGTGATTCCGCCGTGGAATGGGACTGCCAACAAGCGGGCGGCTGGGGGGTGCACTACAATGCGAATGCAACGCGGGCATTCCCGACCGACCGAACCGGCCTGCAACCGCCGCGTCGCTGCAGCCTCAGCCAGCCTCGCCGCAACCGCCCGCGCACACGCCTATCGAACGCAGAAAGGCCCATCATGCAGCTTACCGACGACCAGTTCGCCTTCCTTACCAAGCAGCTTCGCAACCTGAAGGAGCGCAGCCCCTTCTACGCGCGGAAGTTCGCCGAGGTCGACCTTTCCGACGTACGCACCCAGGCCGACTTCGAGCGCCTGCCGTTCTCGGAGAAGGACGACCTGCGCGCCGCCTACCCGCTGGGACTGCAGGCCGTGCCGGACGAGCAGGTGGTGCGCATCCACAGCTCCTCGGGCACCACGGGCACGCCGGTCATCATCCCCTACACCCAGAAGGACGTGGACGACTGGGCCATCCAGTTTGCGCGCTGCTACCAGATGGCCGGGCTCACCAACACCGACCGCATCCAGATAACCCCAGGTTACGGCCTATGGACTGCGGGCATCGGCTTTCAGCTGGGGGCCGAGCGCATGGGCATGATGGCCATCCCCATGGGCCCGGGCAACACCGACAAGCAGCTGAAGATGATGGAGGATTTGGGGGCCACGGCCCTGGGCGCCACCAGCTCCTACGCGCTGCTGCTAGCCGAGGAGATCGAGCGGCGCGGGCTGCGCGACCGCCTGAAACTGCGCAAGGGCATCATCGGCAGCGAGCGCTGGGGCGAGAAGATGCGCAACCGCATCGCCGGCGAGCTGGGCATTCAGATCTACGACATCTACGGACTCACGGAAATCTACGGCCCGGGCATCGGCATCTCCTGCGACGAGCACGCCGGCATGCACATCTGGAGCGACTACGTCTACATCGAGGTGGTTGACCCGGCCACCGGCGAGGTGCTGCCCGACGGCGAGGTGGGCGAGCTGGTGCTGACCACCCTGCAGAAGGAAGGCGCGCCGCTCATCCGCTACCGCACCCACGACCTCACGCGCATCGTCCCCGGCCAATGCGCCTGCGGAAGCCCGCACCCGCGCATCGACACCCTGGTGGGCCGCACCGACGACATGTTCAAGGTGAAGGGCTGCAACATGTTCCCCGCCCAGGTGGAGGAAGTCATCAAGTGCACCGACGGCACCAGCAGCGAGTACCAGGTCATGATCGAGAACATCTCGGGCAAGGACGTGCTCACGGTGCTGTTCGAAACGCCGTTGGAAGGCGACGCGAAGACCCGTTGCGAAGAGGAGCTGGCCATGATCTTCAAGGCGAAGCTCGGCTGCACCCCGGATGCGAAAGGCGTCCCCATGGGCGAGCTCCCCCGCTCCGAAAAGAAGACCAAGCGAATCTTCGACAGCCGATACTAAGCACCGGCAGCAAGCAGCTTACGGGTTTGAGGCCGCCCCGCTCACAACCTCAAACCCTGGGCACATCTGCTCGCTTTTTGGCAGTTTGAACTGCGAGTCTATTGTACTGACTTTCTCCGCAAAACACAGACGATAGGAGCGCACGACTGAAGGGTTTCGGGCGATTTCCCCGAAAACCCTCCAGTCGTGCGCTGTCCGTCTCCCGACATCTGAGGCCCTGCACCGGCTAGAACCATTCGCGCTTGTGGGCTACGTAGGTCCAGTAGAACTGCTGCGGGGTCTTCGAGAGGTAGATGATACCCTCGACGATAGCCACGGCCCACACAGCCCAGCTGACCACGGACAGACTCACGAATCCACCCAGCAGCGTGATGCCCAGCATCAAAAACGCCGGCATGTAATAGCCCAGGTAGAACTTATGAACGCCGAACGCTCCGAACAGGATGGCCAGGATTCCAGCCACCATGCGGTCCTTCCCCTCGGGAACGGCCGCAGACACGGGCTGCGAACCGGGAGCGGGCTGCTGAGCGCACGATTGCCAAGGCTGCGAACCCGCCGAAGGCTGCGAGTAGGGCATTGATTGCGAAGCGCCAGGTTGCTGAGGGCGCGCATTAGGCACCGAATAGGAGGGGGCGCCGTAGGGCGTCTGCCACGCCGTCGAAGAAGCCGGCTGCGCACCCGAACCGAAACCCGAGTAGGGCGACCCGCTAGGCGGCGGATATGCTGGACCCTGCGGAGGCGAAAAGGATGCCGAAACGAAGGCCGAAGCCGACGCTCCAGGAGCGTAACCGCTGGGAGGGATGGGCGACGCGTCGCGTTTGACCTCGTATTGCGGAGGCTCCGGAGGCGTAGGCGCCTGATGCACGGCAGCCGCGAACGCCCCTTCGTGCGAACCGGCGACCGCAGTCTGATAGGGCACCCAACGCAACTGGCTCTCATCCGAACGATCTAGGCTGCCCCCGCGCACCACAGGCATATCGAACCCGGCAACCGCAGACGGCGGAGGTGGAGTAACAGCGCGGTCTACATCGGAAGGGTCAAACGCAGACGGCGCAGCGGCCGAAGCATTAGAATCCATCGACCCCCCCCCATCAGCTATTTTGGAAGCAGCAACGACATCGGACAGCACGGCAGCGGGAACCACGCTGCCCGACATTCCCATACCATCATGCAAGACGACGGAATCCGGCTCCGCAGACTGAGCGCCCAGCTTCGCTTCGGCATTCCCAACATCCAAGACGACCCAGCCCCCTTTCAACCGCGCCTAGCTAGATTCCAATCCATTCGAGAATATGGGGTCATAGTATACGCTCGAAAGCCGCGATGCCACCCCAGCGCGACTTCGCCGAAAGTCCCTAAGCATTCTTAAGCGCAGCCAACGGAAGAAACCCCCCTTTCTGCCCCCTATTAGAATCGTCGTTTCCGCGGCCGAGAATTGGTAGAATCGTCGTCTTTTTTCAGCCGAACTGGGAAAACGGTTTTGAAAACGACGATTCTACCAATCGAGGGGAGCGAACTGACGATCCTACCACTGATAATCGCCAACCATCGGCCGATTGCAGGGTCGCGCACGCCAGCAGTCGGAATGCCTACCCCTACTTCTTGCGGCTGAGCAGGGCTATCAGCTTGTCTTTCAGCAGAATGGCAGCTACTGCCACAACCGCCAGCACTACGAACAGGATGACGCTTTCCATAATGCGGCCGTCAAGCAGGCCGTCGGCGGCGTAGGTGGATACGACTACGCCGGGGATGCGGCCGATGGTGGTCAGCAGCAGGAACGTCTTCATGGGCATATCGGTCAGCGGCACGATATAGGTGAACACGTCTTTGGGCATGCCCGGGATGAGGAACAGGATGAAGACGATGCTGTTCAGCTTGCCCGTCTTCTCGAACTCGCGGAACTTGTCCATGTACTTCACGGGCACCATGGACTGCACGAACGGTGCACCCAGCCGGTGCACCAGCTCGAAGATGAAGGCGCTGGAGATAACGCAGCCCACCAGGATGAGCGCCGCGCCCAGCCACGGCCCGTACATCATGCCAGCCGCCAGCTGCACCACCTCACCAGGGATGAAAGCCACCACCACCTGCAGAAACTGCAATCCCAGCAGAATAAGGAACCCGACCGGCCCGGCGTTGCGCACGTCGGCGATGACACGATCCACCCCGCCCGGCTCGAAGATCTCTCTCACGTAGGGCCACACCAGGAAGCACACGAGGATCATGATGGCGAAGAAGGCGATCAGGCCGCCGAACTTCACCACGTCGCCCTTGGGCATGGTGTGCCCCAGGATAGTGACCGTGGGCTGGGCTTCGTCGGGTTTACGCTGATGGTTAGTCGTCATGGCGTGCCTTGTCGTACTCTTCCTTGAACGCTGCGAACATGTTCTTCTTCGGCGGCTGCTTCTTCTTGGGGGCGGTCTTCGCGGTGCTGCCCTTCGCGGTGCCAGATGACGTCTTCTTCGCACCCAATGCGCCCGTGCTAGACCCCGCGCCCGTCTTCTTCGCCGCCGGCTTCGAAGCACTCTTCGCGGAACCGCTCGCGCTCGCGCTAGCGGCCGCACTTGCGCTCGCACCCGAGCCGCTCGCTTTCTTGGCCGCCGGCTTCTTGCCCACCGCCTTGTCGTACTCCTTCTTGAAGTCGGAGAACATGGTCTGCGACTTCGCTATCTGCTCGCCCGTGGCCCGCGCGCCGGCGTTGATGGCCTCGCCCGCCACCTTCGCCGCGTCGCTCATCACAGGTTTCGCCTTGTCAGCAACCTTTTCGGCGCCTTTCTTCACCTTGTCCACCGCCACCGCCGTGGCCTTGCCTGCCGCTTCGGCAACGCCGCCTTCGGCATCCAGCCTGGCCGCTTCGTCGGTGACCACGATCGCTCCCAGCTCGATGGCATCGTCCTCCTGAGCCACCCCTTCGCTGCCCACTTCGGCCAGCGCCACGCCCACGCCCTTCCGGAAACCCAGAATCTCGTCGGCGGGGATGGTGCGCTTGCCCAGGATGGCGTTGGCGGTTGCCCCCGAATCGGTGGTGATGGATTCCACCAGGCCCGTGCGCTGGTTGAACATGACGTCGCCCACGATACCCAGCGACTCGCCGCTCTCGCTCATCACGGGCAACCCCAGCCACAGCACGCATTCGTCCCAGTTCAGACCCATGGCCTTGATGGCCCCGCGGTCGGTGGCGTCCGGTTCGTTGCGCACCACGATGCGGCCGTCCACCCAGTCGAAGCCCTTGATGGACACGAACATGTCCTTCCGGCGGAACATCCACAGCACGTCGGGCCGCTTCACCAGAAAGCCGATGCACCGCTTCGCCCGCGGCGCGAACACGAACCGGCGCACCTTCCCGATGCGCTTGGTGCCGTTCTTGCCGCCCAGCACGCGGGTACCTTCCAGCTCGTGGGTGGTGATCAGTTGAGTGGCCATGTCCGTTCCTCCGGTTGCGCCTCTGCGCTTAACGACTATAGCAAAAAGCGGCTTTCCCCAAGCTGGTCTGCTGACGGGTAAGCCGCTTCTTGCGTATTCCTTTAGGTTCTCTCAAGAATTGTGCGGGTGGCACGCAGCTTGCGGAAGGCCTACTTGTGCTGGGCGTCCTTCGCAGCTTCCTCCACCTTGTCGGCAGCCTGCTCGCCGGCCTTGGCCACGGCGTCGGTGGCCTCCTTGGCGGCTTCGGCGGCCTTGTCCACCGCATCGGTCACCTGGGTGGCGGCCACGGGGATAGCGGACTGGGCAGCGGCCTGGGCCTCTTCGGCGTTCTTGGCCACCTGCGAGGCGATGCGGGCGCGAGCGGCATCGATCTTGTCGCGCAGCTCGTCGTTCTTCTGGGAGAACGCGGGCTTCACCTGCTCGGCAACCTCCTGCACGCGGCTGGCGGCCTGGCCGTAGACCTCCTGGCCCTTAGCCTGCGCGGCCTGGGCGAACTCCTGGGTCTTGGCCTGGGCCTGAGTGGCCGCCTGCTTGATCTGCTCGGCAGCCTGGGCACCGAACTCCTGGGTCTCGCCCCACGCGTTGTTCACTTTCTCGGAGACCAGCGCACGGGTCTCCTGGCCAGCACGAGGCGCGTACAGCAGCGCCAGACCGGCTCCCAAAAGACCGCCGGCTAGAAAGAAACCGAGTTTGTTCGCCATAACGTCCTCCTTAGCTTGTTGGACTATTCCCACGGTACATGCTTCAGTTTTCCGCGAATCGGGGCGGTATCGGCGGAGCCCGGCCGAGTTTTCCAAGCCCACCGTCCGCCTTCTCGCGGATTCCGCCCGCAATTACGCGGGTCTGTTTATTATACGTTCCGAACCCATAGTTGCCCCTGAAAACACAGCCGTTCTACGATTCGTTTTCAGGCCGTAAGGTTTCGGTTGTTTGGGTTCGATTTACGCCGCGCCGGTTACTGGTCCAGGCCCAGTTCCAGCTTGAGGGCGGCCAGCTCCTGGTCAACCTTGGCGTGCACGTCCACGTTGGAATACTCCTCGCCGTGCGGGCCCTTCACTTCCACCACGGAAGAGCCGTCGTCAGGGCCGTTGAAGGGGCCGTCTTCCGGCTTGCCCTCGGCCACAGCCTTGCGGTCGGCGGCGTAGTTCTCCTGCTCGCCGATGGCCGCCGCTTCGGCATGGTACTTCTTCTCCAGGTACTGACGGGCCAGATCCTCCTCGCCCGCGTTCAGAGCCTCGCGGGCCAGCTTCGCGTACTTCGCTTCCACGCCCAGCTCGTAGTCCGTGGCCTGCTCGTCCAGCTTGACCTTCGCATCCTCAGCCATGATAGGCTCCTTTTCCCCGATGATTGCCATTTCCCCAAGCCAGCCGCCGTTTCGCCCGAAACCGCCGTCGCCGAAACCGCCGCCATCAGCTGACTTGTTCAATCATCGTATCACGAGGGCGAAAACCAACAGCCCGAACGCCCCGCCCGAAGCCTCGCATTGACCAATCCGTTGCGATTCCGTTATGCGCCGCCCCGCGTCCCCAACCCGAAAGCCTCGCGCAGCGCCGCCCGGTTCCTTTCAAATGCCGGCGCAAACAGCTGTTCTTCCTGCGCCGAGCACCTGTTTCTCTTTGCCGCCCGACGCCAGTTGCGCGTAGCAGAAAGAACGTCGCCTACTATCCGAACGGCTTCGGTCTCGTCCAAATCGGCATAAGAGGCAAGCTCCCGCAAAGCCTGCGGAGCTCGGAGGCCGACCTCCCCCAGAATCGCCGTCGCCCGAGCCTCGTTTTCGTAAGGGGTCGGGTTCACATCGAACATCGGAGATGTCTCCCACTTGCCGCTTTTGCGCAGAAACGCCCAATTCCGCAGATGATCGTCTACATTCCCCACTGCAACGGAAAACACCACACGGCGGAAAAGCTCCGAAAGCTGCTCGCGGGCGTTGCCCACCAACATAGCGGCGGCTTCCGCAAGCTCGGCGTAATCGCGTTGCTCTCCGTCATGAGACCCAAGCAGCGTCATGGCGCTCATATAACCCGTTCTGCGCCCACCAAGCAGCGAGCCGCCCCTGTCGAAACGCTCCAGCAGAAGGACGGACTCGTTCCCGATATGTACAAGCTCCGACTTCGGAACCGAGATCCCTGCAGAAGCGGCCAAGTCGAGCATTGTCTTTTCCCACGCCATAACATCCCATCGGTCGTTGGGATGAGAGAACTTCGCAAGTAGAAGCCTGCGGCCGTCAAGAACCGACGCCTTGGGCCGCGCTCCGCCCAAAGAGCCGGACCCCGCTTCCAACAACTCCTTTATCTGGGGTAGCCCGGCTTCCTCCCGAGCCACCTGCCTACTTGCGTCCAGAAGCTCGGGCAGTTTGACAATAGGAGGAATCGATGCAGACTGTGCCGCAAAGGACCCTCCGGGTTCGCAAAACCGCAGCGAACCCTCCCTCGTCTCATCGAAAACGCCAAGCAGATAGTCGACTTCGTCTAGGCTTCGAGCCGAGCGGCCTTCCGCACGAGATTGCTCCTGAAAACTCTTCTCGATAAGTCGACGTCCCCACCGGTCGGGCGATGAATCGCGGAATGCCCCGGGCATCCCGTCACAATGGTAGGACCGAGCGGAAAGGGGAAAGGCCGGATCTACGGCATAGGCATCCGGCGACGACAAATAATCGCCGTCGTAGGCGAACACAGTGGAGAGCGCATTCCTTCGCAACGAGAACCAAGCCGTCCCCACGAGCCGGTCTTCGCCAGTCGAACTATCGTAAACCTGCACCTTGGGAACCATCGTCAATTCCTTACCCGCTGCGGTATTTCCTGGTCAGCGCGAAGACGGCCGTAGTCGGTTTCGAAGGGGTCGGTGGCCTTCACCACCCCGTCTAAGACGCCCAGCGCAGTGCATACGGTCAGGAACGTGGCCATGGCGACCGACGGATCCCCGTTCTCGAGACGCGAAATGGTCGCGCGGGAAACGCTCGCCTTGTCCGCCAGCTCCTGAGCCGTGATGCCCCGCAGCCGGCGCCACGTCTGCAGGTTCTCCCCTATAGACCGAGCAGCCAATCGGGTCCTCGCCGGGGTGGGTCGCTTAACCATTATGTTCCTAACATCATATATTTAGTACATAAAATTACTTTATGTCGTTAATATACGATATTATATTCCCCAAGTAAACCCTGAGGAAAATGGGATATCGAATGTTGGAACCCGAAGCAAATCACGCATATCGGGCATCTTCGTGCACTTTAAGTGTGCGTTTCTTTGCATCCCTTTGTTGTCACACATCATTTACCTGGGGAAACGGAAGAATGTCACCTTGAGCCAGCGAGTTCCGTACACTTTGCAAACCACAAGCGTGCAGCGTTGCGAACTAGCGACCGCCTCTGCAAGTCGGCCGCGGGCGTCGAAGGTGGGGGATGATTGCGAACAGCCGGGCGCTACTGTAAATCGGCAGCTACGCCGAAGATGGGGGTGGTCGCGAACCACCGGGCGGCCATACAAATCGGCTATGGGCATCGAAAGCGGAAGCAGCCGCGAACCTCCTCCCTACAAATCCGCTGCCATATCGAAGGTGGCGGAGGTGGTTAAGTCTAGGCGCAGCTCGCGCAGGACGGGGCCCTCCTCGCGTTGCTCGCGCAGGGCGTAGCTGATGGCCACTTCCATATCGGGGAAAGCCGAGGCCAGAAGCGCAACGTCACGGGGGTTGAATGCCAGGAAGTCGTTCGCGGGGTCGTCCTGGAAGCGCACCCGCAGCGCGGAGAGCAGCCGGCGCACCGGTTCGCGATCGGCTCCGAACACCTTCGCCGTCTTCAGGAAGTAGTCGTTGGGCGACAGCGCGCACAGCGGGTACTGCTGCTGGTAGGGGCGTTGGACAGGTAGATCTCGCCGGAGTGCTTGTTCTCCATGGAGCAGTAGTGCACGCCCAGGCGAAGCCCCTGCTCAAGGGCGAAGGCCAACAGCTGAAGGCACGCGCGCTCGCTACCCTGAACCGGCAGGCCGCCAGCGTAGGCGTAGTCGTAGAGCACCCGGTAAGGGGACGGTTTCAGCAGGTAGCCGCGACGGGCGAACTCCTCGGCGTTGAAGAAGGGGTAGCCCAGCTCCAGCAGGTTGATGCCCTTCACGCCGATGGCGTCCAGGCGCACCAGCAGCGCCTTCATGAGCTCCAGCTGATCGGGCAGCACCGGCATCTCCACCATGACGTCGGGGATGTAGCCCACGGCCAGCTCCATAGCGGCCAGCGTCTCCTCGATGGCAGGCGGGAAGGCAGGGGCAGCAGATGCGGACTCCGAAGGCTCGGAAGGAATGCCCGCGCAGGCCGTTCCCGCGCCGGGCCATTCCACATCCTCCGTCTTCACGCTGAAGCGAATCTCGTCCAGGCCGGCGTCGCGCAGCGCTTCCAGCGTGGGCACGTCGATACCGAAACCGCTGGTATACAGGCGCGTGTGCACCTGAGGATACAGCTCCTTCGCGCGTTTGAAGAACTCCACGGTCTGCTGCTTGTGAAGCAGCGGCTCGCCGCCGGTCAGCGCGATGTGCGTGTAGCGAACGCCCTGGTCGTAGCGCTCTTCCAACTGTCCCACCACGTCGTGCAGCTCGCCATGGCGCCCGTCGTAGTTCGCCTGGTTGGGATTGAAGCAGAAGAAGCACTGCTTCGGGCAGCGGGTAGAGATGATGAACGTCTCGGTCCCCACGCCCAGCCGGCACGCCGCACAGGCGCTCGACTGCCATCCGGCCAGCAGGCTCTTCCCATCGTTGAGAATCTGAAGGCCATTATCTACGTAATTACTTAGTTCATGGGGAAGCGCAGGAGCACCCTCGCGCGGGCAAGCAGCCACTGGGCACTCGGCTCCTTTGGTCTCTTGACCAGCAGCGTCTCCGCCGACTACGTCCTCGGGGGGCTCGTCAGCTCCAGCCCCGGCTTCCTCCCCCGCAAACGGCAGCCCCAGCTCCTCGACGTTCTCGGCAAAGGACCGTTCGATGTCCACGTAGCATTCCGCATACTCGCGAAGCACCGGATTGACCACCCCATCCAGCACCCCAGCCGTAATCTTGCGAATCATAGTTCTCCTCGTCTGTTTGCTTTGTCGGCCACTGTATCACACCTACATCACGATTTCTGAACCAATAG
>DBFAWQ010000222.1:0-4576 GCA_048242115.1 Eggerthellaceae bacterium
CCCGTGTCTGGTGGCTTGGGTACCTCTATTGTCGACGTGTCTTATTACGCTGAAGATTTTTGGCATAACTATGGTTGGTACGTTCAAAGAGGATATCTGCGCCCCGATGAACCCGGGAAGCCGGGCATTCTGACGCTGAGAAAACCGGGCACTACCGCCATCTCCGATGTTTCTGCTGCAACGGTGCCGAACCAGTCCTACACCGGCAAGGCTTTTACCCCCGCTGTTTTGCTGAATGATGGCGGAAAAACGTTGGTGGAGGGCAGCGATTACCGTATTCATTCCTACGAGGACAACGTGAACGCTGGGACCGCAAGCGTCATCGTCGAGGGCCTAGGTTCCTATTCCGGTTACAAGCGCGTTACCTTCACCATAACGCCTGTCTCTCTTTCGGGTGCGCAGGTGTCGATCTCGCAGGCTAGCTTCACGTATGATGGGACAGCCAAAGAGCCGGCCGCAACGGTAAAGATGGGAGGCAAAACTCTGGCGGTCGGCGAGGATTACGACGTTTCGTATGCTTCAAACGCCTCTGCCGGTACCGCCAAGGCAACGGTAACGGGCAAGGGTAACTACGCGGGTACGTGTAGCGCGACGTTCCGAATCAACCCTGCCTCTCTTTCGGGCGCGTCCGTTGAGCTTGCGCAGGCAAGCTATACCTATGACGGAACCGCGAAGAAACCCGGCGTAACGGTTAAGCTTGGCGGAAAGACACTGACGGAGGGCGCCGATTACGCGGTGTCCTATTCCGCCAATGTCGCGGTGGGAACCGCGAAGGCGACGGTGACCGGCAAGGGCAACTACACGGGAACTTGCTCAAAATCGTTTACGATAGAGAAAGGCTCGCAAGGCTCCAACCAGGGCGGCCAGAGTTCCGGGTCGGCCGGGCTGAAGCCGGGGGAGGGGACGCCCGTCGCGGCGCCGGCCGGCTCCTGGAGGCAGGACTCGACGGGCTGGTGGTACGCCTACGCCAAGGGCGGTTACCCCGCCAACAGCTGGGCCCACATCGGCGGCAAGTGGTACCGCTTCGGGCCGTCGGGCTACATGCTCACCGGCTGGGCGCTCGTGGACGGCAAGTGGTACTACCTCGACCCCTCCGGGGCCATGGCCGAGGGCTGGCGGTACGTCGGCGGCGAGTGGTACTGGCTCAGGCCCGTCTCGGGCGCCATGGCCACGGGCTGGGTGGACGTTGGCGGCACCTGGTACTGGATGCGCGGCAGCGGCGCCATGGACCACTCCGGCTGGCTGAGCGTCGGGGGCGAGTGGTACTGGCTGGAGGACTCCGGCGCCATGGCCACCGGGTGGAAGCACGTCGGCGGCGAGTGGTACTACCTGAAGGCGAGCGGCGCCATGGCCACGGGCTGGGCGCAGGTGGGCGGCGCCTGGTACTACCTCGACGGGTCGGGCGCCATGGCCACCGGCTGGCGCCACGTCGGCGGCGCGTGGTACTACCTGTACGGCTCCGGCGCCATGGCGGCGAACGTCTGGGTCGACGGCGTCTACTGGGTGGGCCAAAGCGGCGCCATGGCCACCAGCTCCTGGGTGGACGGCGGCCGCTACTACGTCGGCCCCGACGGCGTCTGGCAGCCGTAAGCCGCGATCAGGGGCGCGCTCCGGCGCGCCCCCTCTTTCTTTTCCGCGTAAGTTGGCTCCTCTGTTTTATCGCTGGTTGCAAGGAGGTTCGATGGCTACGTCTCAGTATGAGATTTATTCCGAAAACCTTGGAAGGGTCAGCAATCTGATAAAAGCGTATAAAAGAGCAAGGAGCGAGAACAGGTCAATCACTGAGGGGCTTGACACAGACGTCTTGCGTGCTGCCGTTGTTTTTCTACATGGTGCACAAGAGGATTACATTCGTTCGGTACTTCTCGAGTATCTTCCTATTTGCAAAAACGAGGGAGCTTTGAAGGGCATAAACATCGAGACCGTGCCGAAGGCCAAAGAGAAAATTACGCTAGAGGAAATGAGGAAGCATAGAGGGAAAACCGTTGATGATTTCCTGCGCGAAGCTATTGGGGAACATTTAAGCCTGCAATCCTTCAACAACATGGACCAGATTGCTGGGTGGATGAAACGCATCGGCGTTCGTTTCGATCACTTTGCGCACAGCGGGGATATCGAAAAACTTACAGGGCGGCGCCATAAGATCGTGCACGAAATGGATAAAAGTAGGCCATCTGCTGGAGGCGCCCTGAAAACAAGCCCCTTAGACGTTTCCGACGTGGAGAAATGGCAAAAAGCATCTTGTGAAATGGTCAAGATGATTGAGGAGCAGCTGGCGGAAATTGTAATCAACGAAGACTGATTCGTCCTCTTTTAAAAAGGGGCTGCACGGTTCCGAACGAGGAAGCTAGGCCCTCGCTAGAACGTTCTCCCCAAGGAACAGGTTGTGCCATTGGTATTCCCTCGGGGTGGTGGCGCGCAGGTAGGACTGGAACTCGGGGTTCTCGGTGTCGAAGGCGTAGAGGGGCTCGTCGGCGACGTAGCGGTCCGCGAGGGCCCAGCGGGGGACGGGCAGGCCGTTGTCGTGGGCGAGCTTGTGGGCCGCCGCCGCGAAGTCGTAGACCCAGCGGCCGGAGTCGTAGTCCCAGACAGGCTCGTCGGCGATGAGGGAGAGCTTGTC
This sequence comes from Eggerthellaceae bacterium, assembly GCA_048242115.1. GTDB lineage: Bacteria > Actinomycetota > Coriobacteriia > Coriobacteriales > Eggerthellaceae > Xiamenia. The sequence goes on from DBFAWQ010000222.1 coordinate 2,621, forward strand.
CTCCGCGTGGGCGAAGTCGTCGAGGAACTGGCCGAACAGCAGCGCCACGTCCGCCCCTTCGCCAGCCTGCGCGATCTGCGCGAGCGACTTGTAGCCTCGCGCTCTGTTCGAGTCGACCAGCAGCATCGCAGCCTGCCGCACGACGTCGGAGAACGAAGCGCCGCATGTCGCCGCGTAGGCGCTGATGCGGTCGTACTCCTCCTGCTCGAACCGTATGCCGATAGGATTGGTCTTCATGGCTGTCCTTCGCTAAGGCGTCTTTCCGTTTGGCTGCTTTCGGTATGTAGCACATTGTAGCACATATAGCGGATTTGGGATGGATTGAGCTCTTCTTGATAGCGTGCGCACTCCGTCTTTTCTCGAATGCCTATCGCAACGCGTCCCGAAGCCCGGCCGTTGTATAATCGCCGGTACGGATACGGTAGAGGAATCAGAACCCGAGCGCGACGCCCGAAAGGCAAGGACCCATGCGGATGCTGCGGTTCGAGTCGTTGCGGATCGTGGGGAGGTGAGGGCGATGGCCAAGTCGGCGGAGCAGCTCTCCGTGCTTCTGGGCACCGCGATACTCCCCGGGCTGTTCGAGAGGCTGGGCTTCGAGGAGCCGGCGCAGGTGGAGGGGTTCTACGCCTCGAGCTTCTATGAGCTTTTGCGCAATCCCGAAAGCGGGCTGTGGCATTTGAGCTCGGCCGCCCTGGCCGACCTGTACCGGCAGGAGACCGAGCTTGGCTTCTTCGTCGACCCCGAGGAGCAGTCATGAGCAGGGAGATGCGCTTTCTGGTGTTCGCCATCGAGTACTACCGGCAGGCCAAGGGCCTCTCCGGCCCGGAGGTCGCCGACCTCTTCCGCGAGAGGGGGCTTTCGCAGTACGTGCTGGACAACTACTTCCTCTACCACATTGAGTCCCCAGACCTGATGGTCGCCGACATCGACCGCTACGTTGCGACGGGAAAGCGGCCTGAGATGTAGTTAGCCGGATCGCTGCGCGGCTGTGAAAACGCATGCGTCGGCGAAGGGGTCGGAACCGTCGGGTTCTCCGACCCCTCGATGTTAGTCGAACAGGCCCTCCAGGGAAGGGCGGGCCAGCACGCAGAAGGCGGTGCGGCTGCCGAAGACGATCACGTCGCCGGGGTAGATGGGCACGGGCTCGGTGGGCTGGGGGAGGGGCCGCTTCTCCTCGCCGCTGGCAGCGCCCGCGCCGTCCGCGCAGTCGGCGGCATCCCCGGCGGCTGCGGGGCGCGGCGCCTCCGCATCGTCGCGGGGCGGCTCCACCACCACGGTCTCGCGCTGCGCCGGGCGCTTGATTACGGTGCCGTTTCGCGACCCCAGGCCCGTCACGGCCCAGCCGACGCCGGGGTGGAAGCGGACGCGCGCGTGCATGGTGGACACGTCGGCCTCCACGTTGTTTATGACGAGCGCCCCCTCCTCCGCATCGCGCGCCAGAAGGGCGCTGACCAGCGCGCCCGGCCCGTCGGGGTTAAGCCACGCGATCCTGCTGGTTGCGGTAGCGCCCCTTAGCCGCATAAGGCCGATGGCCCCATCCCCCGCGGGGTCCTCTTCCCGAAATAGGCCCTGGGGGGGGGGTACTCATAGGACGGTGTGTGCGGAAGCGACGTGTTGACGACCTCGTTGAAGCGCGCGAGCTCCTCCACCGCAACGGCCCCGTCGTTGTGGGCGGCTCCCATCACCAGCAGCGCCATGGCCTGCTCGGCCCGCTGCCCCTCGGGCGTGGCACCGTCGGCCGCCACCCGCGCCAGGGCATTAGCTAGCAGCGGCGCGTTGCTGCCGTAGGCCTCCAGCGACCGCGCCATGGCCCGACCGTACTCCCCGGCGGCCAGCCGCAGGATGTCGTCGTTGCCGAGCGGGGGCCGCCCGTAGGAGCGCTTCCCCTTCATGCGCGACACCAGCCGCGGCGCCGACGCCGCCGGCTTCGCGAACAGCTCCGGGTTGACGTAGCCG
>DBFAWQ010000223.1:0-10090 GCA_048242115.1 Eggerthellaceae bacterium
GCGAAGCCCCCTCGCCTCCAGCCGCAGAGCGCCCGAGCAAACGGCAGCTCTAAACCGCCGCTTCCCATTCTTCGAGCGCCTCCAGAACCACGGCATCCTCCACCGGCTGCACCACCCAGTCGCCCACGTCGCGCGGCAGCACGAAGCGGATGGCACCGCCGCGGGCCTTCTTGTCGTGCTTCATGGCCGCCAGCATGTCGGATGCCGGGGCGCGCCAGGTAAGGGCCGGCAGCCCCAGGGCGTCCAGCAGCTGACCTTGGGTTTCCACGAACTCGGAGGAAGTTCCCAGCAGCACCTCGGCCATGCGGGCAGCGAAACGCATGCCCTCGGCCACGGCGGCCCCGTGGGAAAACGTTCCGTAGCCCGACAGCTTCTCGACGGCATGGGCCAGGGTGTGACCGTAGTTTAGGCACTCGCGCACGCCGCAGCTCTCGGCCTTGTCCCGGGACACCACGTCGGCCTTGAACACCACGCAGCGGGCGATGGCCTGCTGCACGACGGCCGGGTCGCGCTGCGCCATGGCGTCCGCATTGCCCAGCAGCCAAAAGAAGAAGTCGTCGGAGTCGATGACCGCAGACTTCGCCACCTCGGCGCAGCCGCAGGCCCACTCGCGCTCGGGCAGGGTGGCCAGGACGGCGGTGTCGGCGCAGACGTAGGCGGGCTGCCAAAAGGTTCCCACCAGGTTCTTGCCCGAAGACAGGTTCACGGCCGTCTTGCCCCCCACCGACGAGTCCACCATGGAAAGCAGCGTCGTGGGCACCTGCACCACGGGCAGGCCGCGCATGAAGGTGGAGCCGACGAAGCCGGCCAAATCGCCCACCACGCCGCCGCCCAGGGCCACCACCGCGCTGTCGCGGCCCAGGCCGAGCATGGCCATGGCCTCCCAGAGCTCCCCGGCCACGGCCAGGGATTTCGCGTCCTCTCCGGCCGGGACCGAGATGTCGGCCACAGGGACGCCGAAGGCAGCCAGGGCTTCCTTCGCCTGCCCCAGGTACAAAGGCGCCACGGTGTCGTCGGTGATTACCAACAGCCGCTTCGCCTTCGAAAGGGCCGGCACGCCGCCGAGCTTCTCGCCAAGGCTTCCCAGGATGCCCTCGCCGATGCGCACGTCGTAGGGCGCCTCGTCCGGGATGTTCACCACTATCTTTGTTGCAGGCATAAGACGCCCTCCTTCAAAAGCGCCCGACGGACTTCGGAGGCGATGGCCCCCACGCTCTTGCCCGCCGTATCCATCACCACGTCGGCCACTTCCAAGTACAAGGGCTCGCGCTCGCGGGCAAGGGCGCGCGCGGCTTCCAGGTCCTGGAAGAGCGGGCGGCTGGAACGGTCGCTGATGCGGCCGGCCGCCTCGTCGGCGCTCACGCGCAGGTAGACGACGAACCCCTTCTCAGCCAGTATCGCGCGGTTCTCGGGAACCTTCACCACGCCGCCGCCGCAGGACACCAGGCGGCCCGCGCCCTCGGCCAGATCGCGCAGCACGGCAGTCTCCACGGCGCGGAAGCCCTCCTCGCCGCTTTCCGCGAATATCTCCTTCACCCGCTTGCCCACCTGGCGCTCTATGTAGGTGTCCATGTCCACGGACGCCACGCCGCAGCCCCGGGCGAGCCTTCGGGCCACGGTGGTCTTGCCGGCGCCCATGAAGCCCACGAAGAACACCGTCTTGGCCAGGGTGCCGACGGTTATGGGGGCGCGCGCGGTTCCCAGGCCGGGGAGCGCTTGCAATCCGCTCATCGGGCCATCGTCCTTAAACGGTCGCGGTAGGCGCGCAGGGCGGCGCGGATGTCGGTCATGGTGTCGCGGCCGAATTTCTCCTGGTAGGCCTCGGCCAGCACGAAGGCCACCTCCCCTTCCGCGACCACGGCCGCGGCAGGCACGGCGCAGGTGTCGGAGCGTTCCTTGGACGCCTCCTCGGCCTCCAGCGTGTCCAGGTTCACCGTGCGAAGCGGGGTCATGAGCGTGGGGATGGGCTTCATGGCGCAGGTGATGACCAGGGGAAGGCCCGTGGTCATGCCGCCCTCCAGGCCGCCGGCGTTGTTGGAGGTGCGCGCGAAGCCGAAGTTCGGGTCCAGCACGATGGGGTCGTGCACTTCGGAGCCGGGGCGCCGGGCCGCTTCGAAGCCCAGCCCGAACTCCACGCCCTTGATGGCCGGGATGGAGAAGAGCGCCGCCGCCAGACGGGAGGTCAGCCTGTCGCCCGCCGTGGCATAGCCGCCCAGGCCCGGCACCAGGCCCGTCGCCACGATGCGGAACGTGCCGCCCAGGCTTTCGCCCTCGCGCTTGGCGCGGTCGATGGCCCGCTTCATGGCCTCGGTGGCCTCCGGGTCGGGGCAGCGCACCTCGCTCTGCTCGATGGCCAGCTGGTCGTAGGATGCGGCGTCGGCCACGGGGTCGGCCTCGCGCATGGCCGCCGGGCCGATGGAGGTCACGTAGGACAGCACGTCCACCCCCAGCTCCGCCAAAAACTCGCGCGGGATGCCCGAGGCAGCCACCCGGGCAGCCGTCTCCCGGGCGCTCGCGCGCTCCAGGATGTTGCGGCAGTCGTCGGTGTCCACCTTCAGGGCCCCCACCAAATCGGCGTGGCCGGGACGGGGCGTCACCTCGCGCACCAGCCCCTCGGGCGCCTCGCCGAAGGGGGCCATGCGCTCGGTCCAGTTAGGCCAGTCGCGGTTGGCCACCGTCAGCGCCACCGGGGTGCCCAGGGTGCGCCCGAAGCGCACGCCGGAGGTCACCTGCACGCGGTCGCGCTCGATGGCCTGGCGCCCTCCCCGCCCGTAGCCCGACTGGCGCCGGGCCAGGTCCTGGTTTATCTGGTCTTCCGAGACCCGCAGGCCCGCGGGGACCCCCTCCACGATGGCCGTCAGGCACGGCCCGTGGCTCTCTCCTGCTGTCATGTAGCGCATGGGAACCTCTCTCGTCCAGTTCGCGCCCATTGTAGCTCACCGAAACCGCAGGCTGCGCCCAAGCCGCCCCGAGGCCGCGAAATGCGCACGGCGGACGGCGGGACACCCGCTTCCGCGTCGGTACGCACCCCCGCCGCTCCTGGAATTTCGCAGCCTAGGGCACAGTTCTATCGCAGCCGTCCCTTTGCCGACCCAGACCTCCGTGCCCGCCAAAACAAGCAACCCCCCTTCCCCGTCCAGCCTCACCGCAGCCCCAACCCTTCCGTCCCATTCCGCATCTTTGCCCGTACGCCTATTTGCCGCACCCGAGGGCGTCCTTCACACTCCGTCGTCGCTGCGCAGTGCTACACTTCCTAGGTTTTCGCCTTCGGGCGCTTACGGGAACGGAATCGGGAGAGAGCGGGAATGAGCAGCAGCGCCGAATACAAGCCCGACTACGCGGCGGCGCGGGTGGCCGAAGACGAGCTGAAGGATTGGAAGCCCATCGCCATCATACGGGCAGGCGGCATGTTCAGTGCCCCCACGCTCATGGTGGGGGCGACGCTGGGACTGGGGCTTTCCATCCCCGGCGCGGCAGCGGCCGTCCTTTTGGGCTACGGATTCGTCGTGGCCTACATGTGCCTGGTGTCCGTGCAGGCAAGCGACCTGGGGCTTCCCACGGTATATCTTGCCGAGCCGTCGCTGGGGCGTACCGGGGCACGCTACCTGGTGGCGCTCATCGTGGGTGTGGTGACCATCGGGTGGTTCGGGGTGCAGACGGCCGTATGCGGCGCCTCGCTGCAGATCATGCTGGCCGACACCTTCGCCGTGGACGTGCCCGCCTGGGCCTGCTCGCTGGGGTTGGGGCTGCTCATGCTGGTCACGGCGCTCATGGGGTTCTCGGGCATCACCTGGCTGTCCGCCGTGGCGGCCCCTCTACTCATCGCCGTATGCCTCTACGGCGTGGGGGCGTCCCTGGCCCAGACCGGCGACCCCTCGCTACTGCTCTCCTACGTGCCGCTTCCCGCCGACGCCGCGGGGTTCATCGCGGGCGTCCAGATGGCCGTGGGGCTCTTCGCCTTCGGAGGGGCAACGGCCGGCGACTTCGCCCGCTACGCCCGCACCCGCAAAGACGCCGTGCTCTCCAACGTGATCGGCGTCATCCCGCCGGTGTTCGTGGCTCTCATGACCGCCGGGTGCCTGGCTATCCTCACCGGCGAGGGCGACGTGGCGGCCCTCATGAACACCATCGGCTTCCCGGGGCTGGGGGTGATCGCGCTCGTGCTGTCCACCTGGACTGTGAACGCCGGCAACGTCTACTCCGCGGGGCTGGGCTTCGCCGTCATGCTGGGCGGCGCGAACGGGCGGGCCAGAAGCACCTCGTCGAGGGGAACGCTCTTGCCCACGGCCGTTTCCGGCATCGTGGGGATCGCCCTTGCCGTGGGCGGCATACTGGATGCCTTCCAGTCGTTTCTAAGCGTGCTCTCCGCCACGGGCCCGGCGTTGGCCGGCACCTTCATCGCCGACTACTGGCTGGTGCGCCGCGGCAACCCCGACAACGTTCGCGTGCAGCCGGGCGTGTCCTTCCCCGGCATCCTCTCGCTGGCGGTGGGACTGCTGGTGGGCTGCATGACCGGCGGCGCCTTCGCCGGCGCCCCGCTGCTTTCCGTGTTGGACATCCCCTTCTTCGTGGGCCCGGTGAACGGCATGATCTGCGCCGTGGCTGTCTACCTGCTGGCGTTCCGAGTTAGCGGGCGGGAACGAAGCTTCAAGTAGTCCTGCCAGCTTGCCAGCCGCACATCGCACAACTCGCTTTTCATCCTTCGAATTACATCCTATTTGAACTGGGAATATACACTATAACACCAGGTCAGAAGTAGGGGACGAAACTTGAGTTGTGCGATGCGCTCCCACCGGAGGGACGGAGCGGCCGGAACAGTTGGGGCGCCGAGAGGGCTGGTTTACTTCGTGCGGCGGACGCTGGAGAGGACGCCTTTGCGCTTCGGGGGGTCGGGGCGCCAAATGAGACGCGGCTCGAAGCTGAACAAATCGTCGGTGGGCACGAAGGGGCTCACTTCCAGGCACTTCTTCAGGCAGGCGTCGGCGCACAGGTTGCACTGCACGCAGTCGGCCGCGGAAAACTCCAGGTAGCTGCCGATGCCGCCCTCCTCCTCGGCGTCGCGGTCGGGCACTTCGTCGCTTTTGCGCAGGGCGCCCGTGGGGCAGAACACGGTGCACATATTGCAAGACGTGCACAGTGCCGGGTCGATGGACACGCTTCCGAACAGGCGGGTGAACACCTCCTCCTCAGCGGGACCGTCGGGCTGAGAGAGCTCGTAGAGCGCGTCGAGGGCCCGGGGGTGCCGCTCGGGGTCGAACTGCGGCAGCGTGCCCGAGGCCGACACCATCATGCGCTCGCGCAACGAGGCGATCTGGGGGTTGTTGCTCTTGAACACAAGCACCTCGGCCGATTTCGCCACCGCATCCTTGGCGCGGTCCTTCGTATGGAAGAAGAAGTCGCGGCGCGCATCCCCCAGAAGGCCGTCCACGTCCCGAACCAGCGCGCAGGACGGGAACTCCGAGCTTCGGCGCACCCGCGGCGTGGCACCCATGGCTTCGACCAGGCCGTTCACGGACTCCACCGTGTCGTCGATAGCCTTGTCGTTGGCGCGGAACTTGCAGGTGGCGCAGTTGCCGTCCACGAACACGATGTCCTGCACGCCCCGGGCGGCGATGGCCAGAAGCAGGCTCTCCTCCATGCGCGACAGGCACGGCACCTCCGCGTACTTGCCCGGGTCGCCGATGTGCTTGGATGAGATGCGGGCGCAGGCGAACACCGCGGTGCCTTCCTCCGCCGCCATGGCCTGCTCGAACAGCTCCTGGTCGGTGGGCTCCGGCGCCTCGGCAGCGTCGGCGTCAACCAGCTCGGAACCGGCCTGCGCACCCGCGTCGGTTTCGGCGTCCGCAGCCGGACGGAAGTCGCCCCTCTCGAATTCGGATTCCAGTTTCGTGCGCGCCTCGGCCTTCGTGGTGGCGATGCTGCTTGCCACCGCCTCGGCCAGGTCGATATCCAGCGGGGCCAGAGGCACCAAAGCCTCCGTGGGGCACACCGTGGTGCAGGCACCGCACTTCACGCACTGGTCGTGGTTCAGGCGCAGCTTGTTCCTCTGAGCCCACACCGCATCGGTGGGGCATACGTCGGAGCACTTGCGGCACTGCGAATGGCGGTTGCGCACGACGGTGCAACGGTCCTCGATGGTCAGCACGCCCTTGGTCTCAAGGGCCTCCGCCACCTCCATGATGTCGGCAAGGTTCGGCATGTCCACCCTCTCTATTGCGAAAAGCCCGGCACGCGCGACTCACCCGGCGCTTCGTTAGGCGCCGCGCTCCCGTCGCATCCGGACGGCGTTTTCCCAAAGGCACAGTGTACACCATTGCGGCCGCGCGAAAAGCGAGGGAAGCACCAGGCGCCGAAGGCATGCAGCGAACGGGAAGACGGCAGGCAGGCGCAGACGTCGCAGGGGGCTTTGCCCGGAGCGCTATCAGCGGTCCAGGTAGAAACGCTCGAGCATCGCCAGCTCCTCGGGGGTGTTGGCGTTCATGAAACAGCCTCCCATGGGCTCGGCCCGCTGAACCAGCTCCTGGGGGAACGGGAAGATGCGAACGCGCTCGTAAAGGTCCTGCATGCGGTTGCACCCCTGCTCGACCAGTTCCCGCACGCACGGCAGGCAGGCGTCGCGCCGGTACACCGCGTGGAAAGGCTCGAACCCGTGCTTGTTCACCGGCACCACCGCGTCCACGCCGAGCTCGGCCATCTTTGACGCCTGGGCTGCCACCACGGCCGGGGACGCGAAGGCCATGTCGCAAGCCACCAGGGCCACGAAGGGATTGCCAGCCGACGTGAGCGCCGTCAGGAAGCCCGGGAGCGCGCCGCGCCGGTCCACCACGTCCGTGGCAAGGCGCAGATTGGCTTCAGGATACTCGCCAAACAGGAACTGGAGGTTCTCCGGCTCGTTGGTGGTGATGATCAGCTCGTCGGCCACGGGCAGCATGCGCTCGACCATATGGCTGATGAGGGGGCGCCCTGCGAAGGGCACCGTGGCCTTGCTGCGGCCCATGCGCCGGCTCTGGCCGCCGGCTTGTATCACCACGGTCAGCTTGGGGCGCGCGTAGTGCTCCTGCACGAAATCGGCCACCGCGGCCGCATCTCCCAGAGGAAGCACCGGAATGCCGAAGGCCCGCCCTGCTTCCGCAGCCTCGGGGATGTCCGTGACCACCGCCACGGTGCTCTCCCCCGGCATCTTCGAGCGCAGATCCTCCAGCGCCTCCTCGGCCCCCTGCACCTCGACCGCCCGGGCCAGCTGAGCGAAGTCCTCGTCCAAAGACCAGCCTTCGCGGGCGCCCCGGGAAAACAGCTGCGCCACAGCCCGATCCGCCTGGTTTCCCGAACGCATGATCTCGATGGCGGGAAGGCCGCTCTTGCGATAGCCCTCCACGATCACCACGTCATGGCCGGGCATGGACGCGACGATCTCGCGGCATTCCAGCTCGCCCTCGATGGTCTTCACGCGAGCCATCTGGCCCGGTGCCGCGATGACCGTTTCCGTGGCCCCGGCCGCGCGGTGACGGTAGGAGTCCTTCCCCGGCTTGTCGATGTCGAAGCCCGCGTGGCTGTGGTGCTTCACGCTGCCCACGTCCAGCCCCCGGCCCGTCAGCTCGGCGATGACGGCCTCCACCAAGGTGGTCTTACCGGAGTTGTGCCTGCCGACCACGGCGATGGCCGGACTCGGTATGTCGATGCGATCGGTTCTCATTGCGAAGTCCCTCCCCTTTGCAATAGTGGGGCAGTATAGCAGAGCCGAGCGCGAAAAGGAGCGAAAAATGATGGTTGAAGCGAGCGAGCAACCGGTGCTATACTACGCCTTGTGCTTTTTCGAAGGCGCAAAGAAGTTTGACACTTCCGAAGAAAAGAGTCCTGTTTTTGGAGGGGACAGGGCTCTTCTTCTAGCAAGAGAAGAGGCGGCCGGTTTCGGTCGCCTCTTTCGTTTTCCGCAACGTGCAACGCCGGCACCTACAAAGGGCGGCGGCCCTCCAGGGCGCGGCCGAGCGTCACCTCGTCGGCGAACTCCAGGTCGCCTCCCACGGGCAGGCCGCTGGCCGGACGCGTGACCGGGATGCCCAGGGGCTTGATGAGCCGGGCCAGGTAGGTGGCCGTGGTCTCCCCCTCCACGTTCGGGTTCGTGGCGATGACCACCTCGCGCACCTCCTCGCTGCCAAGGCGCGCCATGAGCTGGCGGATGCGCAGATCCTCAGGCCCGATGCCCTCGAGCGGCGAGAGGGCGCCCCCCAGCACGTGGTAGAGCCCCTGGAACACGGCCGTGCGCTCGATGGGCGGGATGTCTCGCGGCTCGCTGACCACGCAGATGATGCCGGTGTCGCGCCGGGGCGACTTGCAGATGTCGCACAGGTCGTCCTGGGCGTAGTTGTAGCAGCGGCTGCAGAAGCGCACCTGCTGCTTCACCTCGGCGATGGCCTCGGACAGGCGCAGGGCCGTGGCCGCATCGGCGTTCAGTATCCAGTAGGCGATGCGCTGGGCCGACTTCGGGCCGATGCCCGGCAGCCGCTCCAGCTCGTCGAGCAGCTTCTGGATGGAGGAAGCCGCCTGCATGCTACATGAGCCCCGGGATGCTGAGTCCGCCCGTCACCGAGCTCATGCGCTCCGATCCCAGCTGGTTCACGCCGCGGATGGCCTCGTTCACGGCCGCGAGCACCGTGTCCTGCAGCATCTCCACGTCCTCGGGGTCCACGGCCTCCGGGTCGATGGTGATGGACTTGATGGACCCGTCGCCCAGGGCCACGGCCTTCACCATGCCGCCGCCGGCCGACGCCTCGAAGGTCATGTCCTTGATCTCCTCCTGGGCGCGGGCGAGCTCCGCCTGCATCTTCTGCGCCTGCTTCATCATGGCGTTCATGTTGCCCATGCCGCCGCCGGGAAATCCTCCGCGCTTTGCCATTCTCGGGTCCTTTCGATCGGTCGTCCTGCTGCCCGGCCGGCGATGCGTCCGGCCGGCAGCCTTCGGGGAATGCTTGCGAATGCGCCCGCCTCGTGCGGGCATCTGCCCATTCTACCTAGTTATCCGTCACCTCGGACACGGTGATGGAATCTCCAAAACCGCCCGCCGCGAGCACGGACTGCAGGTACTCGGCCCCCTGGTCGGCCGGCGCGGCCGCGGCGGAGGCGGCGTTGCGGGCCGCGGAAGCCGCCGAGGTGGTGTCGGGCGGCTCGGCAGGCATGGCCATGGCGGGAGCCGAGGCCGAAGGGGTGGCCGGGGCCGCCGAAGCCGAGGAAGCGACGGGGGCTGCCGCGGAAGCGGGCGTCGGGGTGGACGCCGGGACGCCCGAAGCAGCAAACGTTCCCGACGTCGCAGGAGCGGAAGCACCGGGCGTCGATGCGGAAGAGGCCGAAAGGGTCGCCGTGGAAGTGCCGGAAGCCGCGGGGGCGGGAACGGGGGGCCTGCCTGTGGCCGCCTGCATGGTCTGCGCAGGCTGAGGCGTCGGTACGGTCTGGGGCTGGGCGACCGCAGCGGCCGGCGAAGGGACGCCGGCAACTTGCGGGACTTGCGCCGACTGGGATGCCGCGGCCGGGCCGGCCTGCGCCTGGAAGGGCTGTTGAAACGCCGGGGCCGAAGGTGCGGCGAACGGCTGGGGGGCCGGCGCGGAAGCCGACGGTACGGCGGCCTGGACCGAAGGTGCCGAGGGCATGGCGGATGCGGGGGCACCTAGGGCGAAAGCGAAGGGCACGGGACGCCCGAAGGCCGTCTGCAGCGCCTGGGCCACGAAGCGCACGTTCTCCGGCTTATGCACCTGGTTGTACACGAACTGCTGGCTGCCGTCGAACACGGCGGCGATGCCTCCAGTGGCCGGGTCGTAGACAGCCGAGGCCCAACCGAGGAACGTCGCGAGTCCCCCACCCTGGCTGCGGGCGGCTCCCAGCACCGACTGCCACAGCCGCTGCACCACGGCGGGGTTCGAAAGCGACGGGGCCGTAGCCGCCTGGGCCGCGGGAGCGGGCGACGAAGCGGTGGCTTGGGCAACCGCAGGCGCGGCGGCCTGCCCAGCGGAAGCGGGCGTGGAGGCCGCGGGGGGCGCCACGGTGCCGAAGCCCTGCGGGGTCGGGGCGGTCGCGGCCTGGGAAGCGGCGGGGGCCGCAG
>DBFAWQ010000224.1:0-20079 GCA_048242115.1 Eggerthellaceae bacterium
GCGATTCTCTATGGCGGCGGCTCCTTCCTGGGTCAGCGTCCATCCGTTTTGCCAGCACAACGCGCCGGCTCGGGCCAAGGCGTTGGCGATGGCGGAGGGATAGACGGTTTCCCGGTCTTTTGTAGGGGTGGTGCTGAGACCCGAATCTTCAAGGAGGCTTTTGATCTGGTCGAGCGTGCGGGGGACGGCGCAAAACCGCAGCACCGCAAGGTAGATGGCTTCGCCCTCGGGAGTTGCTTCCCTCAGCAAACCTGCCAGGCGATTTCCGACGCTCAGCCCCTCGGCGGCTTCAAGAGCTGCTGCGGTCGCGACGACCGTAAGCGCGCCGTCCGCCTTGGTGGCCTCGTCGCGGTCGATCATGGCGATGAAATCCTCGGTGCTCACCAGGCTGCCGTCTGGAATCCGCACGCTTTGCGCGAGAGCCCCGTGCTTCACCAGGATGTCGGTGCAGCTGGACGCCGTAAGCACCGTGCTGGAGAAGGTCGGATGCGACTCCATCATGGCCTCGAGCTCGTCGCGCGTGCGGTGTTCGCGGCAAAAGCGCAGGGCCGCGTAGAACAGCTCCCTCGTATCGGCCCGGTCAAAAAGGCCTTTCAGCTCGTCGTATGCCGCCTGGTTGCTTTCAGGCGACAAGACCCTGTCTTCTGGCAGCATGGGCTCGGGGCCCGGGCACCGCGTGCTCTTCGTTTCCCCCATCGAGTTCCCCCCTCCTCTTGTTCGGACGGGAAAACTCTACGGTGCGCAGAGTCCTTGCGGTATACCACGGGGAGCAGTGTTTTCGGGGAATTCGAGCGGCATAAAATATGCTATAAGCAATCTACCAGGAGATACGCTCGCACTTTTCGTGGCGCCGAACCATCGCCTGCGTTTGCGGGGACAATGGTTCGGCATTCTTCCGACGTCTTCCCCGTCCCGGAATTCGAGCGAATCAATCGGTCTGCGCGGGATGCAAGGGAATGGAGGAGAGGCGACTGCGAGGGGCTTAGACGAAGCGCTCGTTTATCCGGTCGATAAGTTCCTGGCGCGAGTGCACGTCCATTTTTCGGTAGATGCTGCGCGAGTGACCCTGCACCGTCGAGGTGGCGATGAACATTTTCTCGGCAATCTTGCTTACGCTATAGCCCTGGTACAGGTACTGCATCACTTCGATTTCGCGAGGCGAGAGGCCGTTGTCCTGCCCTGCCGACTCGCAGAGACGGGAGTTGTACTCTTTTGCGGTGACCTGGTGTTCTTTGCTGCGTCGCAGGAAGATGGCGGCCAAGGTGGCGGAGATTGCGATCAGCGAGAAGAGGGTGACCAGGGCCGTCATGGGAATGACCTGCGGCGATTGGTAGATTTCGAAGAACTGGTTCGCTGGAGCCGCGATACCGTTCGACAGGAGGTTCAGGACTGCGATGACGAAGATTCCGTAAAGCGAGAACGCGGTTACGGGGGAAATGCGCGTATTTTTGACGATGAAAAAGATGCTGGTCATGATGAAGGCTTCGAAAATTCGCTGGGTGGTTTTGAGCAGCGCGACGCCATTGGCGGTAATGCCTTGGAAAGCCAGGAAAACCGTGGAGGTGAGGGCAGTCAGGAACACGAAGGCGCAGAAGGCGTACAGCAGCGTCAAGGTGTCGATGGACAGCGGGGCGAATCGAACGACGATGGCAAGGGAGATGAAGACGACGATGGTGGCGTACAGCGTCAGCGCCCGTTCGTCGAAAGCGATGGAGTCTATGGTAGGGTTGGAGAGCAGGCGCGAGAAGATGGCCGAAAGGATGCAGAGCAAAGCGGCCGAGGTAAACAGCAGGATAGCATTCGTGCCGGTAGGGGAGGAGCTCTCGGTGCCGCTAACGTTCCTATCCTTCTGGGCGGCTTTTGCGGAACCCTCTTCTGTGGGGGGAAGCAACGTCACTACAGCACCTGCTACCAGGGGAAACAGGAATATGCTTGCAGCGCCTCCCGCTGGAACCAGCAGGAAGAGGAAGCGGTACAGTTCGGCAAAGGCGAACGTGACGGCGACCACGACGCAGGCATCGCGCAGATCGAGCTTCGAGAGTCGCAGACCTACGGTCGGCAGGTAGAGGGCCGGATAGACCGCCATTAGCAGCAACCCGAGGATGCCGAAGAAGGTCCACCCCAGGGCTTGGCCGGCCAAAAGGGCGAGCGCTCCGCACGTCCCGCAACCGGCGGCGAACACGACGAGCCACCGTTTGCACAGCAAAGGTGCCAGAGGCTTGTGGGCGGCGAGGATACCGATGAGCAGGAGAGCTGTTACGACCTGCAATGCGGCATAAGACTCGTAGATTTCGCCTTGCGGGGTGGCGGGGCCTAGGATGTCGAAAAGCGGGTAGAAGGACGAGAGCGATCGGGTTGAAACGAAGGCCGCGAACAACGCCGCTGCACCCAACTGGCGACCGATGCCCCAACGCGACATAGATGCAACCCCCTGACCCATGTCTCCTCGACCTCCCCCCAAGATTAATGGGTGCGAGTATAGCAGAAGACGTTATGGCGGAGAGTTGCTTGTTGCTTCACGCTGTCGATGCTGATGCGAAGAAATGGGTTTTTGTCATTTCCTATAGTATACTTTCGGTATGACGAAAAGGAAGGAGCGCCGTGGCCCCGGAAATTCACCCCAATGCGCTCAAACATCTGAGCGAGGTCGAGGTCAGGCAGGCTTGGAACGCTGTGGCGAAGAGCATCCAGCGGTGCGGCACCCAGGAACCTCCCCGATGGCTGATGGTCGGATGGCTGCCGGACGGTAGGGAGGTCGAGCTGATAGCCGTGGAGACCGTTTCCGGATGGCTCGTTATTCATGCGATGTCGCCGGTGCAGAAGAAGTTTCGGGAAGAGATAGAGCGGACCGAAAGGAGGTCCCGATGAGCAAAGCGTGGGTTGCCCCTGACGGGCGGGAGATAACGGACGCCATGATCGACGGATGGTGCGAGGCCTACGAGCGCGGCGAGTTTCCCGAAGGGGAACGCACGGTCGGGAAGGTGGTCTACGGCCGGCCGCCGCTTTCGAGCGAGGGCACGGCTGTTATTTCGATCAAGGTTCCCATTGGCATGAAGAAGGCCGTGGAGCAACGGGCCAAGGCCGAAGGCGTGACCACGAGCGCCTACGCCCGCGCCGCCATAGCCGACAAGCTGCTCGCGGTGGGATAGGTGGACGGGTTTCCGAAATACAATACCGGCCATGAGTTCGCCTCCGAGCCGGGGCAGCTGCCTTTGCGGGCGGCCCATCGGGTGCTGTCCGAGGTGTTCGGCTACCGCACGTTTCGGCCGGGGCAGGGCGAGCTGGTGGAGGCGCTGCTAGCGGGCCGCGACGTGCTGGGGGTCATGCCCACCGGCGGCGGGAAATCACTATGCTACCAAGTGCCGGCGTTGGTTCGGCCGGGAATCGCCCTGGTCATAAGCCCGCTTGTGTCGCTTATGGAGGACCAGGTGCGCGCGCTTCGGGACGTGGGGGTGCGGGCGGCCTACCTGAACTCGTCGCTGTCGGCCAGCCGGCAGGGGTCGGTGCTAGCCCAGGCGCTCGGGGGTGCCTTCGACCTCATGTACATGGCGCCGGAGCGCTTGGGTGACCCGCGCTTCGTCGAGTTCGCCACCCATGCGCCCATCTCTCTGATCGCGGTGGACGAGGCCCATTGCGTATCCCAATGGGGCCAGGACTTCCGACCGTCGTACCTGGCCATCGGTCAGTTCGTCGCATCGTTGCCTGCGCGACCGCCCGTGGGGGCCTTCACCGCCACCGCCACGGACCGGGTGCGGGCCGACATCGTGCGCCTGCTGGGGCTTCGCGACCCGTTCACCCTGGTCACCGGCTTCGATCGGCCGAACCTGCGCTTCTCGGTGGAGCGGCTGGAGCCCAAGCGCAAGCTAGCGCGCATCGCCGCCCGGGCGTTGGCGGACCCGGCGGATTCCGGCATCGTCTACTGCTCCACGCGCAAGGACGTCGAGAAGGTGCACGAGGCCCTGGTGACGGCGGGAGTGCGGGCCACGCGCTACCATGCGGGGCTCTCCCACGACGAGCGAACGGCCAACCAGCAGGCGTTCATCAACGACGACGCCCCGGTGATGGTGGCCACGAACGCCTTCGGCATGGGCATCGATAAGTCCAACGTGCGCTACGTCATCCACCACAACATGCCCGCGTCCATGGAGGCCTACTACCAGGAGGCGGGCCGCGCCGGGCGCGACGGCGAGCCGGCGGAATGCCTGCTGTTCTGGAGCGACGGCGACATCTCCACGGGCCGGTTCTTCATCGAGCAGGAGTCAACCAACGAGGAGCTGAGCCCCCAGGAGGCCGAGCGGGTGCGGGCCGCCCGCCGCCGCATGCTGGAGGCCATGGTGGGCTACGGCTACACCACCGAGTGCCTGCGCCGCTACATCCTGCGCTACTTCGGCCAGGATATGGGCGGCTCGACTCAGGGGTCGACGTCCTGCGGCACCGCTTCGGAAGGTACGTATGGGGAAGCGGTCCCGCGTGATGGGGGAGAGAGTCCGGCGGTCTCCGAAGGCGGCGGCTTAGCTGCGAGCGGCTCTGGAAAAGGCTGCGGGAACTGCGGAAACTGCGACGGGGGATTCCGGGCGGTGGACGTAACGGCCGAGGCTCGCGCCATCATGAGCTGTGTGCAGGCCATGCGCGGGCGTTTCGGAAAGACGCTGGTGGTGGACGTGCTGCGCGGCGCGGACAACGAGCGCATCCGAGAGCTGGGGCTGCAGAAGCTGCCCTGCTTCGGCCGCCTGGGGCCCGGTTGGAACGGCCCCGGCACCCAAGCTGCCCCGGCGGTGCTGCTGCGCGAGGTGGTGGAGCTGCTGGCCGTGGGCGAGCACCTGGTCATCACCGAGGGGACGTATCCCACCGTGGGCTTCGGGCCGCGTTTCCGCGAAGTGGCCGATCCGGGGTTCAGGCTGACCATCAAGCAGTCGCAGCCCCGGCAGGCGTCGGTGCGGAAGCGTGCGGATGCCGACGGTCGGGAGCGCCTGGTGCCGGGCGAATCCGGCGGCCGCACCTTTGGGGGCCGTTCCATGGATGCAGCCGACGAAGGCCTGTTCGAGGAGCTGCGCGCCCTGCGCAAGCGGCTGGCCGACGCCATGGGCAAGCCGCCCTACGTGGTGTTCTCCGACGCCACCCTGCGCGCCATGGCCGCCATGCGCCCCGCCACCGACGAGGAGTTCCTGGAAATCTCCGGCGTAGGTCTGGCCAAACTCAAGCGCTACGGCGAAGACTTCATGGCCGCCATCAGGTATTACGAGAAGAAGGAGACAGACTAGGCGCAGAAGATTATGATGTGCGGGGGGGGGGTGTATGCTCGCTATGCGCTATAGTTCTGAATAAGCTGGCGGAGTTTGGAGGAGCTTATGGTTGCGACAAATGCCCTTGAGGCGAAAACCAGCTGTCAGGTTTGTTTCGGATGTCAGAGTGCAGCTGGAAGGGCCGCGCTGTGATTAGCCCCCATGACAAGCCCGTGGCTGGACTCGCTCAAATTGACATGGACGAAACAGGCCAGCGAATCGGCGCGGCAAAGGGAAGGCAGCTTTTCACCGAAGGCTGGGACGCTCCCGAAATGAATGCCGAAGTTACTCGCATGTTTGGCGCTGAGCAGCTAACCACGTGTTCCGTCCGCAGGAAAGCTTCCGTTGCCCCCGTCACAACGGCGGATTGCGACGAAATCAGCTATGATGCATTACGTTGACGGACGCTAACAGGCATAGCGCTTGCAGAACGGAGTGGGTGAGGAGAGTTGAAGCCAGGAGCAGAAAGCGACGACGCCGCAGCTAGCAGCTGGCTCGGCCGTTCACGTTCGCTCCTTATCCTGGGGTTGTCTGCCTATTTTCTCTGGCAGATTGCTGGCATGTCGCCTTCGCTGCTCTCAGAATCGGTTGGGCGTGTGGTGGGCAGCGTCAACCACGTTGGCATTGTCGACTCATGTCTCTTCGTGGCCCTGTGCGCTGTGGTTGTAGCTTCTCATCGCTTGTTTTCTGAGCTGCTGCTCCGTCGGCTTAAGGTACATTTTGCAATTGCGGCGTGCGTTCTGATGGTGTTCGGAGTCTTGGCGGCTGCCCTAAGTGGGGGCGGTGTTACGGGAAGTCTGCAAGGCGCTCTTGCTGTCGCATCCAGGGTTCCCCTTCCAGCATCGGTGCTGTTCATGCTGCTTTGGGGCGATGCTCTTTGCAATGCGTGCGGACTTCGGGTGCGGGATTTGTTTAGCTGTTTGGCCATATCCCATGGAATTGCATTTGCGGGCACGCTTGTGCTTTCTCTGTCGCCGTCGCCGGTTCAACTGCTGCTCTACATTCTGCTACCTGTGGTTTCCGGCATCGCGTTCGTTGCGTGCGGCTCTGGGGCGTCGGAAAACGTGGAGAAAGCACCGGTTCGCAAAGGAACTTCGCCTGTTCCATTGAGGCTCTTTCTGGGGTTAGGGCTTTTCGGTGTGCTTATCGCCTTTCTGACCTTCTTCTCCGAGGAGAAAACTCCCGAGCCGGATGAGCTGTACGTGATCTATGCAGGTCTGGTCGTTTCGGTGGTGTTTGCGGTCTTCGCTCTTCGCGGGCCGAAGAACCTGAACCTTCCGCTCGTTTCCCGCACGTTGCTGCCGCTGTGCATCGTTTGCTTCTTCGTCATATTCGCCTTCGACACCAACCAGCCCGTCGTGGAGGTTGCCCTTATTGGCGGAACCTGGCTGTGGTTCCGCATTTACTTTTGGGCGATGCTTTGTCTGGCGTCCGTTCGGTCACCGTGGCCCTGCATAAGCGTGCTTGCTGCTGGTCAGGGGGTTTATTCGCTTTGCAGCATGATCGGCAGCGGCATGTTGGCTGCTTTGCTGCAAAGTCAGGTTTCGCGTTTCGCAATTGTGGGAATCATCGTGGTGGCGGCAATTGTCATAGCGACGTTCTTGCTGAACGATCGCTACATCGCGCGGTTCGGGGACGAGACGGCCGCGCCCTTCGATGCGAAAGACGCGGCCTTGTGCCAGTTCTGCGTCGAAAGGGCGCGGCGTCAGTGGGACCTTACGGATCGGGAGGCTGATATTTGCCGGCTAGCGATTCAGGGTTTCGACAATGTGGACATCCGCAACGATCTAGTTATCGCGCAGAGCACGTTGAGCGTGCACCTGCGGAATATCTATCGTAAGGCAGGGGTTCACTCGCGCCGCGAACTCGAAGAATCGCTCAGAAGTTTCGCCTTGGACTAAGCCAGCTCGGAAGCAACCGTCTGTCCTGCGATGATGCCGTAGCCGAGCGCTTGGGTAAGTCCGACTCGGTACATAGCCCCATCGCGGTTTTCTGCCGATCCCGTTACGTCGCCGGCGGCGTAGAGTCCCGAGATGCTGCTGCCGTCTTCGCGTTGCACATGGCAGGTAGGGTCGATGACGATGCCACCCTGGGCGATGTAGGGCGATGGCGTGACTTTCAAGGCGTACATGGGGCCGTCGGTCAATAGGGAGGGCAGCTTCTCGTTTCCGAATTCATCGGCTGCTTCCCCGGCGGCGCAACTATTGACCGCATCGAGCGTGGCGACTAGGTTAGTGAGCCCCGTTTCCTTAGCAAGCTCTTCGTAATTGCTCGCGCTCACGATGTCGCCCGTGTTCAGCAGGAACGTGTAATCCAGCTGATAGGAGTTTCCGCTGGGGGGCATTCCCTGACGCGACACCTCGTCGAAGATCCAGTAGAAGTCCGTAGAGTCCTGGTCTTTGAACTGCCGAAGGGCCTGCTTGTACTCGATGCTCTCGCTGACGAAGCGGTCCCCATTGCCGTTGACGATAACGCCCGGGCAAACGTAGTGGATGAATGAAATTTCCGCTAGTGACTTCGCCGCAGTGTAATGGCTGGTCACACCCTGGTCCATGGTTCCCCAGGCACCTCCGACCTCCTTGGCCATGAGCAATCCGTCGCCCGTTGCCCACGGAGGACCCATGATGGTGAACTTCAGGTCGTCGGGGTTGTATTCCTTCATCAGCTCGTCGTTCTTGATAAAGCCGCCGGATGCCAAGATGGTGGCTTGGGCGGTGACGTTGTATACCGTTCCGTCTGCCCCTTCGGCTATCAGCCCGGTTACTGTGTCTTCGTCTTGGGTGAGGCTGACTGCGGGAGTTTCGGTGAGTATCTCTACCCCAAGCTGATTGACCAGCCGGTTCTCGAGGATTCGAAGCAGGTATTTTCCGCCGACTGAGAACTGGCCCGGTGCCAGGGTCGGTGTTGAGGAATCTCCGATGGGGCAGAATCCCACCCCGATTTCCCAGAGCTTGTCGGTGGCCCTGCGGACTCCGTCGAACATCGGGGTGATGAAGGGCATGTCGGGATTGTAGTTCGGGTTGTCCTTCTCAAGTACGAAATCGCGGTACACCTGAAGCCATGCGTCCGTGGACTTAACGCTCTGGTTGGGGATGCTGTCGACGCCCCAAGCCTTCTGAATGGCAGTCTCCTGGGCATTCCAAGCCGTACTCGTCATGGGCAGGCAGCCGCCGATATAGGGCATTTTCTCGAAGATTGCGACGGTTTTGCCCGCTTCCGCGAGCTCCCAAGCTGCCATAAGGCCGGCCATGCCCGCGCCGACTATGGCGACGTCTACTTGCTTGTCGGTGGAATTCTTGGCAGGCGCGGGGGCGGTGTAGCCCGAAAAGTCGCTGCGCTTGCCTCCTGCGTTAACGATGGCCTGTTCCACGGCCGAGCAGATAGCCATGCTGGTGACGGTGGCGCCGGTTACGGTATCGGCATCTACGCACTGGCTTTCCACGATGCGCGCGGGCATGGCGGCCACGGCCGATTCACCGATGACGTAGGTCTCGCGATGGTTCAGTACGGCCACTTCCGCGATGGCGCCGTCGGCGATGACCGTCTTCACGTTGATGGGGCCGTGCATGCTGACGGCCTGCGTGAGGTAGACGCCGTCGGTCAGCTGTTCGGGAATCGATTTGGTTTGGGTATCGACCGAGGTATCTGCCTTTGGCGCCTCTGCGCTCGGCTTCTCTTCGGCGTCCGCGGACGTGCCCGCGTTCGTTTGGTCGTTGCGGGAGCATCCTGCCAGGGCAACGCCTGCCACCGTTCCCGCCAGAATCGCCGTTCCTCCCTTCAGGAACGACCGACGGCTCAGGGGCGAGCATTCTTTTGGTTGCTGCGTTTCGGTGCTTCTCATCCCACTTCTCCTTGTTCTCCTCGGGGTTTGAAAAGGGTGCCGGCACCGCGGTGGGTGGGCGCCATGGCGACAAGTCTACTAAGAAGAGGAAACGTATTCGCAGGTCAAGCCATGGTATATTCATGGTAGGAGCTGTTCGGGAGCGCGGTATTTCCTTGGTAGGCTTTCGCTGTAGCCAATTGCGCTTTGCAGAAACTTTACTTTCTCATGACTGCTTCTTTATGGGCGGCTGACGGTTCCTTTATCGGGCGCTTCCATACTCTTTCTCGAGCCGTACGGGCCGGGCGATTCCCCTCCGAGCCTGCCGTGCGGCAACTAAGCGAACTCGAGAAAGGACAGCAATGGTCAAGAACGTAGTGAAGATGGGCGTCGCCGCGGGGCTGGTGATGGCCTGCATGCTGGGGGTTGCGGGATGCGCCTCCCAGCAGGACGGCGGCAGCGCGAACAACGGCTCAGCTAGCGCAGCGCCGGCGGTGTCGGCCAGCAGCAACGGGGCCGACAGTGCGAAGATAGCGCCGGCTTCCGAAACCATCTCCGTGTACTCCCGCGAGGACGGTTCGGGCACCCGTGGCGCGTTCGCCGAGCTCTTCGAGCTGGAGGAGAAGGATGCCGCCGGCAACAAAATGGACATCACCACCCCCGACGCCGCCATCACCAACTCCACGTCGGTCATGATGACGTCGGTGGCCAGCGACCCAGCAGCCATCGGCTACATCTCGCTGGGTTCGCTGAACGACACCGTTAAGGCCGTGGACATCGAAGGAGTGGAGGCCAGCGCCGAGAACGTGAAGAACGGCAGCTACCAGGTGTCCCGCGCGTTCAACATCGTGACCGGCGGCAACCTGTCCCCGGTGGCCAGCGACTTCATCAAATTCATCATGAGCAAGGACGGCCAGGCCATCGTTACCGATAACAACTACGTAGCGGTGGACGACGTCGCGCCTGCCTACACGGCTTCCGGCGCCTCGGGCAAGGTAGTGGTGGCCGGCTCGTCGTCTGTGACCCCCGTCATGGAGAAGCTGGCCGAGCGCTACAAGGCCCTCAATCCCGATGCGGCCATCGAGGTGCAGCAGTCCGACTCCACCACCGGCGTGAACATGGCCGTGGAGGGCACCTGCGACATCGGCATGGCCTCTCGCGACCTGAAGGACTCCGAGAAGTCCTCCGGCGTGAGTGCCACCACCATCGCCCAGGACGGCATCGCCATCATCGTCTCCCCGCAGTCGGCTGTCAGCAACCTGAGCAAGGACCAGGTGAAGGCCATCTTCTCCGGCGAAACCACCGACTGGGCCGACATCCTCGGCTAGCAGGGGCCCATGGACGTTCGAAACCTCAAAGAAGGCACAGCGCGGGTTCTGCTCGCGCTTGCCGCGGCTGTATCCATAGCCGCCGTGCTGCTGATCTGCGTGTTCCTGTTCGCGAACGGCATCCCCGCCATGCTGCAGATCGGCGTCCCCGAGTTCCTGCTAGGGGAGACATGGCGCCCCGGCAACGGCCTCTACGGCATCTTCCCCATGATCGTGGGCAGCATCTACGTGACCGCGGGGGCCATCCTGGTGGGCGTGCCCGGCGGCCTTTTGACCGCCATTTTTCTCTCGCGGTTCGCCGGTGGACCCGCCTCGTCGGCGCTGCGGTCGGGGGTGGAGCTTCTGGCCGGCATCCCCTCCGTGGTGTTCGGGTTCTTCGGACTGATGATGATCGTGCCGTTCATCAGGGACAACATGGAAGGCCGGGGGCTGTCGCTGCTGGCGGCGTCGCTGCTTTTGGGAATCATGATCCTGCCCACCATCATCACCGTGGCGAAAAGCGCGCTGGACGCCGTGCCGAAGAGCTACTACGAGGGCGCGCTGGCTTTGGGCGCCACCCACGAGCGCGCGGTCTTCCGCATCATCGTGCCGGCGGCGTTCTCGGGAATCATGGCCGCTATCGTGCTGGGAGTGGGCCGGGCTATCGGCGAGACCATGGCCGTGGTGATGGTGGCGGGCAACCAGCCGGCCATCCCGGGCTCCATCTTCGACGGCGTGCGCACCATGACGGCCAACATCGTGCTGGAGATGGGCTATGCGGCCGACCTGCACCGCGGCGCGCTCATCGCCACCGGCGTGACGCTGTTCGTGTTCGTGCTGCTGATCAGCCTGCTGTTCAGCGCGCTTCGGAAGCGGGGTGAGAAGGCATGAGGAACGCAATCGGCCGATCGGCGAGGGATGCCGGCCGCCGCGCTAACCGCGGATCGGCTTCGGCGCTGCTGCTGAGGCTGCCGGTGTACGCGGGCGCGGTCTTCACGGCGGCGGTCCTGCTGCTGGTAGTGGGGTTCGTGCTGGTGAACGGAATCCCGAACCTGAAGCCGTCGCTGTTCGAATGGGAGTACACCTCGGACAACGTCTCGCTCATGCCGGCGCTGGTGGACACCGTGCTCATGGCCGTGCTCGCGCTGGTCCTGGTGGTGCCCGTGGGCATCGCGTCGGCTGTCTACCTGGTGGAGTACGCGAGGCCGGGCAGCCGGTTCGTGCGGTTGGTGCGCATCACGGCTGAGACGCTGCAGGGCATCCCCTCCATCATATACGGCCTGTTCGGGCTGCTGTTCTTCACTACCATGCTGGGCTGGGGGCTATCGCTTCTGTCCGGCGCCTGCACGCTGGCCATCATGGTGCTGCCGCTGATCATGCGCACCACCGAGGAGGCGCTGCTGGCCGTTCCGGCAAGCTACCGGCAGGGTTCCTTCGCCCTGGGCGCGGGGCGGGTGCGCACGGTATTCCGCTGCGTGCTGCCCAGCGCCCTTCCCGGCATCGTGGGCGGTGTGCTGCTGGCGCTCGGGCGCTGCGTGGGCGAGGTGGCGGCGCTGCTGTTCACGGCGGGAACTGTGGCGCAGATCCCCGACTTCCTGGGGTCGGGCCCGCTTGCCGTCTTCGATTCCTGCCGAACGCTGGCGGTGCATATGTACGTGCTGGCCGGAGAGGGGCTTCATATGGGCGAAGCCTATGCGACGGCCGTGGTTCTGCTGCTGATGATGCTGCTTCTGAACGCCGGCGCCAACCTGGCCGCGCGGAAACTGGGAAAGGACAAGCTATGAGGGCTTTCCTTTCTGGTTGGAAACACCATTCGGTTTCCAAGGTTTTTCATTTTTCCAAAACAGGAGGGAAATTGCGAAAACCTCTAGCTGATTTGACGTTTCGCGTTCTGCAGAAGGAGATTCGTCCATGAATATGATGATAAAAGAGAGACCGATTGCGGAGGAGGGGCGGATTCCAACCATGGCGATTGCAGCCGAGGGCTGGCCTGCTGCGGGGGCGAACGGGGCCGATGCGGGTGCGAAGATGCTGGTGGAGGGCTTGAATCTGCATTACGGAAGCTTCCATGCGCTCAAGAACGTGTCGCTTTCCTTCCCCGAGCGCCAGGTGACGGCGCTCATCGGGCCGTCGGGTTGCGGCAAGTCCACGCTGCTGAAGACGCTCAACCGCATGAACGATCTGGTGGAAGGGTGCCGCGTGGAGGGCGACGTGTTGCTGGACGGTCAGGCGGTGTATGGCGGTCTCCCCGTCAACGACCTGCGGCGACGGGTGGGCATGGTATTCCAGCAGCCGAACCCGTTCCCCATGAGCATCTACGACAACATCGCCTTCGGTCCGCGCACCCACGGCGTGAAGGCGCGGGCCGAGCTGGACGAGATCGTGGAGCAGTCGCTGCGGGATGCGGCCATCTGGGACGAGGTGAAGGACCGGCTGAGGAAGAGCGCGCTGGGCCTTTCCGGCGGCCAGCAGCAACGGTTGTGCATCGCTCGCGCCCTGGCCGTGAAGCCGGAAGTGCTGCTGCTGGACGAATCCACCAGCGCCTTGGACCCGGTGTCCACCGCCAAAATCGAGGACCTGGTGACGAAGCTGGCCGAGAAGTACACGGTGATCATGGTGACCCACAACATGCTGCAGGCCCTGCGCGTGTCAACGAAGACGGCGTTCTTCCTGCTCGGAGAGATGATCGAGGCCGGCGACACCCAGGCTGTCTTCACCAGTCCCATCGACTCCCGCACTGCCGACTACGTCTCCGGCCGATTCGGCTAGGGGGCAGCCGCCGGCCGCAAGTGGCTTTGCGTGGCAGACAAAATCGCAGAGCCAACATAGTTGCATTACGTAATGCAACTATGGTATCATCCTTTAAAAAGGAGGCGCCTATGGCTTTGGCGGGAACCATCAACGCACGGCTGGATGAATCTTTGAAGCGTCATGGGGGGCAGGTCCTCGATCGAAGCGGCCTGTCGGCTACCGAAGCGATTCGCCGCCTCTACCAGTATATGGAACGCGAGCAGCAGGTCCCTGCTTGGATGCTGGATGAAGCCGATGCCCAGGCGCAAACGGAGCGCAAGCGGCAACGCTTGAGGCAGCTTGTGGGCTCGGTCCCCTTGGAGCCCGGGTACGATGCGCGCGCCGACTATCGGGAGCATCTGCTGGAAAAGCATGGGCCGGGGGTTCGGGTATGAAGGTCCTTCTTGACGTCAACGTTATCGTGGACATCCTGGGCGCGACCGAAGATGTCTTCTATTCCGTCCAAGCGCTGGACGTCATAATCCTTCGCGGCTTCCAGCCGTGCATGGTTGTCTCCGAAGCGGCAACCGTGCAGCATGTGCTCTCCGCGCGCAAGTACACGTCGGCGGACCGGGCGCTGGCGGCAATCGAGGGTATTTCCGAGCTGCTGACCGTTTTGGACGCTACCGAAGCGGACTTCCGCAGCGCGCTGAACGAGCCCCTCGGAGACTTCGAGGACGCGATGCTTGCCTGGGCGGCTCGGCGGCACGGGGTCGATCTGATCGTGACGCGCAATCTGCGCGATTTCCGCAAATCGCCCGTGGCTGCCATGACTCCGCAGCAGTTCTGCGATGTCTATCGGCCGGAAGGATACGACTACGACCTGGTGAAGTTGGAGTAGCTCAGCCAGGTCGACCTCTGCGAACGCTTCGCGAGGTAGGTGGCCGGACGAAACCGCTCGTCCGGCCGCTTTCGAGAAGCAACGGTGGCGGCTACTCGTTCTCGGCGATATACTTGCCGGTTAGATAGCCGAAGGTGATGCAGTTCATGCCGTAGTTTGCGCCTTCGATCTGGAAGGTGTAGGTGCCGGAGAAGGCATCGCCCACCATGGTGCCCACATTGTACAGCCCGGGGATGGGGTCGTCGTTCTCGTCGCAGACCTGCATGTGGACGTTGGTGCGAAGGCCGCCCAGGATGGTGAGGATGTTGCTTCCCGCCGGTTCGGCTCCATAGAACGGCCCTTCCTTGATCTCGTAGAGCACGTCGGAAGGCTTGTAGAAGTCGGTGTCTTTGCCGGCTTTAGCCAGTTCGTTGTAGCGTTTGACGGTGTCGATGGTCGAAGCGGGAAGCCCCAGCTTCTCGATGACCTCCTCTAATGTGTCCCCCTTCACGTACTGGCCGTTTTTTGCCATCTCGTCCCATTCCGCCAAGGTTGCCGCGGCGTCGGCGTTCGCGCTGTCGTTGTTCCAGTCGGTGGAGGTGCGGAAGTTCCGTGCGTAGGCGGAATCCCAGATGGCGAAGGCGGTGTTTCCGTCCTGCAGGTAGATGGTTTCGCTGGCCAGATTGCGGCTGGTGTACTCGTTCATGAAGCGTTCGCCGTTGCGGTCCACCAGCAGTCCCCAGTGGTTGCCGTAGTAAATGGTCGGCCCCGGAACGCGCGTATAGGACCCCATCAGGCAGTTCTCGCCCTTTTGCCATGCGGCTCCTACCCACAGCCCCATCTGCTGCCCTTCGCCCTTGTAGAGGCCGCCCTTCGAGAAGCCGATGTCGTAGTCGGTGGGACCGTCGTAGACCTCGTCCTGGATGTAGTGTGCTACCGATGGCGCATGCTTGTACATCATGTCGCGGTTCGCGGAGAAGTCTCCCGTCGCCAGCACCACTGCCTTCGATCCGATGTACTTTGCGAACGTGCCGTCTGCACGCTCGGCGATAACGGCTTCGACTCTTCCTTCGGTGCCGTTTGGCTTTCCTCCTCGCACAAGCTGACGTCCGATGTTGTTAAAGAAGAGCTTGCCGCCCTTTGCTTCGAGCTCTATGGCAAGTTGGCGGACGAACAGCGGTTGTGCCATGCCGGTTCCCAGGTTCTGGTATTCCTCTTCAAGCTGCATGCCCTCGGGGGCCGCCCAGCCGATGGCGGAGCGGGGCTGGTAGTACAGGGACTTGGGGTCCATAGGCGTGTTCTCCTCGCTGATAACCTCGAACCCTGCCGCTTCCATAAGATCGATGGCCCAGTTGAGGCACTTTTCGCTCTCGTTGTAGTAGGTGTACCATTTCTTCTGGTCCATCCTGTTCGTTCCGCAGTAGATTTCCTTCTCGATCATTGCGGGATCGATGCGATCAAGCTTGTCGCGTTCGAACACCTTGCACCATATGGCACCGTTCGACCCTCCGCGTGCTACCGGTTTGCTGCTAGCGCTCACCACGGCAACGCTCAAGCCTGATTCCGCCGCGGAAAGGGCCGTTACCAGCCCCGAGGTCCCGGCTCCGACCACCACCACGTCGGCCTCTACGGTTTCCGCAATCTGGCTGTCGTCGATGGGATCGGGCGCTATCTCGAACGCCCAAGGCTGCAGCACCGTCTCCGCGGTAATTCCCCCGGAAGTTGGCGCCTCGGCCGAAGCCGACGGTTTCTCGGCGCTTCCCTGGGGAGAGCATCCTCCCAGAAGCCCCATGGCGCCCGTCCCTGCCACAAGTGCGCCGCTTGTTAGAAAAGCCCTTCGTGTGAACATGATCTTCTCCTTCTTTTTCGGCCTAACGGACTGACCGAAATCCTAGAGGGCCGAGAGGCGTCGAATCATTGGAAAAGCTCAGTTCTTCCGACAACGTCATTGGAATCCAATGATTTCTACGATTGCGATGCTTGTGCTATGGTTGGAACGGGAGATCGCGGCGATACTGGCGCCTGTATCCGGGGCATCTGTAGCGTGCGCGAGTTCGAGAAAGCGTTGCGCGTGCGCTCGCGCGTTTCGAGGGAGGGCTCATGGGGACTAGGGACTGGCTGAGAATCGGTGGATTCGCCTGTTCCTATACATGGATATTCTGCGTCTACCTGTGCTTTTCCCCGCAAGAGTTGGGGTCTGGGTACCTGTTGGCGGTTGCCGATTTCTACGAGTTGTCATTTGCTGTGGCAGCAGTTGTCCTCTTGGCTGCCGCCTTAAGTGCCTCCAGGCTGTTCTTTTCGTTCAGAACCCTTTGCGCGTTGTGCGGTTCGGCTGCAACGAGCGCTTTTCTGGGCACGGTGCTTCTGGTTCTCGTTGTCTGCGGATTCATACCCCAGACGGTTGGTGTCGTTTCTGCGGCCGTTGCTGCAGGAGTCGGCCAGTCGGGACTTTTCCTGATGTGGGGATGCGCCCTCACCAACGAGCCGATACATGCGGCACGCGATGTAAGCCTTTCCTTTCTGGCGGCAGCATTGCTCCTATGCGCGAAGTCATTGTTGAGCCCTCTAGCGGCCATGGTTGTAATATCCGTTTTCCCTCTCGTCTCTGCTGTGGTATGCACTCGCTTGCTTCGGAATGTTGGACAAGGTGCGAAGAGAGGGGATGCTCGCTCTGCTGGCGAAGGGCGGCCTTGTCTGGACTTGTCCAGCGGAGAGCCCGCTCTGTCGCGCGCTGGACTACGCGATACTCGCGGCTTGCTTGCGCGGATATGCATGGGCGCCTTGTGCTTGGGCGTGGTGATGGGAGTGTTTCGCAGCTTTACTGATTCAGGTGCGAACTTCGGGAACGTCTATACGGTATCGAAGCTGTTGGCAAGTTTGCTGTGCTGTCTGGTGGTTTGTCTGCAGCGGCGCAGGCCAAGGCTGGAATTTAGCCATATGTACCGCTATCTGACGATTCTTATGGGATTCGGGATTGCCTTGTACCCTATTCTGGCTGACAAAACGGCATCCCTGGTCATTTCCCGTATCGGTGTTACGTGCTTCGAGGCGCTCATGTGGGTGATGGTTGTAGGGTACGTGCGCTGTTTCAGGGCGAATCCGGCGGCAATTACCGGCCTATGTTGGGCGTCGCTGACTGGCGCATTGGGTCTGGGCGCTCTTCTGGGACGCTTTGTCGGGCCTTTGCGGCAGATAGTGGGGGAGTCGGTAGATGTTCCGATTGTGCTGCTGTTTTGCCTTTTGGTGATTACTACTGTTGTGCTCACGGAACGCGATCTGATTGCGCTGGAGGGCTGGGGCGTATTCGTTGAAGCCCCCATTGTTCGCGAGGAAGGTGACGGGACATTGGTCGCCGGCCAGGATGCGTCGCGCATGCTCCCAGCCGAGCAGATGCGGTGTGCGGCGTCGGAGCGAGCCGACGAGCTGGCTGTCGAGTACGGGCTATCGGACCGCGAGAAGGACGTGCTGGTGCTTTTGGCGCTGGGAAGGGCGCGGTCTCAGATCAAAGACGAGCTGTACATCTCCATGGGTACCGTGAATACCCACATCTCCCACATTTACCAAAAGGTTGGCGTGCACGGTAAAAGCGAGCTTCTAGAGCTGTTCGAATAGGACAATGCGAGTTGTTCGCGATGAACGTGGTGCGCCGACGGAAAGTCTCATGCGAATGCTCCAGGCGGGGATTCCGCGTGCGTCCTTTTTCTATTCAGCCATTGCCAGAACCCGGGCAGCCTTCTCAAGGGCGGCGTCGCGTATGAACTCCGACTTCTTGATTCCGATGGCATCGGCGGCGCGGGCTATCATATCGGCGCTGGACTTCGGGCACTTGAACGACAGGCGGATGCTTGGTTCTGCGGATAGACGCGGACGGTCTGCATGCAACGTTACGAGAGGACCCTCCCAGTTGCCGTCCTCCCATTGCTCAGCGCGCTGCTCTATCTCCTCGTCGGCGAGGACGTAACCGTTAGCAAGTTCGTAGCAGGCCATCCCTGCTGCCTCCTTTCGTTGTACGCGCCCGCGTCTAAGTAGCGCGGTGCAAATCACGTTTTCGAGGCACATGGGGCGATACTGATTTTGTATCGCTGCTATCCTTGTTAAATCCAGGGACTCCAGATTAACAAGGATAGCGAACCTTTCGAATTCTTTCTCTTAGACGCGATTCGCGATTTTACGAGCGCTTTTTTCGAACTGTCGAACTCTCCTCAGCGGTCGTATCTCTTATTGCCTGCCGAACGCCAGGAAGTTCATCACCAGTGAAACCATGGCCTCCTTCTCGTCGGGACGCGATTCGGCGATCATGATGGTGGTGGCTACTAGCGCGTCGTCGCCGATGCATTTGCGGCCGTCCTCGTACAGGATCCCGTTGCGGTCGAGGAAGTATAGGAAGAGGCTGGCCGCGATACGTTTGTTCCCGTCGTGGAACGAGTGGTTCTTCACTACGAAGTACAGCAAGTTGGCGGCTTTTTCCTGTACCGAGGGGTAGATTTCGACACCGTCGAAGGATTGGTAGATGGCTGCGATGCTGCTTCGGAACGAGTCGTCCTTCTCCACGCCGAAGATGTCGCTTTCGCCGGCGAAGCGCAGGCTGCCGATGAGGTCGCGGCATTCCTCGTAGGAGAGCATGTATACGCCGGCAGATCCGTCGGGGCGCACGAGGCGCTGATGGTCGTAGTCGTCCAGCAAATCGAGGGCTGGCGCGTAACTCTTTACTATTTCAAGTATCTGTGAGGCGCCAATTTCTTGCGGGAGACGCTCCATGACCGAGATGACCTGGGCGAGCTGTGCTAGACGCTTCTCGTTTTCAGCTCGGCCTTCCACGATGTAGCGGCGTAGAACATCGGTGGCCCAACGGCGGAATTCCACCCCGCGCTGGGATTTCACGCGGTAACCGACCGAGATGATGACATCCAGGTTGTAGTACTCGACCTGCCGTTCGACCTCGCGATCGCCTTCCGTTTGAACTAGTGCAAATTTTGCACAGGTTGACTTACGGTCGACCTCATTTTCTTTGTAAACGTTTGCAATATGACGGGTAATCACCGTGCGGTCTCTGCCGAATAGGATTGCAAGTTGCTCCTTGGTGAGCCAAACGGTGTCTTGTCCCGACCGTACCTCCAGCCTTACTTCCCCGTCGGAGGATTCGAAGAGGATGATATTCGACGTGCTGATTGCTTCGGGCATGGCGTCCCCTTTCTTGACAAGTGGAGAAGCGTCGGGTGAACAGATGGTGCATTGAAAGAAAAAGTGTCGATGCTCATGCAGCCCAAATCGTTCGAACTGCGACGTCGATCCCCCACTTCTCTCTTGATTGTAATACTATAATACACTATAATTAAATTTGCAAAAAGAAAATGGAAGGAGTGCCTGTGGACGCTATTGTGACCGCCCGCGTGCCGGTTGCTGTGAAGGAGCAGGTCGGCAATCTTCTGCGCGAAATGGGGTCGACGCCTTCGCAGCTGGTGAACGCGGCCTACGAGTACGTGCTGGCCGAACGCGAACTGCCTCGCGCTGGAACCGGATTGGGGGAGGGAGAAGCGGGCCCGCGACGGATGACCCAGGAGCAGAGCCGCCGCATCGCCTCCGCGCTGAAGGCGATGTACGTCGGTCCCGCCGAGGACGATCGACCGTTCGACGAGCAGCTCCAGGAAGTGAGGGATGAGCGCTATGCGGCTTTTGCTTGATACGAACGTGCTCATCGACCTGTATACGCAGCGGCCTCCGGAAGGCGATGTCGCCAAGAAGCTCCTGGTCATGCGGGAGTTCGGTGATGCCGAGCTGTGGGCTTCGGCCAAATCGTTCACCGACATCTTCTACGTGCTGCATAAAACCTATAGCAGCGAGCGCATCCAAAGTGCGTTCGAAGAGAGCTTCCGATGGCTTGAGGTGTGCTCGATCGACTTCGGGGACCTGCGCCGTGCTGCGGAGAGAAGGTGGCCCGACTTCGAAGACTGCCTCATCGACTGCTGCGCCGAGAAGGTCAAGGCCGACTACATACTCACGCGCAACCAGGGGGACTTCGTGCACGCCCACGCGAAAGTGGTAAGCCCGCAAGAATTCTTT
>DBFAWQ010000225.1:0-13227 GCA_048242115.1 Eggerthellaceae bacterium
AAGGTGCACTTGTCCATGGTGGCGGAAGGCATGGTGCCGTACATGAGCGCCTCGTACTCGTTCAGCTCTTTTCCGAAGTAACCATCCTCGGAAGAGGCCAGGTGGCGCGCATCGTAGGGGCACACCGTCTGGCAGCTGCCGCAGCCGATGCACTTGTCCTTGTCGACGACGACGATGCCGTCCTCCCGCTTATGGGTGGCGTCCTGCGGGCAGACTTCCACGCAAGGTGCGTTCTCGCAGTGCATGCACAGCATGGGATAGGACGTCTTGCGCGCATTGGGGTAGGAGCCCTCGAAGACGCGGTCCACGCGGCTTCGACGCACGCCCGGGCGGGTGCCGTGGGCTTCCTTGCAGGCGACGCTGCAGGCATGGCAACCCACGCATTTCTTCAGGTCGATAAGCATTCCGTAGGTCATGGCTTATCCCCTCCTAAGCGATCTTCTCGATTTTGACGCGGACAGTTTGGTCGAAGGCGGAGCAGATGTGGTCCAGCCGGTCCGGAGTCTGTCCGGGAATCAGGTGCACGATGGGCACGCCCTTGTTGAACGCAATGGGCATCAGCTTCGACTTGGAGCCCCAGTGGCCGCCGATAACCGAAACGCACTCGGGGTGAATGCCCTCGGAAGTGACGATCTTGCCGTCGACGGACACGCCGTCCAACGTGACCAGCCGCACCTTGTCGCCCGAGGCCAGGCCCTTGGCGGCCGCCGTGGCGGTGTTGATCTCGATGGTGTAGCCGTAGGGGTTCTCCTCGTTGATCTCGTCAACGTAGGGGTTCTGCATGAGCCACGAGTCGGTGTTGATGGCGTCCGTGTAGTAGACCGGCGAGATATCGTAGTCCGGATCGACCACCTCGTACCCGCAGCAGGGCTTCCAGTCGGGCAGACCCTGGTAGTCGTCGGTCTCCCACGGGATGCCCAGCTCGGCGACCTTGGCCTCGACCTTCTCCTTGGCTTCCAGCATGAAGTCGAAGTACATGGGTACGCGGCCCGCGTCCCCGTTCGCCCACAGGTACGCCTCGTCGACGGTGCGCGGGTGCTCGTAGACGCCATGCTCCTTGAACCATGCGTAGTCGTGCTGCTCGTCGATGTTCGACTTCAGCGTCGAA
This sequence comes from Eggerthellaceae bacterium, assembly GCA_048242115.1. Classification (GTDB taxonomy): domain Bacteria; phylum Actinomycetota; class Coriobacteriia; order Coriobacteriales; family Eggerthellaceae; genus Xiamenia. Next base: position 1,109 of record DBFAWQ010000225.1, read on the forward strand.
TCGGCGAAGGCCTCCATCTCCAGCTTCTGGTCCATGGGGACGGAGTACTCCTCCTTGACGCGGAAGAGCCTGTTCATCAGGGCGATGAACGCGGAGTTCTTGCCGGCGCGGTCGGCCAGCTCGGCGAAGATCTCCCAGCTGGAGGGAGCGCCGTCGCGAGGCTCGACGACCTTCTGCCACACGGATATCGTCCACGGGTTGCTCATGCCGCCGATGAGGCGGTGGTTGTTCGCCGCATGGGGCAGCGGCTCGCCGCGCTCAAGGTAGCAGCACTCCGGCAGGATGACGTCGTAGAAGTAGGACGACTCGTTCAGGTACATGTCGATGCCTATAACGTAGCTGTAGTTCTTGAAGATCTCCGCCTGCTCATCGTAGTTGCCCCACCATTTGATGGGGTTGCAGGCATAGCAGAACGCAACCTCGGCTGGCTGGGTATGGTAGAGGTCGGGATTGGCCTGGGACACGTGCACGAAGTGCTTGTCTTCGCTGATGGGCTGCAGCTCCATCAGGTTCATGCTGGTTGGGGTGTAATCGTTCTCGTAGACCTTCTTGTAGTAGGACCCCGGGAAGCCCAGAAGCAAGCCGGCGTACTCGATAAGACCCTCGGGCTCCCATACGGCAGGATGCCAGGACATGTTCGGGTTGTCGTCGGTCCAGCCGTTGCAGGCCGGGTCGAATCCGACGAAGCCGCCCACGGAGTTTGTGGAGCCGACGAGGTTGTTCAGGGTGAAGATGGCCATGCAGTTGTGGAACGCATGCTTGTGGCGCGTGATGCCCGAGAAGGCGTCGACGGCCGCCGGACGATAAGGCAGGGTGACACCGTCGATCTCGATGGTCTTGCCAATCTGCGCTGCCTCGCCGAACTCCTTGGCGACCCGGCGGATGGTGGCAGCCGGCACCGTGGTAATCGTCTCCTGGTACTCCGGCGTGTACTTCGCCACATGCTCCTTGTACAGAGTGAACGCGGTCTTGCACGCAACACCGTCCACGTCGAAGGAGCCTTCCAGCTGCGGATCAGGACAAGCGTCGTAAGTCTTCGGCGTACCGTCAGCATCCATGTACAGCGACTTACCGGATTCGCTGTCGAAGAGAATGCGCCCCGTCTCCACGTTCACCAGCGACGGAGAGTTGGTGCGCGTCTTCAGAAATTCGACGTCGATGAGGCCCTCTTCGATAAGGACGTTGGCAATGGAAAGCGCAGCAGCGGCATCAGTGCCGGGGCGAATGGGCACCCACAAGTCGGCCTTCTCGCCACCAGCACCCATATGGGGGTCGAAGTTCACCAGGCGAAGACCCTCGGCACGGCGAGTAGCAAAGGGCTCGGCGGTCATGTTGAAGCCATGGCGCGTGGCGGTACCAGCGTTGGTGCCGAACTGGATAATATAGTTGCAGTAGTCATAGTCAGGACGCGCGTTGCCCGTACCCGTGAGCATGTACTCCACCTGATGGACGCCCGTACCGCAGATGTCGGAGCTAAGTCCTTCAGCGGCACCGTAGATGGCGCCAAGGGCGCTACCGCGTACGAGGGAGCCAATCTGGCTAGCAACCATGGACATGCCAACAACCGCATGGGGGCCGCTGCGCTCGATGGCCTCCCTAATATGCGTATCAACAAGGTCGTAAGCCTCGTCCCAGGAAATCTCCTCCCAGCCCGGGTCCTCGTTGAAACCCTTCTTGGGGTTGGTGCGCTTCATAGGCTTGGTGATGCGGTCGGGATCGTACAGCATCATGATGCCCGCGGCGCCCTTGCCGCAGATATGCCCGCGACCGATGGAGCAGTCCGGGTTACCCGTCAGCTCGACGACCACGCCGTCGACCACATGGGCCTTGATGGAGCAGTTGTTGAAGCACATGTTGCAGGTAGTGGTAACCCACTTGCCCGCATCCCGGTCGTAGGCCTCCTTCTCCGGCGGGATCTCAACCGGGGCCTCTTTCCCCGGCTCCGGCTCGGCGTTGGCCTGGACGCTGTCCTCAGGCTCCTTCGTCGGCGTGCCGGACGAGCATCCCGCCAGCCCGGCTCCAAGGGCCAAAGCGGCGCTGCCTGCCATGAAGCTTCGGCGACTGATCTTCAGGTCGTTCTTGCTCATGACTTCCTCCCCCTTCTCTCCGTCTAGGAATCTGCAACAGATTCCCCCGATATGCCCGCAACGTACCAACCCGCGGACGAGCATATTCTCTTGCGGAAGCAGAAAGGATATTGCGTCTTCGAAGTCAAACCCAATTGCGAAGTTTGTGCTTTTGGCGACAATCTTCGTCGGCCCAATGCTATATCATGGCATTGTTTTAGCGCCATAGAAGGGAAGGTTTGCCTCTGCAAGGGCACCGTACCTCTCGTAGAAGCTATCGAATAGGTCGATACGCCGATACCCCAGGCCAAGCATCCCCTCGTCGGCCATGATCTTGAGTTCGCAGCTCACCGTCGTGCGCCTGAGGGACGAAATGAAAGCTATATCTTCGTGGGCTATGGGAAGGGTACCCTTATAGCCGTCCTCGCGTTTGAGCATCGCATCAACCCGCGCAAGCACCGAGACTACGCGGTCGCGGGCTTTGGCATGGGACATCATCAGAAGCTGGCCGTAGGTTGACGTCGTATGGTTGAGAGATATCAGGGCGGCGACCCGATGTCCCTCGCAACTCGGCAGGCTGTCCAAACGCTCTCTCACGTAGCTCGAGTCGAAGCTGCACAGCCTGCCGGGAACGAGCCCGGACAGGTAGTTGAAACTCGACGACTCGTAGAGACCGTAGGCTTCGGGAATCCCCGTAACGAAACCCCTCCCCGAGAGGTGGTAGGGAATCTCCACCCCGTCGTTTCCGTACGCCTTCGCAATGAGCAGCCCGCTCCGAACGGCAAACACGCAGGACCGCAGGGAAAGCCCGGTCCAAGACATCTGCCCGTATCCGAAATCTACGTAGGACGGCAGCGCGTAGCGACCGCCGTCGGCGCACGTGGCACACAGAAAAGCCAGCGGGCATTCGGAACGTGCGGGACAGGAGGTCGCCTCTCGGCTCAAACGCTGCGCATAGTCGTTCATCCTCACGATACATCCCCCGCTCTCCAAGCGCCCAGGCCCAGGCCGTGTGCGCCAATCCCCCAACCCCGTCTGCGTTGCCGCGGGAAACGCCCCGACCCCATGCGGCAGGGCATCGCAACGCCCCTTACGAGCGCAGCCCCTTCGCACGATCGGCGACCCCTCGCGGTACCCCTCTTCGTCCGACGGCCAAGCCATTATAACCCGACTCGTCCGAACGCGAGAAGCCGCATCCCCGCCGCCATACCGATGAGAATTTGCGAGGGCGCCGCTAATCCCGGACGGAACAGAGCAGCCCAGAAGAAACGTCCAGAGCGAGGAAAGGATAGACCGCGTACTCTCGGGCTGACTGGCAGGGAGACGTTCGGGCTACCTCTTCCACCCGGCCGTCGATGGATACGCGCGGGCTCTGGGAACGCACTGCCCGCAGCGCGCCGTCTCCGGTCGTTGCGTCAGAAGATATTTTCTGAAGTCCCCATTGTGGGACACGGGAAAGGACTGCCATGAAGCATCATTGCACACATCGAATCAGCTTGGCGGGAAAACGAGAGATTGCTAGGTGGTAATGGTTTGGAAGAACGTAGAGAACAATAGGGAAAAGTTTGGAGCGCCGGGGAAGCGTCATCGGATATTCCCCGATGGGAACCGCATCCTTGGGACTAATGCCGGAAACTGCGCCTGCGGGCCGCTCTACGATGGGGGCGCTATGGTGCTTTCCGGGTCGTTTGCGGCAGGCGGCGACGTTGCTGCCGACCTCGAGCTGCTTGTAGGCGAGACGCTGGTGGAGGTCCTGCGCATATGGGACTGCGACGCGCAATGCTGGGCGGCGGACGGCCCGGTCGTAGTCAGGATGGAGACCATCGACCTCGCCGTCTGGGCTGATTCGGCGGCCAGGCTCCGCACCTACCTCGGCGGCGTCCGCACAGAGCTCCCCGTGCTGGCATGGCGCTCTTCCCCAGAGAACTTCGACCGGACCTCCCCCGCCATTTGCTGGCTTCCCGATGCCAGCTACGAACGATTCGCCGGCTCGCAGATCGAAGTCGCACCGCTCCTTCACGATGTCGAGCGCGGCTTCGGCGCAATCACGCTCCGCCTGGAAAGCGGCTGGGAGATAGACCTGTTCTCGGTGCCCGATATGCCAGGGCTGCTGGACATCCAAGCTCGGCCGCCGCACAAACGGCCGAGGTGAGAGGCGCCTTCGCGAAACCATGCGCGCTCCGCCAATGGGGAGGAGCCTTCAACGTGAAGGCTGCTACTCCCCTATCAGGCCCTTCAGGTACGCTACGTACTCTCGCTTCAGGCTGGCGGGGCCATCGATCCGCACGGTGCCACCGAGCCCTGCGACCCAGCCGAAGAACTGCTCGGACTTGCGCACCTTCACCACGGCCCTCGCCGTCGCACCGTCGTGCTCGTAGAGGCCCGCGCCGCTGCCGAAGCGGTCCATGATGATCTCCACCTTGTCGGCGTTAACCAACAGCGTCGCCGTGACGGGCTCGCCCCCGAAGCGCCCGAAGCGCTCGTACTCGTCGCCCTCGAACGCATGGTGGGTGATCTCGTCGTTGCGCACGGCCTTGGCCTGGGAGATCCGCAGCCCTTCCATGCGGTCGAGACGGTACTCGGTCATGCCACCGTGCTCCTCATCCCAGGCGCTCAGGTAGTAGAAGCCGTCCCAGAACGCGATGCCCACGGGGGTGACCGAATGCAGCCTGCCATCGCGCGTAGGGCATCGCCGCCCCTTGAGGTCGTAGCGGCAGTACGTGAACTCCACCTGCCTGCGCAGGCGTATGGCCTCGTGCAGCATGTCGATGGCTTCGAACACGCCGTCTCTCTTCGAAGCGATGCGCCCCTGCACGTGGATGCGGCGGTCCAGCAGCGCGCGCTCGTGGTCGCTCGCCAGCAGCTTCAGGTTCGTCGTGAGCGCCCTCGACTGCCGACGCGTGAGGAACTTGCACGATTCCACGGCGTCCACCAAAAGCATCAGCTCGGACAGCGTGAAATCGCGCCTGGCTATGGCGTACTCAACCGGGTTGCGCTGATAGGTTTGAATGTCCACCCCGAAGTCGCGCAGCGTCTGGATGTCGCGGTAGACCCCCTTGCGCTCCGCCGGAATCTCGAGTTCGTGGAGCCGGTCCAGCAGCTGGCTCATCGACAGGCCATGGGACTCGTCGGTCTCGTTCTCCAGAATCTGCCTGAGGTAGAGCAGCTTCAGCTTCGACTTGCTGTTGTTGGGCATATCAGCACCTCGCTTGTCGGGTCGGAGCGCACTTCTTCCGCAATGCCGACCATTCTACCCCACAAACTGGCGCTTCGCACTCCCCTGTCCCATAAACGCACATCTCGAACGCCTTTTCAGCGATACAGCAAGAGCACCGTTATGGGACCAACTTAAAAGCGCCTACACCGTGTGCGCTTTTTCTTCGAGCGTTTCCCAGAAGGAAACCTTCTGACTGATACCATAGGCGACGGGAAACGCAACGCGGCCGCGAAAAGGGCACGCCGAAAGGAAAGGAACAAGTCCATGAGCTTGAACTATACCGCCGACGACTTCGATGGCGACTCCCATGTGGGGGCGCGGGAGGCGCTGGCGCGGCTGCGCGAGGGGAACCGCATCTACCTGGAGGCCCTCGACCATAAGCGCGACCTGTCGCCCGAGCGCATCCGCGACCTCTTCGAGAACGGCCAGCGACCCTTCGCCACGGTCATCACCTGCGCCGACTCGCGGGTGGTGCCCGAGCACATCTTCATGGCAGGGCTGGGAGAGCTGTTCGTCATCCGCGTGGCCGGCAACGTCGTGGGACCGATGGAGCTCGCGAGCGCGGTGTACGCCTGCGAGCATCTGCATACGCGCCTGCTGCTGGTGCTGGGCCACACCCACTGCGGCGCCATCAAGGCGGCCCTCGACGGCGAAGCAGGGCCCGTCGCAGCCGTGACCGACCGGATCGCCGCCGCAATCGGCGACGTCTCCGACCCCTACGAGGCGAGCGTCCTGAACGCGCAAGCCGCCATCGACGACCTCGGGCGCAGCCCGCAGCTGTCGCGCCTGGAGCGCGAAGGCGAGCTGTCCCTGCGCGCCGCCGTCTACCACACCCACTGCGGCAAGGTGGACTTCCTGTAGGTTGCGGCACGAATAAGGCAGGCCGCCAGCCGCTGAGTATCTCCGGAACTCGAGCAGGCCCTCGGTAGCGCCCTACAGCTTGCGGACGGGATGGCGGATGACGGTCTTCAGCTTCTCGGGGGCAGTCCGGCGGGGGTCGGACAGGTAGATCTCATGGTGGTGGCGCTTGTCGGAGAAATCCTCCGCAAGCCCGTTTTCCGCCGCGAACTCGCGCATGGCCCGCACCGTCGCCGGCTCGTCGTCATAGGGCCCCCGATGCATGCACTGCACGCACAGCCCCTCGTCGATGCGCAGCAGCTCCACGGCCGAGCAGTCGAGCCCCTTGCGCTCGGCCGCCATCCGCCGGGCCCAGGCGACATCGGCCTCGCCTACGAACCCTGGCACGCGGATGACCGAGAGCCATTGGAACGACGCCTTGTCGGAGAAGTCGACGCCCGCGTGCCCCGGCTGCCACCAGAAGCCCTCCAGAGGCGGCACCACGTACTCGAAGAAGCCGTCGATCCGGTAGTCCGTCTTGTAGCTCATCTTCAGCGTGTAGGCCATGGCGTAGAGCATCCCCACAGCCTGCTTGTACGCGCCGCCCTCCACGTTGGGGTCGCCCTGGCCGCGCACGGCGAGGAAGTCCATGGGCGGCACCTCCACCACCGACGGGGAGCCCTTAGGCTGGTAGAGGTCCTTGTACTCCCTCTTGAAGTCGAACGCCATGGGCACCCCTTCGAACGTCGCTGAGCGGAAAGCCAGTATACCGCCCGCATGCGCCCCGGTCGAGCAACAGGATGCTGCGCTCGACCGGGTCAGGCGCAGCCGAAACGACGAAACGGGCGGCGAAGGCCTCGCGCAGAACCTCGCTACACCCGGGGCGCCTCGGCCCCGGCGGACTGCTGCTCGCCGAGCAGCTCGCGTGCATGGGCGATGGCGTCGTCGATGTTGCGCCGGAAGTGCTCCTCGCCCACCAGCTCCACGAACCCGGCGCGCCTCATGGTCTTCATCGGCTGCTCGTTCACATGGGAGAAGATCAGGCTCACCCCGTTGGCGCTGCAGTAGTCGTAAAGGTTCTCCAGCGCGTTCATGCCGCTTGCGTCCAGGGAAGGCACACCGCGCATGCGGATGATCAGGTAGCGGGTGAAGTCCTTCACCGATATGTCGGCGATGCGCTCGGTCATGCCGAAGAACATAGGCCCGTTGATCTCGTACACGCGCACGCTCTTAGGCAGCTCGCGCAAATGCGTGACCTCGGAGTTCTCGTCGCAGTAGTACTTCCAGCCCTTCACCTCGGTCTCCTCGCTCACCATCTTCATGAACAGCACCACCGTGATGAGCATGCCCACCCCGATGGCTATCACCAGGTCGAACACGACGGTCAGCGCGAACGTGAGGACGAGCGTCGCCACCGCGCCCTTCGACGCCGTCCGGCAAAGGTGCGCGAAGTTGCGCCACCCGGACATGTTGTAGGCGACGTAGAACAGGATGGCCGCGATGGTGGGCATGGGAATGAGCGCCGCGTAGGGCATGAGGAACGCCAGCACCGCCACCAGCACGAGCGCATGGACCATGCCGGCGACGGGGGTGCGTCCGCCCGCCTTCACGTTCGCGGCGGTGCGGGCGATGGCGCCGGTGGCGGGAATGCCCCCGAACAGCACGGACGCGATGTTACCCACGCCCTGGGCCACCAGCTCCATGTTCGCCCGATGGTGCGCGCTGATCATGGAATCGGCCACCACGCAGGACAAAAGCGACTCGATGGCGGCCAGTATGGCGATGGTGACGCCGTTGGCGAACTGGTCGCGGAACAGCCCCAGGTCGAGCTGGGGCATGTGGAACGAGGGCAGCGCCGAGTCGATGACGTAGAGATCCCCGATGGTGCTCACCTGAAGCCCAAGGCCGCTCACCATGGCGATTCCGGCGAACAGGGCCACAAGCGAGCTGGGGATGCGCTCGCTTACCCGCGGCCAGAGGAAGAGGACCGCCAGGCACACGAGGCCGACCAGGCACGCCTGCACGTTCACCGTCGCGATGTTGCCGCACACCGCCGCAAGCTTGTCCACGGTCTCCACGGTGGGGGTTCCCGCAGGATAGGCCAGGCCCATGAAGTCCTTCAGCTGCCCGATCACGAGGGTTACGGCGATGCCCGCGGTGAAGCCGGTCGTCACGGTGAAGGGGACGAAGCGGATGATGGCCCCCAGCTTGAAGAAGCCCATCGCCATGAGCAGGATGCCCGCGATGATGGTGGCCGCAACCAGGCCCTCCATGCCGTCGGTGGCCACGATGCCCGCAACGATGGTGGCGAAGGCGGCCGTGGGCCCCGATATCTGCACGCGGCTGCCGCCGAGGAAGGCGATGACGAAGCCTGCCACGATGGCGGTGTAAAGCCCCTGCTCGGGCGAGACCCCCGAGGCGATGCCCAGGGCGATGGACAGCGGCAGTGCAACCACGGCGACCACGATGCCCGCCACTATGTCCTTCGGGATCTGCTCCTTGAGCTCTTCGGGGGTCGAGTGCTTGATGATGCTGAAGAGGATCGGTTTTATCTTGTCGCGTTGCTGCATGCTCTCGGCTTCCCTGCTCGTCGGACGTTTCGGGCCTTCCGCGCAAGACGGCAGCATGCGACGCCCAGCCGGGGAAAGACCGGCGCTGCGGACTTGTGTTGCATGTGGTTTGCGAGAAAGGCGCGAGGTCGGATTGTAACGTCGCCGGAAGGCAACGGCAAGCCCGTTCCCCGCATTCGGCAGATTGGGCCAGCCAGCGACCGAAGCAGTGCCGAGACGCCTCGGCAAGACGAGGTTCGAACCCTTCGCAGCCGGGGCGCCCCCCTTCCCTACCCCTCGTTTCGGAGGAAGAAGTCGTGCGCGTTATCGAAGAAGATGCGCTGCGCGACGTCGATGCCGAAGCGGCTTGCCAGAAGGTCGTAGAGCGCCCCCATCCTTTCGCAGCCGTCGAGCCAGCTGGGGACGTCGCAGCCGTCGTAGTCGCTACCGAGCGCAAGCGTCCTCTCGCCGCCCACCTCCAGCATGCGGTCCACCATGCGCAGCACGTCGTCTTGGGTGGGGTCGCCCCCGTCGTCGCGGAGGAATTCCCTGCAGAAGTTCAGGCCCACCAGGCATCCCGCATCGCCCATGAGACGCAGCTGCGGCTCGGTGAGGTTGCGCCGGTGGCCGCAGACCGAGCGCAGGTTGGAGTGCGAGGCCGCGAACGGGCGAGTCGCCACGTCGACCAGGTCGGAAAATCCTTCGTCGTTGAGGTGCGACACGTCCACGACCATGCGCCGCTGCTCCATCTCCGCCACTACCCTGCGCCCGAACAGCCTGAGGCCACCCGAGCCGTCGTGGCCGCTCGCCACGGCGTTCTCCCCGTTCCATACGAGCGACATCATCTTCACGCCCATGTCGGCCGCAGCGCGAACGGGCTCCACCGAGTCCTGCAAAAATGCCGCGCCCTCGACCGTGAGCATCGCGGCCGTTCGGCCCTCGGAGAGCGCCGGCTCTATCTCCCCCGCATTGCCCACGGCGCGGACCAGGTCCCCGTGCCGCTGCGTCTGCTCGCGGAAGTACCGCGTGACGTGCTCGAACAGCCTCCAGGCGCGCTCGCCCCGGAACTCGTCGGGAATGAAGACGGCGAAGCACTGCGCCCAGGCGAAGGACGCCATGCGGTCGAGCGCAAGGTGGCAGTCGTTGGAACGAAGCGACTGCTCGACTTCGGACCGGATGCCGCCATCATGGCGGGCGAAGGAGTTGTCGGGCTCGAAGGCGCTCAGGCTCAGGCGGTCGAGCGTGTCGCAATGCAGGTCGAAGACGCGCAGCCGCTGGCCCGCAGGCCCGTCGCACGCGGGAACCTCCCCATCCGCGAACGCCCTTTCACGCGCAGCCAAAGCATCTCCCGCCATGACGACAATCCTCCCCTACGTTCGAGCACGATGCGATTCGAAGGCAGCCGGTCCCAGGAACACGCATGCGAGATTGGGACGCGGAAACCTTCCGACGCTTCCCGATCGGCGTTGCCGGCATGCACGGCGGCCCTTTCCCAGCATGGGCCATGATAGCATGCAGCGCACCGTTACCGCCCCATGCGCTCGTGGTAGCGGCGCAGGGCTTCGTCGAAGCTGCCGACGGTACGCTTGAAGTAGACCTGGTAGCCCACGCAGAAGGCGGCGAGCACCACCAGGAAGATGACGGTGAACGACATCCACGCCCACGGGTTGTCGGAGGGGAACCAGTTCCCTATCCAGGCGCACAGGGCAAGCGAGAGAAACCCGGTGACGCCGAACCCCAGGATGCGCAGCGGGTAGGAAAGCCTGCTTATGAGCTTGTCGGTGAACCACAGCCCCCGCAGGCAGGCGAACAGCACCGACGCCAGAAGGAACGTGAGCGACATCACAAGCCCGTACTGCGGGCCCGTAAACGCCATGACCCCCATGCATCCCACAGCCATGAACAGGGTGAACATGACGCAGGCGGATACTGCTATCCTCTTCGCGAACTCCATTTTGAACACTTCCTTCCCTAAAGCCCGATGCGATGCTTGATGCCCGGCGCGTACTGTCGGGACGCCACCACGTGCTCGCCGTTGTCCAGCGCAAGCTCCAACCGTGCGTTCAGATAGGGCCGAAGCCCCTTCACGTGGGCCAGGTTCACCAGCAGCTGGCGCGAGGCGCGCACGAACTCCGTGCCTTGGAGCCCCGCCTCCAGCTCGGCCAGCGACAGCGCCGACTCGACCACCTTGCCCTCCGTGTAGAGGAACGTGCGGCCGTCCACCGTCTCCGCGTACAGCACCTCGCCAACGCCCACCATGCACAGGTACCCGTCCGCCACGCCGGCGAGCTTGCGGTCCTCCATTTCCGCCGCCTCCACGATGCGCCGGACCCGTCCGTCTATGCGCGGGCAGTCGATGCGCACGTGCACATCGTCAAGCGTCGGATCCTCCCTCACGCTCAGCTCCATGGCCGCCTCCTTCCGTCCGAGCGGATGATAGCCAATGCGGCGCGCGCCCAGCAAGGGCCGCCGGACCCTGTTGCACCGCGGCGCCCCCGAGTTGCATCCACGGAGCATTCGCACAGTGCACAACCGGAGGGTTTCGGGCGAATCCCAGGAAAACCCTCCGGTTGTGCACTGCCTTTCCCCCACGGACGTCACCGGGGCGGCCGGAAACCACCCGGAAATGCGAAAGGCGAGGCCCCTGGGGACCTCGCCTCGTGATGCGCCCTTGCGCGGGTCGCGCTGCTCGCTTGCGCCGCCCGGCCTACTTCACCTGGGAGAGCGCGTTCTCGACGGCATCCTTGATGGCGGTGCTGGAAACCGTGGCGCCGGCAACCGCATCGACGTCGGTGGACTGAGCCTCGACGATCTTGGCCGGGAGGGCGTCCACGGCCCTGGTTCCCACGCCGGTCGTCTCCTGCTGCTGCACCACGTCGACGGACTCGATCTTGTCGCCGTTCATCTTCACCTTGACCACGAGCTCGTTGCCCATGCACAGGTGGGAGATCCCCAGGTACTCGTTCTCGCCCAGCGTGGTGGTCTTGGTGTAGTCCGGGTCGACCTCGCTGCTGCCGCTGCCCGGCGTGAACTCGGGGTTGGACTGCACGCCCAGGGGCAGCGCGGGCAGCGGGTCCTTCTCGGCCGCGGCGTTCACGCCGGCCAGCTGGCCGAAGATCAGGCACTCGGCCATGTTGCCGCCGCCGTTGTACTGGTAGGGGGTCATGCCGCCGAACTCGCCGGCGCTGTACAGGTTCGGGATGGGCTCGCCGTCGGTGCCCATGACCTCGGCGCGGGCGCTGCGGCGCGGGCCGCCCTGGGTGTTCAGGAACGCCTGGATCATCTCGATGGCGTAGAAGGGGCCCTCGCCGAAGGGGCGCATGGTCTCGGCAGCACGGTAAAAGGCCGGGTCGTAGCCCTCCTCGGCCATGCGGTTGAAGTCGGTCACGGTCTGCTGCAGCTTGCCCGCGGGGATGCCCAGGGCGCTCTCCAGGTCGGCCAGCGTGGGGG
>DBFAWQ010000226.1:0-43333 GCA_048242115.1 Eggerthellaceae bacterium
ATGTCACCAGCCACCAGGGCCACCTTCAGCCCCGCCACCAGGGTCTTCCGGGCGCTTTCCATGTCGCCGGTCAGCATGTAGGCGCGCCCCAGCACCCGATAGCCCAGCGTCACCGTGGGCGACAGCTCTATGAGCCGCTTCCCGTAGGATACCGCCTGGTCGGAATACTCGAACGACCGCTCCAGCATGCGCGTGACGTCCGCATGGGCCATGAAGAACGAATCGGTGGTCAGCTCCACGCGCCGGTCTCCGTCCGCCTCCACGGCATCGATGCCGGTCACCGTTCCCTCCCGCGCCAGGTTGTACAGCAGCCGGCTGGCGTAGGTGTCGAACGACCGGAACACGGTGGTGCTCCCGTCGATGAACCCGTCCAAGGCCGCCGACTCGCGAATGGCGTCGATCAGAAGCGAGGCGGCTTCGTCGAACCTGCCCTGCTCGGAAAGAGCATCGGCCCGCAGGTTCGCCACGCGGCAGCGGTCCTCACCCAGGCACACGTTCACCATGGCGTTCGGGTCTCCTAGGCTCACGCTCCCCTCGGCCAGGGCCGCCATCAGGCGCGTGCAGGCGCTTACGGTGGGCTCGCTTCGGCGTTGGCTCTCATGTTCCTGCACGGCGCGCACCTGGCCGATGGCCTGAGCAACCGTGGTCGCGTCCACAATGGACTCCGCCAAGTCCTCGGCGAAACGACGCAGCTCGCCGTCGTAGACGATGCGCAGGTCGAAGGAGTTGGGCGCCCCCAAAGCCTTCGCAGCCTCGGCGCCCAAGGGCTCGCGAGCGACCTCGGGCAGGTCCTTCCTGGCTGCAGCGCTCGGCAGCGATCGCACCGCGTCGAAGGGCCCGATTCCCTGCAGCGCGAACCTGGAGAGCATCGCGTCGTTTTCGCGGTAGAGGGGCAGCGGGTCTCCGGCGCGGGCCTGCTTGAAGCCGTCGGTCGCCTCGAAGACGGCCCGGTCGAGGGCTACCACGGCAACGCCCTGCTCGGAGTGCACATCGGCCACCACGGAGCGCTCGCCGAGCTCCTGCTGGTTCAGGAACAGCGCGTCGAAATCGTCGCCCGCGGGCATGAAGCCCATAGAGCGCATGGGGCCGTCTCCCACCTGCTCGTCGTCAAGAGCGTGCAGGTACAGGTGCACCTTAGTCACCGTATCGCTGGCGCGGAAGGCCGCGGCTGCCACGAACAGCCCCATGCGCAGTCCGTACAACGACGCCGCATCCAGCTGCGGGCCGCCGGCATCGGCGCTCCCGGCCGTTCCATCGCCGGTACCGCTCTCGGCAAGCGCGACGGCGCCCTCCGCCTCGAATGCGCCCTCGCCAGCCCCATCATCCTCGTCGGCCGCAGCCGGATTCATCTCGGCGCTTCCCTCGCCTCGCAACGCCTCCCCTTCTGAAGCTCCGCAACACCCCAGCACCTCGGCGCCGGGCAGCGTCACGTCCAGAGCCACCACCCCGGCCTCCACGTCGCTACGGAAGGCCACCGGCACGCGGAAGGGAACGCGCATACGCTCAAGCGCTGCCGCGAACCGGCAGCGGAAGCGCCATTCCGAATCGGGGAAGTCGCGCCCGTCCAGGTACTTCGGCGAGCCGGCCAAGGGGCCTATGACCGGGGCCTGGCTGGCAGCCTGGGCAATCACCTGCGCATCGGCGAGCTCGGCCTCCTCGACCGAAGCAATCCCGGCCTTCTCTCCTAGCCGTTCAGACGCCAGCAGAAAACGGTTCAGAGCCGCCTCGATGGCCCATACCCGCGAGGCGGGAAGCTTGTCGCCTTCGGTCTCGTTGCCCACGAAGAACGTATCAGCGTAGCGAATGGTGCGCACCAGACGCAAATCGCCGTCGGAAAGCCCCAGCGAGCGCAGGCTGCCTCCTGCCGCCTCGTCCAGCCAGCGCACCAGGCACTGCACCAGACCCGGCACCGAAAGCGACGGGTCGCGCATCGCGTCGTTCACATGGGCCACCATGGCCAGCAGCGACGATACGAAGTCAGTCGAACGCAGCGAATCGAAGATGCCGCCCAGCCCCCGCGCCGGCACGGGCGTAGCTCCCAGGGAAGGTCGGTACACGAAAGCGAAGAAGGTGCGGGCCATAGCATCGTTGTAGCCAAGATCGCGGTTGCGCCCGCTGAAGGCGTACCAGGTATCGAACAGCTCGTAGACATCGTCCAGGCACGAGTAGCGGGCCACGTCGGTCAACCCCTCGCCGCCTTGGGCACCGCCGGCGTCGCGCACAAGCACGCTGCCCCGCGCACGCTGACGTCCCTTCGTGTCCTCATCCTGACGGAATTCCAAGTCTGGGTAGCGGGCCGGAGGCACCGTGACGGGCTCGTCGGTACCGAAGGCGCGACCAAACGGGTCGATATAGGCTAGCACCCGCACCTGATCGTCGCCCAGGAACTCCACGGCATAGCAGCCACCGCTTGCGGGAACGGGTAAGCCCCCTTCCACCCAGCCGAAGCTGCGCTCCCCTTGGGCCGCCATGCGGTTCGCCCGTGGCTCCGCAGACCGGACGCTCGCAGCTTCCCGCGAAGCATCCGAAACGTCCGAAGCGTCCGCGGCCTCGGGATGCTGCGGCCCTTCGGCTTGCTGACGCCCTCGCGGCTCGTCCATCTTCCCCAGAACGTTGCAGCCGCTCGGGCTCTGGGGCCGCTCCCCCGTGGAGGCTACCGCGCCGTCATTCTGCGCCTCGGACCCCTCGCGGGCATCCTTCGGCTTCAGCGGCGCGAAGTTGCCCAGCTTCTTGCGGCCCACGGACATATCGGCGCGCTCCCCCGAGGAAGCACGTCCGCGGAGGCCGGCTGCCGACGACACCGCTGCCACGGCGTCGACCAGCACCGCCTTGCGCACGGGCGCGCCGTCCGCAGCGGCATGGAGCCGATAGGTCCGCGACGATTTGTCCTTGTTCGATTCGCTCACTCTGAAACCTGCCGTACATCGTCCGTTGCATCAAACGCCTGCCGCGCACCTCTCCGGCACCGCGCAACCTTTCGCACGCAGCCAAAGCGCTCTTGTTAAATCTTAGCTGAGCGGAGGCCCCGTCGCACCGTCCGTCAGAATTTCGCCTCTATTTTCCCTTCCTGCAGCTTGCGCAGGCGCCGCATCTCCAGAATCACGAACACCACCGTGGTGAAGATGGACAGGAAGTCGGCCAGCGGCGTGGCGAAGTACAGGGCATCCAGGCTGGTCAGCGACGCGCTCACATGGGGCAGCACCAGCGGCATCAGGCACAGCAGCGGAATGAGGAACAGAATCTGGCGCGTCAGCGAAAGGAAGATGGACTTCAGCGGCTGGCCCGTGGCTTGGAAGTAGTTCGACCCTACGATCTGGAACCCCACGAACGGCAGCATGATCAGCTGGATTCCCAGCGCGAACACGGTGAAGTCCCGCAGCGACCCCGCCTCGATGCCGAAGAAGCCCACGATGGGGTCGGCGAACAGCTGCACCACGGCCCATAGCACCACCGCGATGCCCGTAGCCCCCACAACACCGCCCCAGAAGGTCTTGCGCACGCGGTCGAACAGGTGCGCACCGTAGTTGAATCCCAGAAGCGGCTGGATGGCGATGGCCATGCCGATAAGCGGCAGCACCGCGAAGCTGGATACACGCTGCACCACGCCGATGGAGGCAAGGGCCCCCTCGGCGCCGATGGGGCTTAGGGACCCGTAGTAGTTCAGCAGGTTGTTCAGCACGAAGTTCACCACGGCCATAGCTGCTTGAATCAGGCAGCTGGCCAGGCCCAACGCCAGGATCTTGCGCACGGTGGCAGCCTGCAGGCGCAGACAGCGGCCCTGCAGGCGCATGGGCACGCCCTTGGTGACCAGGAAGTACCACAGCACGCAGCCGCAGGACACCGCCTGCCCCGCCACCGTGGCCAGCGCGCTTCCCCGCACGCCCCAACCCAGAACCATCACGAACAGGTAGTTGAAGGCGGTGCAGCACACCGCGCCCACCACCATGGTGGCCAGCGCGCGGTTGGGAGCGCCCGCCGTGCGGATGAAGTTGTTCACCCCCATGCCGATGCACTGGAAGATGAAGCCGAAGGATATGATGGAGATGAACGCGTGGGCCGAGTCCCAATCTTCCGGGGTGGCACCCGACACCGACAGCAGGCCGTTTATCACCGGCGGCATGGCGATGGCCGCGGCCACGATCACCGACATCATGATGGACAGGGTCACGGTGTTGCCCAGGCTGCGGTTGGCCTCGTCGCGCCGCCCCTCCCCCATCCGCAAGGCCGCAAGCGCGTTGCCGCCGTTGCCCACCAGCATGGAGATGGCCATGAACACCGTCATGATGGGCATGGCCACCGTGGCCGTGGCAAGCCCGATCTCGCCCACCGCCTGGCCCAGGAAGATGGAATCGATGACGTTGTAGGCGCCGTTGACCAGCATGCCGGCGATGGAGGGGATGGCGAACTCCACGATCAGGCCGGGGATGGGCGACGAGCCCATGCGAGCAACCTTGTCCGGTCGCCCCTTCCCGCCGCTCGAACTATCTTTCGCCTGGTCGCTCATCGAATCACGCAAAATAGTCTACCCCGGCTTCGAACAGCGGCATGTCGGCCCAGCCCGGGATGTTGGCGTACAGGCCGGCCCCGGTGCGCTCGGTGTGCCCCATCTTGCCGAACACGCGGCCGTCGGGGCTGGTGATGCCCTCTATGGCCAGCACCGAACCGTTGGGGTTCGCAGCAAGGTTCATGGAAGGTATGCCGTCGGTATCCACGTACTGGGTAGCCACCTGACCTTGCTGCAGCATGCCGGCCAGCATCTTCGGGGGCGCCACGAAACGTCCCTCCCCGTGGCTGATGGCCACCGTATGCACGTCGCCTTCCTGGCAGCGGGCCAGCCACGGGCTCATGGCCGAAGCCACGCGCGTGCGCACGATGCAGCTTTGGTGGCGCCCGATCTGGTTGAAGGTGAGGGTGGGGCAAGACTCGTCCATGGTCACGATGTCGCCGAAGGGCACCAGGCCCAGCTTCACGAGCGCTTGGAAGCCGTTGCAGATGCCCAGCATCAACCCGTCGCGGTTCTGCAGCAGATCGCGCACGGCCTCGGTCACCTGGGGCGCACGGAAGAAGGCGGTGATGAGCTTCGCCGAACCGTCGGGCTCGTCGCCGCCGGAGAAGCCACCGGGCAGCATGACGATCTGGGACTGCCCGATCAAGCGTGCCAGTTCCCGAGCGCTTTCCGCCACCGCCTCGGGCGTCAGGTTGTTCACGATGAACGTGGTTGGCACAGCACCGGCCCGCTCGAAGGCGGCGGCGGTATCGTATTCGCAGTTGGTACCGGGAAACACGGGGATGACCACGCGCGGACGGGCCAAGGGGGCGCCGAAGGTAAGCGGCAGCTTGTCGCCGCCATGGACGAAGGGTACCGCGAAGGGGTCGGCAGGGCGGTTGGCGGTCGCACCGGCTGCAGGGCCCCAGGAAAGCTCGCCGTCGCCCACGCCCAGTTCGCGCAGGTCATCAACCATACGGTCCACCGAAGCCTCCACGGCTGCCCCATCCTCGTCGGCGCTGCGGTACGGGAACACCCCTTCGATGCCCCGCTCCCACGCCTCCTGGACGGCGGCCAAATCGGCCCGCTGGTCCTCGCACACCAGAGCGAAGTCCTCGGTCACCGGTCCAAGCTCCACCAGGTCGATGCCCTCGGCGAGTCCCGCCGCTTCAAGCCGGTCGGCCACGGTGTCGATATCCTCGCCCGGGGAAAGCTCCACCACGAAGGTGCCGAAAGCCGGCTCGAAGAGCGACGCCAAATCCACCGAACCGGACAGGTCGGCGCCCAACCCGTTGCCCACGGACATCTTCACCAGCGTCTCGGCCAAGCCGCCGTAGCCGCCGCTCGCGCAGGCGCGCACCACCCCGGCGCCGATGAGGTGCTCCATGGCGTCCAGCGTATCGCACAGGCTACCAGCCTCGGAGTCCTCGAAGCACAGCCACACCAGACTATCGCCCGCCGCCTTCAACTCGGGCGACGTCACGCGGTCGATCGACCCCACGGCCGTGGCGAAGGAAACCAGCGTGGGGGGCACATCCAGCTCCTCGAAGCTGCCGGACATGGAATCCTTGCCGCCGATGGCTCCCACTCCGAAGTCCACCTGGGCCATGAGCGCCCCCAGCACCGCCTGGGCAGGCTTGCCCCAGCGGACGGGGTCGTCGCGCAGCTTCTCGAAGTACTCCTGCAGCGACAGGTACATGTCCTTGCGCTGAAAACCGGTGGCCACCAGCTTCGCCACCGAGTCCAGCACGGCCATGTAGGAGCCGGCGTAGGGGTCGAAGGAGGACAGGTAGGGGTTGAATCCCCAGGAAAGCCCCGACACCGTGGTGGTCTTGCCGCCCATCACGGGCAACTTCGCCACCATGGCAAGCGAGGGCGTCAGCTGCCGAGCGCCGCCGAAGGGCATGAACACGGTGCCGGCGCCGACGGTGGAGTCGAAGCGCTCGGAAAGCCCCTTGTTGGAGGCGCGATTGATGTCGGACATGAGCCCCTTCAGCGCCAGCTCCAAATCGTCGGCCTCGCATACCGCGTCAACCACGGGGTCCGTGAGCTCGTAGACGGCCTCGAAGGCGCGGTCGCAGGGACTGTCGGCGAAGCTCTGGCGGCCCTCCACCTTCACCGATGCGTGCTTGGGAGCGCCGTTGCTGGCCAGGAAATCGCGGCTCACGTCCACGATGGTCTTGCCGCGCCATTCCATGCGCACCCGCGGCTCCTCGGTCACCACGGCCACCGGCGTGGCCTCCAGGTTCTCCTCGTGAGCGAGCGCGATGAAGGCCTCCATGTCCTCGGGCGCCAGGGCCACGGCCATGCGCTCCTGGGATTCGGAGATGGCAAGCTCGGTGCCGTCCAGGCCGTCGTACTTCTTGGGCACCGCGTCCAGGTTCACCTTAAGGCCGTCGGCCAGCTCGCCGATGGCCACGGACACGCCGCCGGCGCCGAAGTCGTTGCACCGCTTGATCATGCGGCACGCCTCGCCGCGGCGGAACAGCCGCTGGATCTTGCGTTCGACGGGGGCGTTGCCTTTCTGCACCTCCGCACCGCAGCTCTCAAGGGAGCTGGCGTCGTGGGCCTTCGACGACCCCGTAGCGCCGCCGATGCCGTCGCGCCCCGTACCTCCGCCCAACAGCACCACCACGTCTCCCGGCGCCGGCGTCTCGCGGCGCACATGGTCGGCCGGCGTTGCCCCCACCACGGCGCCGATCTCCATGCGCTTGGCGGCATAGCCCGGATGGTACACCTCGTTCACCTGGCCCGTGGCCAGCCCGATCTGGTTGCCGTAGGAGGAGTAGCCCGCAGCCGCCGTGGTGACCAGCTTGCGCTGGGAAAGCTTGCCGGGAATGGTCTGGGACACCGGAACCGTGGGGTCGGCGGCCCCGGTCAGGCGCATGGCCTGGTACACGTAGGAGCGTCCGGACAGAGGGTCGCGGATGGCGCCGCCCACGCAGGTGGCCGCGCCGCCGAAGGGCTCGATCTCGGTGGGATGGTTGTGGGTCTCATTCTTGAACAGGTACAGCCACTCCTGGTCCTGGCCGTCCACGTCCACGGTGCAGCGCACGGTGCAGGCGTTGATCTCGTCGGACTCGTCCAGGTTCGTGAGGATGCCCTGGGCGCGCAGCCACTTCGCCCCGATGGTGCCCATGTCCATCAGGCACACCGGCTTGCCGTCGCGCCCCAGCTCATGACGCATGTCCAGGTACTTTTGGAACGCCAGCTGCACGTTCTTGTCGGCGATGTCCACGTCGTCCAGCACCGTGCCGAAGGTGGTATGGCGGCAATGGTCAGACCAGTAGGTGTCGATCATCTTGATCTCGGTGATGGAAGGGTCGCGCCCCTCCTCGGCGAAGTAGCGCTGGCAGAACAGGATGTCCGCCAGATCCATGGCCAGCCCTCGCTCGTCGATGAACCGGCGAAGGGCCGCCTCGTCCAGCTGGGTGAACCCGGAAAGCACCTCCACGTCGGCCGGCTCCGGGTAGTCCACCGCCAGCGTCTCCACCGGCTCCAGCGACGCCTCGCGGCTCTCCACGGGGTTGATGACGTGGTGTTTCACCGCCTCCACGTCCTGTGCCGACAAGTCGCCGGACAGCACGTACACCTTCGCCGTGGACACCGCGGGGCGCGCTCCCTGGCTCACCAGCTGCATGCACATGCTGGCCGAATCCGCCCGCTGGTCGAACTGCCCCGGCAGCGGCTCCACGGCGAACACCGTATCGTCCGCATCCGTCACCAGCTCGAAGCCGGCCCAATCGGTCTGGGGCTCGCTGAACACCGTGGGCACGCAGGCGTCGAAGAGCTCCCGATCAGCCCCCTCCACGTCGTAGCGGTTCAGAATCCGCAGGCCGGTGATGGCGGAAAGGCCCAGCGTCTGCTGCAGCTCGTGGAGCAGCTGGCTCGCCTCCACGTCGAATCCGGGCTTCTTCTCAACGTACACGCGCGAAACCATGGGGGGCCTTTCTCTTCTGGGCACGGGGCAAGACGACGTCGCAAGGGCGGATGCCGAAGCGACTTCGCCGAAACAAGCGGTGGCCGGCGCCGCCGAGGCAGGCGACGCCAACCCGAACTACTTCGAGGAGGGATCGGAAGCGGCCTTCTCGCTGGCCGCCTTCTTGGCCTGGTAATCGGCGTCGGCGCTGCTGGCCTTGCGGGCCTTCTCGGCGGCGCGGTCGGCCTTCATCTGCTCGCGGTTGGCCAACGAGAACCCGCTGCCGAACAGGCCGCGTCGCTTGGGCTTGGCCGCCTCGGCCGCCTTGGCCTCCTCGTACTTCTGCTGCGCCTCGGCCTTGTTCGCGCGGGCCTGGGCCTTCTGCGCCTTCTCCGCCGCACGCATCTCCTTGGTCTTGTGCGCTTCCATCTGCTCCTGGTAGCGGCGCCGCTCCTTGCGGCGCAGGGACAGATCCACGTAGAAGGCGGCGATGATGGCCGCGTAAGCCAGACCCAGGATCACGAAGCAGGGGATGTCTCCGACGTAGGGCCGTAGCACCCAGGACAGGATGGTGAAGATGATGGCGCTGGCAAGCAGCCCCCACCACAGGCGCGTCAGGTTCTTGAAGCGCTGGGTGGGCGGGTTGTAGTACTTGCGGTCCAGCTCCTGCTGCTTGGCGCGGGCAGCCTTCTGCTCGGCCTTCTTCTCGGCTTTCGTCTTCACCGTGGACTGCATGCGCACCGACGAGCCGGCCTTCGACTTGGGCTTGGCGGAGGCGGCGCTCTTGCGCGTTTGCCCCTTGGGGCCCTCGGTGGTGTAGCGGTCGTTCATGGGGTTTCTCTGCGTCATGATGCTCCTTGGGGTGGGCGTAGGGTCGATGCGGAAAAGCGCAGAAGACGGAAGACGGCCAGCCCGAACGGCCGAACACCTACCGCCTTCGCAGAGGCGCTCTTAAGCAGCGGGCACGAACTTCTGGCCGGTGATCAGCTCGAAGGCCTGGATGTACTTCTGGCTGGTCTTCTGAATGACCTCGGCCGGCAGATGGGGCGGCTCGCCGGTGCGGTCCCAGTTCGCCGACAGCCAGTCGCGCACGAACTGCTTGTCGAAGCTGGGCTGGTCGCGGCCGGGCTCGTAGGTGTCGCCGGGCCAGAAGCGGGAGGAGTCGGGGGTCAGCACCTCGTCGGCCAGGATGATCTGGCCGTCCACGCGCCCGAACTCGAACTTCGTGTCGGCAATGATGATGCCGTGGGCTGCCGCATGGTCGCGGGCCTTCTCGTAGACGGACACGGACAGGTGGCGCAGGGCCTCGGCGTCCTCGTCCCCGATGATCTGGGCCAGACGCTCGTAGCTGATGTTCTCGTCATGGTCGCCGATCTCGGCCTTCGTGGAGGGCGTGAAGATGGGCGCCGGCAGCTTCGAGGAGTTCACGAGCCCCTCGGGAAGGGCGATGCCGCATACGCTGCCCTCGCGCTGGTACTCCTTAAGGCCGCTGCCGGCCAGATAACCGCGCACGATGCATTCCGCCGGGAACATCTCGCACTTCTTCACCAGCATGAAGCGGCCGGCCAGATAGTCGGCGTAGGGCTTGAACTGCTCGGGAAGATCGGCCACGTCGGCGCTGATGAGGTGGTTTTCTACCACGCCCTCCAGCAGATGGAACCAAAACACCGACAACTGGGTGAGCACCTGGCCCTTGTAGGGAATCTCGTCGGGCAGGATGTAGTCGAAGGCCGAGATGCGGTCCGTCGCCACCAGCAGCAGCTTGTCCCCCAGATCGTACAGGTCGCGAACCTTGCCTTGCGCCGTCGGCTTGATATCGATGGCCATTACGTGCTTCCTTTCCTCTTGCCTCTAAGAACGCTTGCGCGCGTCCTTCTTGTCCCCGTGCTTCTTCTTGCGCCCATCCTCGATCATGGGCAGGTGGATGGTGAAGCAGGCGCCCTTGCCCTGTTCGCCCTCCACGGTAACGTAGCCCTGATGGCGGTCGACGATCTCCTTCACCACCGCCAGGCCCACTCCCAAGCCGCCGCTTTCGCGGTTTCGTCCCGCGTCGGCGCGCCAGAAGCGGCTGAACACCATCTTGGCCTCCTCCGGCGTAAGGCCGATGCCGGTATCGCGCACGGCGACGGCGGCCATCTCGGGTCCGCGGGACACCGAAACGGTGATGGACCCCCCCTCGGGCGTATAGCGCACCGCGTTCGAGATGAGGTTTGCGGTGGCCTGGCGTATCATGTCCGAATCCCCCATGACCCACACATCCGGTTCGGCGCGATAGCTAAGCGACAGCCCCGAATCCGCGGCAAAGGCTTCGTGGGTGAGGATGATTCCCTGAATGAGCTGGCCCAAGTCCAGCGGTTCCTGCTTCATGGGGGTGGTGCGGCTCTCCAGGCGGGAAAGCTTCAGAATGGCGCTCACCAGCCGGCTCAGACGCTGAACTTCGGAATTCACCGTCTCCAAGCGCTCCTCGTCCGCCTCGAACACGCCGTCCACCATGGCCTCCACCGTGGACTGGATGGCCATGAGCGGCGTGCGCAGCTCGTGGGCGACATCGGTGGTCAGGCGCCGCTCCAGCTCGCGGTCGCGCTCGATGGAGTCGGCCATGGCGTCGAAGGTCTCGCCCAGGCGCGCCACCTCGTCCTCGCCGTGCAGGTCGGTGCGGGCGGACATATCGCCCTCGGCGATGGCCTTGGCGGTCTTCGTCATGCGGTTGATGGGGCTCACCAGCGCCCGCGCGAACAGAAAGCCGATGCACGAGGCCAGCACGATGGCCAGAACGGCGGCTAGGAGCATAGCCTGGTAGGACTGGTCCCGGAACCGTTCGTCGGTATGGGTGAGCAGGGCGTCCGACCCGTACACCCACACGCGCACCGACCCGATCGCCACGCCGTTCACCACGATGTTCGCCGTCTCGACGCCGCTAGCCGAAGGCGGCGGGGCCAAAGTGGGGCTGTTGCTGCCCGAAGGGCCCACGGCCATGGTGGTGGAGTCGTAGACGATGGTATGGGTCATGTTGTTGGTGACGATGAGGCCCACGCCCGAGCTCAGGGACTCGGCGTACTTGGCGATGGCCACGATCTCGGGGTCGTTCAGCAGGTTGTCGTACTTGCCTTCCTTCAGCTGCTTCTCCGCGCACACGGCCTCGATGCGCGTTGCCGTCGACTCGGCAAGGGACTGCATGTTCTCCTTCGTGTAGGACTGGAAGTGCTGGTCCCATACGAAGGAGAGCACGCCGATGGCCACAAGCGCGGTCATAGCGGCGATAAGCCCGAAGCACGCCGTGACGCGCGTGGTGTAAGAGAAGCGGCTCCAGCGGTAGAAGAAGCCCTTGAGGGTGTTTTCCCGGCGCATGTTCGACGAACCCTGGGAAGGACCCTTGTGCCCCTCGCCCTCCGATGCGCCCGGGCCGATGTTCTCGGGAACAGCAGCGCACGCCGCCCCGTTACCGGATGCGGCGTGCGCCTGGGTGTCATGCGAAGGTGGTATAAACAAGGGAGAAGCCTACGACCTTACGTGAGACGCGATGGTTACTGCCCGCTCTTCGAGGGGTCCTCGAAACGATAGCCCACGCCGTGGACCGTGTGCAGCCACTTCGGGTTGCGCGGATTGTCTCCGATCTTGGCGCGCAGGTTCTTCACGTGGGAGTCGATGGTGCGCTCGTAGCCTTCGAAATCGTAGCCGAGCACCTTCTCCACCAGCTCCATGCGGGAGTACACGCGGCCGGGGTAGCGCGACAGCGTGGTGAGCAGCTTGAACTCGCTGGCGGTAAGGTCGATCTCCTTGCCGGAGACCAGCACCTTGTGGCCGGACACGTCGATGGTGAGCTCGCCGAACTCCAGCACTTCGCGCTGGGGCTCGGAATCGGCGTGGACGCGGCGCAGCAGGGCGCGGGAGCGGGCCACCAGCTCGCGGGGGCTGAAGGGCTTCACCAGGTAGTCGTCGGCACCCAGCTCGAGCCCGATGATGCGGTCCTCCACCTCGCCCTTGGCGGTAAGCATGATGATGGGCACGTCGGAGTTGTCGCGGATGATGCGGCACACGCGCTCGCCCGGGCAGCGGGGAAGCATGAGGTCCAGGATGATGAGGTCGAAGTGGTGCTTGGAGAACTCCTCCAGAGCGTCCTGCCCGTCGCCCACCGCCGTAACCCAGTAGTTCTCGCGCTCCAGATAGGCGGTAACGGCCTCGCGAATGGCTTTCTCGTCCTCCACCAGCAGGATGCGGCGGGTTTCTCCGTTGTTCATAGGCATGGCTCTGTTGTTCACAACTACATCCTTACGGTCGTCTGTGGGTATTCCAGTCAACGTGGATAAGCTCCGTCTTGTTTGCGCATATTGTAGCATTTACCCAAGTGGGCTTACCCAGTACGGCGCCACCTGACACAATAGCCCCATGACAGAGAGCAGAGGGCGCTCATCCCGCGCCGGTATCCATACAGCCTACAACCAGGACAGACGGTCTTCGGCCCACGTTCGTTCGTCTAGCCGAACCCCCCGTCCGATTTCCCCTGGGCCGACCCCGGGCCACGCTTCGTCGCGCCCTTCCGCAGGGTCCCGTCACCGCGCCTGCGCACCCCGCAACGACCGGCCCCGCAACCCCACTTCGCGCACGGGCGGCTTCGACGAGCCCCTGATTACGCGCCGTCACCTGCTCCTGGGAGCCGCGGGAGTGGGGGCCGTGGCGGCAGTGGGCGGTGCGGGGGCCTTCATGGTCAACCGGTCGCGCCAAGCCGAAGAGGCCGACTCCGCGGAGAACGTGCTTGCCGTCCCCGAGGCGGCCGTAACGACCGTAGACGACATCGAATACGCCGAGGATGCCTCCCCCTACATGACCAAGGTGCTGGACGCTACGCTGCCCTACGGTACGCTGGTCTGGGAAAACGACGGCAAGGTGGCCGCCTGCCTCATCCCGGGCACCGACGGGACGCCGCTGACCCAGATCGGATTGCTCGATTTGGAGACCGGCGTCATGACCACGGCGCTCGAAAAGGCCGCGGGGGCCGACGAGGGCTTCGAGATCTACGACGTCCGCGCCACGGCCCACGGTGCGCTGTGGGTGGAAGCCGACATCCTGGACGGGCTGTGGCGCGTCCTGAGCGCACGATCCGCCGGAGACGGGCTGTTGGAAGAAGCGGTGGTGGTGGACGAAGGGTTGTGCGAGCAGTGGCAGACCCCCACCCTCGCCATCGTCGGCGACCAGGGGTTCTGGCAGGTGCTCCCCTGTCTTGACGGCCCCTTCTCCTCCGAGGACTCCACGCTTATGCGGGCTACCCTCGGCTCGACGGACAAGACGGTCGTCTGCCGCTCCCACGGTCGCATGGCCTGCGCCCCCTACGGGGCCGATGGGGGCGTGGTGGTGGCGCCGCGCACGGACACCTCGTCGGTCCATTACCAACTCACCCGCATCGACGCGAAGACGGGAGAGGTGACGAACGCCCTCGTCCTTCCCCGCTCCATGAAGCCCTTGGAGGTCGCCTACGGCCCTACCGGCTTCTCGTTCGCCTTCGACGCCGGCTACGCCTACGGCGACGGTATTGCCAACATAGGAACCTACACGGCCGACGCGGGTGCGGCCCCGGCCGACGAGGACTACAGCAACGTGCCCTGGTTCAGCTACAACCGCGTGCCCACCACGGCTCCCGCTTGGTGCGGCCCGTACTTCTTCGTGAAGTCGACACGCTCGGTATGCGGTGTTGACCTGGGAGGCGGGACCTATTTCTCCTTCGACGTGGAAAACGGCGCCGAGAGCTTCGGCGACTACCTGGCAAGCAGCGGCTCCAAGGACAAGGTGGTCACCTACGCGAGCCTGCGGGACGACCCGGCGGACGGCCCCAAAGTAGAGAAGTGCAGCGTGCGCGTCTGGGCCCCGGTTTCCGTCTAGCCTTCTCCTTCCGCGCCCCAACCTGCTGGCGCTGGGCCCCTTGGCAGGATTTCGAGGATATGCATAAATCCGATGTGCATATCCTCGAAATCCTGCCAGATGTCGCGTGCATATCCCAGAAATCCTGCCAGCAGACCCGCGAAATCCCCCTAGGACTGTGGATTTGCCCCAAGGTGCTATGCATTGACTGTAGAAGGTAGGTAATTTTTCGGCTTTCATCAGTATAAAACCTGGTGAAAGGCGGAAAAGCATGGATGTTGCCGAGGTGTTCGCTACGAATGTGCGGAATTTTCGCCGCGCACGCGGGCTCTCTCAGGAAAAGCTTGGCGAAGCGGCCGGCCTGCACCGCACCTACATCGGCAATATCGAGCAGCAAGCCGTGAACCCCTCCCTCTCCAACGTCGAGAAGATCGCCGAAGCCTTGGAAGTGCCCCTCGCGTTGCTGCTGATGAGCACCGACAACGATCCGGCGTCCATCGTCCGGCTTCCCCGCCGGGAGGAACCGAAGGCCAGCCCGGAGCCAATCCGTGCGGGCGCTCCCGCAAGCGCCGGTTCTGCCGACGGCCCTTCCCTGACCGACGAAGAGGCCCAGCGCGTGCTCGACAACTACGCCTTGGCCACCTTCACCGACGAGGGCATCCGCCTGCAGCCGCTGACCGTGCGCAACCCCAGCCTGTCGTTGCAGCTGCTGGCGACGCTCGTGCTGCAGGGACAGCCCGCGGAGGACATCCCCGAGCTGTACAGCCGCCTGGAGCGCGAGGCCGTCTCGGTGCTCATGCGGACCCGCATGGACAAGCAGGCCCCGCCGCCCAGCCGCATCTTGGAAGACGACCCGGATAGCCGCTGACCCCGTCGAAGTCACCCAACCGCGCATCCAGCCGCAAGCCAGCCGCCGTTGCAGCGCCCTAGTCGGCCATGCCGGCGGGGGATTCGGCGGCCACGGCCTTCGAACCGGAGGTATCCCCCATGCTCAGACCCCGGCGCGCAAGCACCTTGCCGTCCAGCGCCTTGCTGGCCACCGTGTACAGCACCAGCGTGAACAGAAACGACACCACGGGAGGGATGAAGAAGTTCGCCATCAGGCAAATCTGCCCTACCGCGCCGCCGGCGACCCAGCAGACCAGCGCCACCGGGTTGGACATGATGCCCGTCTTGGGATGCTTCACGAACACCCGCTCGGACACGATGAGCGCCGGCACCGGCGAGAGCAGCACGGACAGAAACGTGATGACCGGCAGCAGGTAGTCCAGGATGTTCAGCAGGGCGAGCACGCTGGAGAGCGCGGTGATGAACACGGCCATCTGCGTGTGGGTGACCTTGCCGCCCAGGGGCGTCTCGCTCAGGATGTTCTGCATGGCAAGGCCGGCGCCGTAGATGTTGTTGTCCTGGGTGGTGCACAGGCACACCATGGTGCAGGCGAGCACCAGGTACCCCAGGCCCATAAGCGCCGTGGCCTCGGAGAAGTTCGGGTTGTTCGCAATCTGCGCCACGATGCAGCCCACCAGCTGGAATCCGAAAAGCCCCAGCAGAAACGCGCCGGCGCAGCAGATGACCACGTGCTTCTTAGACTTGGCGAAGCGGCAGACGTCAGCGGCGATCAAACAGCCGAACAGCCAGCTGCCCACGATGGAGGCGGTGGCGTCGGTGAAACCCATCTCCATACCTTCAGGCGGCGCGAAGGTGAGCAGCCGCCCGTAGCCGCCGCTCTGCACACCCACCATGACGAAGCAGACGATGCCCATGACCACGGCCGTGGGAACGCCCAGCCACGACACGATCTCCATGCCCTTGTAGCCGTGGGCGGCCGAGATGGACCACACCAGGATAATGGCCACGCCGATGACAACGCTGGGGATGGCGATGGCCGGGAAGTTCGCCGTGACCATGGAGCCGAAGGTGTTGCCGTTGATGCCGATCCAAGTGACCGACGACAGCACGATCAGCGCCGAGAAGATGGCCGAGCCGCGCTTGCCGAACACCATGCGGGAGAGGAAGGCCGTGGAGTAGCCGGTGGCGAACGCGGCCAGGCCCATCATGATGGCCACGGCGATGAGGAAGGCGTCGGCGCACAGAAACGCCCCTACCGCCTGCACGAAGTCCATGCGGTAGCCAACCGCTGCCCCCGTCACGAAGTTGGACACGGCTATCGGGTAGCCTGCCAGCACCATGAACAGGCTGATCCCCGTTTTCCGCTTCGACTCGGGAACCGGCTCGAATGCATACTCGTAGGCGTTCTTGGCACCGCCCGCGGCTTGGTCCTTCTCCGGGGACCGCTTCGCTTGCGCAGCCATGATGCCTCCCTTCCTTCGCATTCCCCCGAAAGCCGCCTTCGGAGAGCGAGGCCGGCGGCAGGAGCGCATTGCCGCCCCTCTGCCGCCGCACCTCGCTTCCATCCCTTGTGGCTCCGAAACCCCGCCGCGACGCGTATGCAACGCGGCGGGGCCGACAAAACGAAACCTACAGCAGGTCGGACGCGTACTTCTTCACGACCTGGCGCCCGGCGATGTGCACCATGATCTCCTCGGTGCCGCCGGCGAACGAGTCACCGCGGCAGTCCTGCCAGATGCGGCCGATACGGCATTCCGTGGTGTAGCCGATGCCGCCGAAGATCTGCATGGCCATGGAGGCCACCTCGGTGCAGGTGCGGGACAGATAGCGCTTGCACAGGGCGCTGTCCAGACGCACGGACATGCCCTGGTCGAACTCCCAGGCGGTGCGCAGCAGCATGTCGCGCATGGTCTGCACCTTGATCTCCATGTCGGTGAGCATCTCCTGGATGATCTGGTGCTTGTACAGCGGCACGCCGAAGGTCTCGCGCTGGGCTGCGTAGCGGGCGGCGTCCTCCACCGCGGCCTCGGCCAGGCCCAGGCTATGGGAGGCCAGCATGATGCGCTCCAGCTCGAAGTTCTTCATCAGCTGCTTGAAGCCCTCGCCCTTCTTGCCCAGCAGCATGGACTCGGGCACCACGACGTTGTCGAAGTACACCTCGTCGAAGTTCGTGATGGTCTGGCCGATCTTGTGCAGCGGGGCCATGGTGATGCCGGGCATGTCCTTCGGCACCAGGAACATGGACATGGACTTGTTGTCGTGGTCCGGGTTGTCGTCCTTGCCGATGAACATGATGAACGGGGCGGTCTCGGCATGGCTGACCATGGTCTTCGTGCCGTTCAGGGTCACGGTGCCGTCGCCGTTCCACGTGCAGGTGGAGATCATCGACATGTTGTCGGAGCCGGCGCAGGGCTCGGAAAGGGCCAGGCTGAAGCACTGCTCGCCGGTCTTGGCATAGGCTTCCATGCCCTCCTTCACCTGCTCGGGGCTGCCGAACTCGGCCAGGTCGAACATGGCCAGGCCGTAGGACATGAACGGCATGGTGGCGCCGGTGCAGCGCATGAGCTCGGAAACCACCAGGGCCAACGTCACGGCGTCGCCGGGGATGCCGCCGTACTCCTCGGGGAGGAACATCCAGCCGAAGCCGGCATCCAGGTAGGCCTTGCAGACTTCCGGGTCCACGCGGCGGTCCTGATACCATTTCTGAATCTTTTCCTCCGTCACTTCGCGCTCGCAGAACTCGCGCAGGCTGTCGAGCATCAGCTGTTGCTCATCGGTGATCGTGAAATCCATGGTAGTCCTCCTTCAGAACTGGCCTATTCCAAATCGGGGGCATCCGGTCCCCGACCGCCCGCTTGGCTGCAAGCGGAGTAACACCCTATCCCACTGCCGCGGCGCGCCTTGCTTCCTCCCGTCGCCGCAGCTCCTTCTTGTCCTGCTTCGCCAGAAACGTCTTCGGTATGGCGTCGGTGAACTCGACGTACTTCGGGCATTTGTAGGCGGTCAGACGCTCGTGGCAGAAGTCGATGAGGTCCTGCTCGGTGGTCCGGGCCCCCTCGCGAAGCACCACGAAGCTCTTGGGGCGCTCGCCCGATCGCTCGTCGGCCACGCCGATGGTGCACGCCTCCACCACGTCCGGGTGCGTGTAGAGCACCTCGTCGATCTCGCGCGGGAACACGCTGAAGCCGCCCACCAACACCACGTCCTTGATGCGGTCCACCACGAACAGCGCCCCGGTCTCGTCGAAGTAGCCGACGTCGCCGCTGTAGAGCCAGCCGTCGCGCAGTGCCTTGGCCGTCTCGGCGGGCGCGTTCCAGTACTCCCTGATGATCTGGGGGCCGCGGAACACGATCTCGCCCCGCTCGCCCGGACCGCAGGGCCTCGTGCCCGTCTCGATGTCCACCACCAGCATATCGGTGTCGGGGGTGGGCAGGCCCGTGGCTCCCTCGCTCGTGCCCTTGAGGGCCGGAGTGAGCGCCACCGGGCCCGAGGTCTCGGTCATGCCGTAGTCCTCGACGATGCGGGCGTGGCTCAGCTTCGCGAAGTCGCGCCGCAGCTCCTGGGGGGTGGCGCAGCAGCTGACGACCACGGCTTCCAGCGAGGACAGGTCGCAGCCCTCGGCTTCGGCCTCGCGAGTGACGCGCCCCAGCATGGCGGGGACGCTTCCCCACAGGGCGGGGCGGTAGGCGGCGACGGCATGCACCACGTCCTTCGCGGTTAGGCTGGCCGGCAGCACTACCGCACCGCCCGCGCACACGGCCCAGTTCACCCCCAGGTCAAGCCCGTAGGCGTGGACCATGGGGCTGGTCACCAGGATCGAGGGAGGTTTGGCGCCCCCTTCGGCCCCGGCCCCTGCGAACCGGGCCGTTTCCGCAGCCGGCACCAGGGGAAACGCGAAGCCGGGGAACAGCGGCTGCAGGATTTGCTGGAAGAAGGCCTGGGCCTGCACCAGCATGGCGTGGGTCAGCGGGCAGCCCTTGCTGGCCCCGGTGGTGCCGCCGGTGAAGATGATCACGGCGATGTCGTCGGGACCTACGTCCTCGGCAGGCTCGGAGCCATCGGGGAAGGCCGCGAGCTCCTGCAGCGACACCTCGTCCTCGCGCAGGGGGAATGCGCTTACGAAAGCGCTTCCGCTTTCGCCCGCATCCGCAGCCGCGCCCGAGAGCGCGACGATCCCGAACGCTTCGGCGCGCGCCTCGCCCAGAGCCTTGCGGGCCGCTTCGGCATGGGCCTCGTCCACGGCCAGGGCCCGCGCGTTGCAGCCGGCCAGCCGCTCGGCCAGCTCGCAGGCGGTGGAGCGGCCGTCCATGCCCACCACCGCGAAACCTCCCTTGTAGCAGGCCATGAACAGGGCCATCAGCCAAGGCGAGTCCTCCAGGGCAGCAACCACCGCGTCGCCCTTGCGAAGCCCGCGGGCCGCCAGGGCGTTGGCGATGCGGCAGGCGCAATCGTTCATCCGGTCGAACGTCCAGACCTCGCCGTCGGCCACAACGCAGGGCTCGCCGCCGAAGCGGGAGGCCGTGCGAGCCAGGCACTCCTTCAAGGAAACGTCCGCCAGCAGGCCTTTCCGGCTCACGCCTTCGTCGTAGGCCTTCTGCCAGAGCGGCTCCCACTCCCGGACGGCGCGCTCGAACGCGTCCCGCACCTGTGGAGACAGACCCATGACGACCTCCTTCCGCACCGACGAACCCTCCGGGATGCGGCGGCCGGCTGCCGAACCGACAACGCAGCCGCCGCCGTACGATCTTTCAGCAGGCAACCGACATCCAGGCGCTCAAGCCTGCTCGGCGCCCTCCTTCTTCGCCCACGCCTTCAGCTTCTTGCCGGCGGCCAAAGCAGCGAAGAGCACCACGATGGCCAGCGCCGCGAACACCATGTCCACGATGAAGGCGGCGTTGTAGGAGCCGGTCGCGTCGTAGATGAAGCCCCAGAACGACGAACCCACGGCGGCGCACAGCGGCATGACCACGGCGACGTAGGAGAAGATACGGTCGTAGGAGACGTTGCCGAACACCGCGCGCACGATCTGCGGCACGTTCGTAGGCTGCACGGCGAAGAACAGGCCGAACAGGATGCCGCCCAGATACAGCCACAGCGGCGAATCCTGGCCGAACAGCATCATGAATGCCAGGCCGAAGATCATGGGCACGCAGCCCACCAGGTTCGACACCACGATGGAGCGGTCGTTCAGCCAGCCCAGGACGACCTTGCCCACCAGCGATGCGATCATGACGCACGAGGCAACCATGGCGCCCACGGTCAGGTCGTAGCCGATGGAGGTGGCAAACGACGGGAAGAAGTAGTTCATGGTCAGGCCCAGGTTCGCCAGCCCGGCGAAGACGCAGCACAGGATGAAGGCCGTGGGCTTCTTGAACGCCTGCTTCAGGGTGATGCCGTCCTGGCCTGCGGCCTTGGCCTCGGCCTCGCGGGCGATGACCTTCGGGTCGTCGTAGCCCAAGGGCTCAAGCCCCATGTCGGAGGGGCGGCTGCGCACCACGAAGATGGCTAGCGGCAAACACACCACCAGCGCCACGATGCCCTCGATCAGGTAGCCGGTACGCCAGCCCGCGCCCTGGATGACCTGGGCAAGCAGCGGCGAGAACACCGTACCGCCGATGGAGGTCATGGCCATGGCGATGCCAATCATGAACCCGATGTTCTTCTTGAACCAGCGGCCCACCACAACCGGCACGATCAGCCACAGAAGCCATGCGTTGGCGATGCCCAGCGCGATGCCGGCGCCGTAGAACACGTAGATGGACTGGGCCAGCGACATGGAGATGAGCGCCCCGCCCACCAGCACCACGCAGGTGGTCAGGATGATGCGCAAATCCAGCTTCTCCAGAAGCTTGCCCGCCCACAGCAGGTTCGCGACGCAGGCGGTGGCGTACACGAAGGTCATGTACAACCCCACCTGCCCCTTGCCCACGTCGAACTGGGCCGCCACCGAGTCGTAGTAGATGCTGGCGGTGTTGAAGGTGAAGCAGCACGGCAGCAGCATGCAGATGCAGACCGCCACGTACACCCACCATCCGTAGTAGATCTTGGAGGGCTTGCCCTCCTTCGCGGTGCCCATGAGCTCCCCTTTCGCTCTAGCCGGGCATGGTCGCCTGGCCGCTGTCCTTTCTCGGCGGGCGTCCGGACCCGCCGTTTGCAATCACAGGGGTTTAACGGGAATGCACCAGGTCGAAGTCGCGGTTGATGGCGCCGGACTCGTACAGTGCCGCAATCTGCTCGTCCGTGTAGCCAAGCTCGCCCAAGATTTCCTCGTTGTGCTGGCCGAACGCCGGACAGGGCGCCCACACCTTGCCGGGGTTGTTCTTGAACTTGGGCAGCGGGGCCACGGCGCGGATCTTGGTTCCCTTCACGGAATCCCATTCGATGATGTCCTCGCGCGCCTGCACGTGGGGGTCGTTCTCCACCTCGGCGAAGGTGTTGATGCGCGACACGGGGATGTCGTGGGCCAGCATGGCCGCCTCGGCCTCGGCCACGGTGGTCCCGGCCAGGTAGTCCTTCAGGGCCTGCAGGAAGATCTGGCCGCCCTCGGTCTCGATGCTCCAGGTGGCGGACCCCTCGGGGAACACGTCGGTGCCGTAGGGCAGCCCCAAAAACTCGTTGCCGCGCTTCATGACCGCCGCCCCGTTGAAGCAGCAGAACAGGTAGCCGTCCTTGCAGGGGTAGGCGCCCCAGCCGGCGTTGATGTTCTGCTCGCCGGCCGTGGGGAACAGGCGGTGGTTCGTGAAGTAGTCGATGCTGTAGATGGAGGTGCGCATCATGAACTCGTACTGGGCCGAGTCGATGCTGTCGCCCTGGCCGGTCTTCTGGGCGTGGTGCCAGGCGGCCAGAAGGGCGATGCAGGTGTACAGCGCCGTCGTGTAGTCGCTGGCGAACTGGCCCACCGCGAAGGGAGGCACGCCCGGGGCCTCGTTCTCGCGCAGGTAGCCGGAGAACGCCTGCCCGATGGCGTCGAACGAGGGACGCTTCACGTACTCGGGCACGCCGGTCTGGCCGAAGCCGGACACGTGGCCGATGACGAGCTTCGGGTTGATCTCCCACAGCACCTCGTCGGATAGGCCCAGACGGTCGAACTGGCCGCCCTTGGACGACTCGATGAAGATGTCCGCGTCGGCGAGCAGCTCTTTGAGGATCTCCTTGCCCTCCTCGCTCTTCAGGCGCAAGGCGATATTGCGGCAGTTGCGGCGCTCGCCCTCGCATTGCCAATTAGGCGTGCCGCGGGTGAAGTCGGGCATGTCCGCGTTCTCGACCCAGATGACGTCGGCGCCGTACTCGCCCATGATGGTGGCGATGAACGGACCCGCCAAGGAGCTGGAAGCGCTGACCACCTTCAGATCAGACAGGGTACCGAAGTCGGGCTTGTTCTGGTTCTTCCACATGGTTCCTCCTTGGCTCGTCGCGTTGTTCCGCCTGGTGGCTGCCGCATCGAGCCGGCTTTCGACCGTCCCGTCGACCGTCTTTAGCGGTTTTGCTGATGGAGATAGTATGGAATTACGTCAGTGGCAAACCCACCGTAATATTCACTTGAAAGCTTTTGTTATCTAACGTGACGGGGAATTGTCAACTTAGAATGTCACTTATCATTGAAGCTACCCTGCCGCATCGGCAACAGCCGTGCCGCATCAATCGGAAATTTTCCCATTTCACGGCGGCGTTTTTTCTTCCCATCCCCTCAAAGGTGCGCCCTCGAGCGCCCCTGCGCCCGCCCCCCTTCTTTCCCACCAAACCACTTGCCGAACCCGAAACCAAAGGGCGGTGCAACCATCCGCAAGCACCGCCGAACGCGCCGCCTCCAGCCCGGGGCCATTGCGACCTCAGGCGGAGAAAGCGCCTCGCAAAAGCGGATTCGGTTGGGCAGAAAGGACGGCCGCCGGAACGGTCCGATGGTGGACAGCGGGAGGGACTATTTCGTCGCCCACTGAGAGCGCATGGCTTCCCACTTTCGGTCGCGGTCGGCGCAGATGGCGGCTATCTCGTCGTCGGCGAGCGCGCGGAAGCGGGACTGGCGGCGCAGGTAGTCGGCCACGCTTGCGAACTGCTTGGGATCGCGGTTCAGCGTGAAGCGCCCGAAGGGGTGCTCCTCGCCCGCCACCGACGGCCCCTCGAACTCCGCCAGGTACCATAGCCCGCAGTCCACCATGGCCCGCGCGATGTCCACGGTCTCGTCCACCCCGCAGCCCCATCCGGTGGGGCACGGGGCGATCACGTGGATGTAGCGGGTGCCCTTGATATCCCGCGCTCGCTCTACCTTCCGCATGAAGTCGGGCAGGTACCCCACGCTGGCCGTGGCGGCATAAGGGATGCCGTGGGCCGCCACCACCTCGAACAGGTTCTTCTTCTGCGTCAGGCAGCCATGGGCGTTAGCGCCGGCCGGTGTGGTGGTGGTTCGGGCGCCGAAGGGCGTGAGCGAGCTTCTCTGGATGCCCGTATTCATGTACGCCTCGTTGTCGTAGCAGATGTAGAGCACGTCGTCGTTGCGGTCGATGGCCCCGGACAGCGCCTGCAGGCCGATATCCGCCGTGCCCCCGTCGCCGGCGAACCCGACCACGGTGCAGTCGTCCGGCTTGATGCCCTGGGCCCGAAGCCCCGCCTCGATGCCGGACAGCACGCTGGCCGTAGCGGCGAAAGGCGTGATCATGGCGTTGTTCGCGAAGGAGAGCTGCGGGAAGTTGAAGCCCACGGCGCTCATGCACCCCGCCGGCAGCGCCGCCACCGCGTTGCGCCCCAGCACCTTCAACGCCGCACGCACCGCCAGAGACCCGCCGCACCCGGCGCAGGCCTTGTGCCCGAAGAACAGCTCGTCGTCGCTCATGTTCCTAGCATTCACAGCCATCGCTTGCTCGCTTTCGCCTCTGCGTTTCGTTCCACCTGCATCGTCCTATTCAACCTGCGTCGGTCCCGGTGGAAGGGCAAAGGCCCGTCGCTTGTCCTCGCTCGCGCGGGCCTTGCGGCTTGCGGCCCGTCGCCGCTGCGGAATCGCTCCTTGGCCTTTTCCTTTCCACCTTGCCAGCTTGCCGACCTCATCTCAGCACCGTTCCACCTGCGTCGGTCCTGGCGGAAGGGCAAAGGCCCGTCGCTTGTCCTCGCTTGCGCGGGCCTTGCGGCTTGCAACTCCTCGCTGCTGCGGAATCGCTCCTTGGCCTTTTCCCTTCCACCTTGCCGGGTTGCTGCGTTCCATCACCTGTCTATTCCTAGGAAGGAAACGCGCTTGATGCCTTCCTTGTCGGGGTTGCTCAGGGTGGTGAAGATGTCGCGCACTTGGGACAGCGTGATGTCGGCGCCGCCCAGGCCTCCGATGAAGTTGTAGGTGGGGACCGTGCATCCTGCCTGGTAGAGGGCCGAGTTCACATCCGAGAACACCGTGCCTTCCGCGCCGAAGGATACGTCCTGCTCCAGCACCGCCGCGGCCTGCAGGCCTTCCAGCGCCGCCACCAGCTGGGCCGCGGGGAACGGCCGCATGTAGCGGATGCGCACCATGCCCGCGCGCACCCCTTCGGCGCGCAGCTCGTCCACCACCGCGCGCACCACCCCGGCCGTGGCGCCCAGGGTGACCACCGCGTAATCGGCGTCGTCCATGCGGTAGCTCTCTATGAGCCCCGGGTAGCGGCGTCCGAACAGCTCGGCGAAGCGGTTCTCCGCAGCCTGCACCGCCAGCGGCACCGCCTGGGCCATTGCCTCGTGCTCGCGGTACTTGTAGAACGCGTTGAAGGCGGGGCCTGCGGAATAGCCCATGTTCACCGGGTGCTCGAAGTCGAAGCGGTTGCCGGCGGCGTCGTAAGGAGGCAGGAAGGCGTCGGCGGCCTCCTGGGAGGGCACGTCCACCGGCTCGTAGGTATGGGTGATGGTGAAGCCGTCCAGGTTCACCATGAAAGGCGTGCGCACCGTAGGGTCCTCGGCGACGGCATAGGCCATGAGGGCCAGGTCGAGCGCCTCCTGAGCATCCTGGGCGTAGGCCTGAATCCAGCCGTGGTCCAGAAGGGACAGGGCGTCGCGCTGATCGCCGTAGATGTTCCAGGGAAGGGCCGTCGAGCGCGTGGCGTTCATCATGACGATGGGGAACCGGCCGCCCGAGGTGTACGTGAGGCATTCCGCCATGTACAGCAGCCCCTGGCTGGAGGTGGCCGTGAACGTGCGCGCGCCCGTGGCCGAGGCGCCGATGGCGCAAGAGAGGGCCGAGTGCTCGCTTTCCACGTGCACGTACTCGGCGGCCAGCGCCCCCGACTCCACCATCTCGGACAGCCGTTCCACCACCACCGTCTGCGGCGTGATGGGATAGGCCGAAATCACCTGGGGCCGCGCCAGCCGCACTCCTTCGGCGCAGGCCTCGTCGCCGGAAAGGAACATCCTCATCGGACACCGCCTTTCGGAAGGGGGTTGGAGGCCGCACCGCCGGGCGCGGATGCGGACGACGCCTCGGGGACTGCCCCATCTCCATGCTCGGGGACCATGGACAGGGCGCCGAAGGAGCACACCGTCACGCATACGCCGCATCCCTTGCAGAAGTCATAGTCCACCGCCACCGGGGCCAAGGGCGCGCCGGCGTCCTTGGCGGATGCGCCGGTCTTGAAGATGGCGCCGTCGGGACAGTACAGGTAGCACTGCAAACAGCCGGTACAGGCATCGGAGCTGATCATCGGCCGAATGTTGCGCCAGCCGGCGTTGGTGTCCACCAGATGCCCCGCCGTAAAGCAGGTGTTGTCGGCGAAGGTGCTCCAGGACGGCAGCGGCTCATCGGCCAGGGCCGGAATCAGACATGGGCGACGCACGGGGACGGGCGCCTCGTCGGCGGCATCACCCGCGATTCCGCTCGCAATCTCACCCGGCACCGTCCGGGCTGCATCCACCAGGTCCACCAGATCCATCTGATCGGCCCGCTCGACCTCGGCCCCTGCAACCATGGCACGCACGGCATCTGCCGCAGCCGCCACGATGGCCAGGTTGCCCCCATGCAGCTTCGGCGGCATACCCGCTCTCACGGCCTGCGCCATCGAGCGCTCGTCCACCGAATCGCACAGAGCGCACAGGGCCCCCAGAAAGACCGTGTTGGGGATGGGGCGCCCCAGGAACCGCGTCGAAATCCCGTCCGCATCCAGCGACACGATGCGCCCGTCCCCGAACGCCTCCGCAGACTTCGCGCTGTTGACCAGCACCAGCCCTCCCGGCTTCAGCTCGCGTTCCCACCCCTCGGCAAGCAGCGTCTCGTCCAGGTACACCACGAAGTCAGCCTGGGTTATGGCCGAGCGGTCGCCGATGGGCCCGTCGCTCATCTTCGTGAACGCGCGCATGGGGGCCCCGCGCCGCTCCGGGCCGAAGGAAGGAAACGCCAGGGCGAAGCAGCCCTCCTCCAAAGACGCCGCAGCCCCTAAAAGCCGCGCCGCCGTGAACGCCCCTTGGCCACCGCGGCCGTGCCAGAGCACTTCTATCATCGACCCGTCCCTTCTTCTTCATCGCAACCGTCGACCGCCGGATAGCCGGGCGCCCCCGGCGCATCGCGGCCCACCGCGCCAAAGCAATCGCTTGCTGCCGGCTCGGAGGGAGCCGGAACGCCGCGGCACCCTGTCTCCCCCGCGCCGGCGCAGGTCTCGTTTCCCTGGAACACGGCCCTCACCAGGTACTCCACGTTGCCCTCGGGTCCGCGGATGGGAGACTCCACCACGCCGCCAGCAGCCTCGGGCAGCGCGTTCGCGCCTCCTTCCACCGCAAAGCCCGCGCGGGACAGCGCCTCGCAGACTTCCTCCACCGTGCGCGCCCGCACGCGAGCATCGGTAACCACGCCGCCGCAGGTCTCCCCCGGCTGGCTCTCGAACTGCGGTTTGACCAGGGCCATGACCACGCTTCCCGGGCGGCACAGCGCAGCGAACACGCCCGCCAGGCCCGCAAGCCCGATGAAGCTGAGGTCCGCCACCAATACGTCGAAGGGCGCCCCCAGAGCCGCGGGGTCGGCGGTGCGGATGTTCGTGCGCTCGAAGGCCGTCACCCGCCCATCCTGCCGCAGCTTCCATGCCAGCTGCCCGTAGTTCACGTCCACGCAAGCCACCGAGGCCGCCCCCGCCTGCAGCAGGCAGTCCGTGAAGCCGCCGGTGGAAGCCCCGATGTCGATGCAGCGAAGCCCGGCAACCGACTGCCCGAAGGCGTCCAGCGCCCCCTGCAGCTTGCAGCCGCCGCGGCTCACGAAGGCCTTGCGGCCCCTCACGAACACGTCGGCGTCGGGTGCCACCGCCACCGCGGCGCTGGAAACGTACACGTCGTCCACCCGCACCTCCCGGGCGACGACCGCGCGCAGCACCTCGTCCCGGGACGCGAACGTGCCCCGGGCAACCAGCAGGTCGTCCAGCCGCGTTTTCCTCGGAGGCCTCAAACCGCGCTCACCCTCATCTTCCGTAGCCCTTCGTCCCCGGCAGCAACGCTACCGGGCGCCGCCAGCGTAGTAGGCGAACACGCGCTGCCGCTCGGCGCCGATGGTGGTGGTGTTGCCGTGGCCGGGCAGCACGATGGTGTCGTCGGAGAGCACAGCCAGCCGTTTCAGGGAATGCACCATGTCCTCCATGGAACCGCTGGAGAAGTCGGTGCGGCCGATGGAGGCCTCGAACAGGGTGTCCCCGGCGATGAGCACCGGCGCCCCCGCGGGGTTGCTGCCGAACTGCGGCGCCAGCAGCAGGCAGATGCTGCCCGGCGTGTGGCCCGGCGTGCCGATCACCTTCCAGGGCATGGATCCCAGCTCCACCACGTCCCCGTTATGCACCACCGCATCCACCGGGCACGGCGTGTAGCGGGGCATGGGCTCGCCGTCCGCCCTCTCGCCGCAGATGTAGGGCGCATCCCCCTCCGACGCAAGCACCGGCGCCCCGGTAAGCTCGCGCAAGGCGGCAGCAGCCCCCACGTGGTCGAAGTGCCGATGGGTCAGCACGATAACGTCGATATGCCCCCCGGCCGCTTCCAGAATGCGCTCGGGCTCGGCCGTGGGGTCCACCGCTATGGTGGTATCCCCGTCGGAGATGAGGTAGACGTTGTTCTGCAGCATGCCCAGGACCAGGTACTTCACCGATACGCACCCGCCTGGGACTTCGAAAAGCTCAGTCATGGCTATCCTTTCTTGGCTGCCTTGCTGTTGGAGGGCATCATGCGCTTCGCATCGAACACGCCCTCGACGCTGCGCAGCTTCGCCAGCACCTTCTCTATGTTTGCCACGTCGGACACCTGGAACAGGAAGCGCATCTCCACGATGCCGTCGCGATGGCTGACCGTGTTGCTGGACAGCACGTTCGCGCCGGCATCGGAGAGCACCACCACGATATCGCGCAGCAGGTTCATGCGGTCAAGGGCCTCCACGTACACTTCGGCCTGGAACGACGTGTTCTTCGGAAGATCGCTCTCCCAGGACACGCCGATGATGCGCTCGGGTGATTTCAGCAGCTCGACGGCGTTGGGGCAGTCCGCCCGGTGCACCGACACGCCGCGGCCGCGGGTCACGAACCCCACGATGTCGTCGCCCGGTACCGGGTTGCAGCAGCGCGACAGACGCACGAGCACGTCGTCGATGCCCTTCACCACCACGCCGTTGCTGGCGTGGGCCTCGTGCTTCTTCGGGCGCTTCACGCTGGTGAGCATGGGGGGAAGCTTGCCCGTGGCCATGGCTCCCGCGCCGAACCCGGGGGTCTCGTCGGCCTCGGTGCCG
Organism: Eggerthellaceae bacterium; assembly: GCA_048242115.1. GTDB lineage: Bacteria > Actinomycetota > Coriobacteriia > Coriobacteriales > Eggerthellaceae > Xiamenia. The sequence continues at coordinate 28,798 of DBFAWQ010000226.1, forward strand.
CGGTCGACCAGAATCTTCAGCAGGCGGTTCGCCACGTGCTGGGCGCTCTCCTTGCCGGTGCCGATGTTCACCAGCATGTCGTCGGCGTCCTTGAAGCCCATGGTGTCGGCCACGCTCTTCAGGGCTCGCATGGACTGGGCGCTGGAGATGCCCAGGCCGTGCTTGCGCATCTCGCGGGTGAGCTTGTCGCGGCCGGCCTGCAGGTCGTCGCCGCGGGTCACCTTCGAGAAGTAGGAGCGGATTTTGCTTCTGGCCGAGGGCGTCTTCACGATGTTCAGCCAGTCCCTCGAAGGACTCGCGCTCTTCTGCGTGAGCACCTCCACGCGGTCGCCCAGCTGCAGCTCGTAGGTCAGCGGCACGATGGACCCGTTCACCTTCGCCCCCACGCAGTGGTTGCCCACCTCGGTGTGGATGGCGTAGGCGAAGTCCACGGGCGTGGAGCCGGCCCGCAGGCTCATGACCTTGCCCTTCGGCGTGAACACGAACACCTCCGTGGGCGCCAGGTCCACCACCAAATCCTTCAGGAACTCCCGGGAGTCCTGGGTTTCCTCCTGCCAGTCCAGCATCTCGCGCAGCCACGCCAGCTGGGAGTCCAGCGCATCCCCGCTCTTGCCGCCCTTCTCCTTGTAGCGCCAGTGGGCCGCCACGCCGTACTCGCTGGCCCGGTGCATCTCCTCGGTGCGGATCTGCACCTCCAAGGGGCGCCCCGCAGGACCTATGACCGTGGTGTGCAGCGACTGGTACATGTTGAACTTCGGCATGGCGATGTAGTCTTTGAAGCGCCCGGGCATGGGATGCCACAGCGCATGCACCGCCCCCAGCGCCGAGTAGCAGTCCTTCACCGATTTCGTGATGATGCGCACGGCGATGAGGTCGTAGATCTCGGAGAAGCCCTTTCCCTTCTTCGTCATCTTCTGGTAGATGGAGTACAGGTGCTTCGGCCGCCCCATGATCTGGGCCTGGATGCCCACCTTGTCCATCTCGCCGTGCAGGATGCCGATGATCTGCTCCAGGTAGGCCTCCCGTTCCGCACGGCTTTCGGTGACCATGCGGCTGACCTGCTTGAACTTGTTCGGCTCCATGTAGTAGAACGCCAAATCCTCAAGCTCCCACTTGATGGAGTTGATGCCTAAGCGGTGTGCGATGGGGGCGTAGATCTCCAGGGTCTCGCGGCTTTTGAAGATGCGGCGGTCCTCCTTGAGGGCGCCCAAGGTGCGCATGTTGTGCAGCCGGTCGGCCAGCTTGATGACCACCACGCGGATGTCCTTGCTCATGGCCACGAACATCTTGCGCATGGTGGCCGCCTGCTCGTCGGTGAGGCTTTCCACCTCGATGCGGGTGATCTTGGTGACGCCGTCCACCAGCTGGGCGATGCGGGGCCCGAACAGGTCGGACACCTCCTGGCTGGTCACCGCCGTGTCCTCCACGGTGTCGTGCAGGATGGCGGCGCACAGCGTCTCCACGTCCATGCGCAGATCGGCCAGGATGATGGCCACCTCCACCGGGTGCGCGATGAAAGGCTCGCCCGACTTGCGGCACTGGCCCTTATGGGCGTTGCTGGCGAAGGCGAAGGCGCGGGCCAGCAGGTCCTCGTCCTCGGCGGACAGGTAGCTGGCCGTCATGCGCTGCAGGTCGCAGAAACGCTCCTCGGGGGTGTGGGGCTCGGCCGCCTCCTTGCGGGCCTCGGTGGCGAAGGTCTTCATGGGCGCGGCGGCCCGGCCCAGCATGGAATCGGACAGCGACGACTGGATGACGGCGTCGCTGTGGGGAGGGATCGCAGGTTTCACCTCGGGGGCGCCCAGCATCTCCTCGGGCTTGTCTTCCCTGGTCATAGCTTTTACTCCTCCCTTTGGCGGGGCGTCGTCGCCGAATCGTTCCCCCCGTGCGCGGAACCACCCCGCACCCCGGACTCCCCTTCGGCGAACCCGAGGCTGGGCAGGATGGGGCTGATGAGCTTCACGCGCACCGAGGCGGCGTCGGTGTCCAGCGCCCAGCGACGGAACAGCTGGAATATCTCGCGTTCCTCGAGCCCCTCGCGGTAGCGGACGCTGTCGGTGAGCGCCACCTTCGACGACCCCTCGCGCACATGTACCGAGCGCACCCGCACGCCGTCGGCGTAGGCCGTGTGGGTTTCGATGAGCCCCAGCTCGCGGAAGACCGCAACACCGCAGTCAACCGACGCCTTGCTGACCGGCGCGATGACGCTGGAGGCTTGCTGCGCCAGCTCGTCGGCGGAAAGCGGGAAGAACGGCTCGAGGCTGGCCCGCTGGCGGTTTCTCAGCTGGCGGTATACCTGGGCCATGCAGTCGCGGTCCGGCGTGGCCTCGCGCAGGATGCCCTCGTTGATGGAGCAGTCGGCGCGGCCGTACAGCAGGTGTATCGTCGCAGGCTGCCCGTCGCGGCCGGCGCGTCCGCTCATCTGGTTGAACTCGATCTCGTTGAAGGGCATGTGATAGAGCACCACGTTGCGGATGTTCGGGATGTTCACGCCCTCGCCGAAGGCGCTCGTGGCCACCAGAACCCGCAGGGCATCGGTGCGGAACAGCGTTTCTATGCGCTTGCGCTCCACCCGGGTAAGCCCCGCGTTGTAGAAGCCCACCTGCAGCGCCATATGGGGAAGCCGCCGGCGCAGCATGCGGGCCACGGCCACGGACTGCTCCCGGGAGTTCACGTAGATGACCGTCTTGCCCCCCGACGCCACCAGGTTCACCAGGTAGTCGTCACGGTTGCGCAGGTTGCGCTGGTCGTTCACCGTCAGGTTCGGGCGGTCCGTGCGGTCGAACACGCAGGCCTCCACCGGAAGCTCGCGGCGGATGGCGTCGCACACGGCATCGTCGGCCGTGGCCGTGAGCGCCAACACCGTGAGCGTGCGCCCCGGATGCTTCGTTTCGAAGCCGCGCGCCAGCTTCTGCACCGCCGTGCCGATGGTGGCGTAGGCCGTCCGCTGCCCCGCCCGCGCCAGACCGATATGGTGGGCCTCGTCGATGACCACAAAGCCGACGCGCCCGCTTTCGGCCAGCTCGTCGCCGTGCCACTGCAGATACTCCGGCGTGGTCAGCACGATGTCGCAGGAGCCCTCGGCCAGAGAGCGGTAGATGGCCCGGCGCTCTTCGGGGGTGGACTCGCCGGTGAGCACCGACACCGACACGCCGAAGGCCTCCACGGCCTCGCTTAAGTGGAAGGCCTGGTCGGCGATGAGGGCGCGCAGCGGGTACACGAACAGGCTGGCCATGCCCTCGGCCAGGGCGCAGCGCGCGGCGTGCACCTGGAACGTGAGCGACTTGCCGCGGCCGGTGGCCATGATGCCCAAGGTGGAGATACCCTGGGCCAGGTTGTCCAGGATGGACTGCTGGGCGCCGTGGAGCTGCCCGTCCTCCCCGATGATCGACCGGATGATCTCGCTCTGCAGGCACCCGGGGTCCTCGGCGGCCTTCCGCTTCCAGAACTCGCGGTTTCTCTGCAGCGTTTCCTCGTAGGCCTCCACCTGGTCGGGCGAGGGGTGAACATCCGAGCACAGCTCGGCGTCGCTTGCGGCGTACAGGTCGGCCACGTAGGACAGGTCCTGGCCGCTCTGGCAGGCGCTCAAACACGCATTCAGCGCCTCGCAACGACGCGCCGGGGCGATGGACTGCAGCATGGCCTTCACGGTGCGCCGGCCGCGCCATTCGTCCACCTGCACCTCGAAGGCGGCGTTGACCACGGCGTCGGTGCCCATGAGCGCCGCGATGTCCGTGCAGTGGAACATGATGCCCGACACCGTGGCGCGCCCGTCGGTGAGCGCGCAGCTGAAATGGTTCTTCTCGGCGCCCACGGCCCGGCAGTTCGTCAGCATGACGTTCTGCGCCAGATACACCGGCACCGGGAAGCCTTGGCCGAAGGGGGCAAGGCCGTCCACCTGGGCCACCGCGTCTAGCGTGAGCTCGGGCAGCGACACGCAGGCGTCCACCGACACGAGCGGGTGGAAGGCCTGTTCGGGAAGCTGGTCCAAAAACTCGCACAGGCAGCGCTCGAACTCCGGCAGGTTCTCCTTCGGAAGGGTGATGCCCACGGCCGCCTGGTGGCCGCCGAAGCGCGTGAGCAGATGCGAGCAGGACTCCACGGCGCGGAACAGGTTGATCTGCCCCACGCTGCGGCCGGAGCCCCGGGCCTCGTCGCCGACGATGGTGAACAGCAGGGCCGGCACGCCGTAGTCGTTCACCAGGCGGCTGGCCACGATGCCCTTCACGCCCTCGTGCCAGCCCTCCCCCGCCACGATAAGCGCTCGCTGGCCGTGGTAGACCTGCGCCGCCTGCTCGCGGGCCAGCTCGGAGAGCTCGGACTCAATGGCGCGACGGGCGTCGTTGACGGACTCCAGCTGCTGGGCCAGACGCGTGGCCTGATCGAAGTCGTCGGTCATCAGCAGGTCCACCGCCACCTGGGCATCCCCCATGCGGCCCGAGGCGTTCAGACGCGGGATGAGCGAGAAGCTTAAGTTAGTGGCCGTGAGCTCCTTGCCGGCGTTGCCGCTGGAGGCCAGAAGCGCCGCGATGCAGGGGCGCGTGGCGTGGTTCAGCCGGTCGATTCCGTCGTGCACGAGCGCCCGGTTCTCCCCCTCCATGGGCATGAGGTCGGCCACGGTGCCCATGGCGGCGAAGTCCGTGAACTCGCGCCACAGGTGCGGCTGCCCTAGGCGCGACCCCAGGGCCTGCACCACCTTCAGGGCCACGCCGGCGCCGGCCAGCACCGCGCTTTCGCAGCCCTCGGCGCATTTCGGGTCGGCAAGCGGCACCCCTTCGGGCACCGAGTCGCCCGGCTCGTGGTGGTCGGTGATGGCAAGCCCCAGCCCCGACGCCACGATCTCGGCCGCCTCCTTGCCGCAGGAGATTCCGCAGTCCACCGTGACGATGAAGCGCGGATTGCACTCGCAGGCCCGCTTGAGGGCGGCGTCGGAAAGCGCGTAGCCCTCGTCGAAGCGGCGCGGGATGAAGGGAACGGCGTCGGCCCCCAGCGCGCGCAGGCCGCGGGTGAGCACGGTGGTGGCGGTGATGCCGTCCACGTCGAAGTCGCCGAAGACCAGGATGCGCTCGCCGCGGCGCACCGCCCCTTCCAGCGCGTCCACCACGTCTTCCATGCCGGGGATGTCGTAGGGGTTGAGCCAGTCGGTGTCGAGGGAAGGGTGCATGAACCGGCACGCCTCCGTAGGCTCGGTGATGCCGCGGGCCACCAGCGTGGCGGCCACGATGCGAGGCAGGCTTAAGGCCTGCTGCAGGGCTGCCACGGCGCAGGGGTCCGCAGCTTTTATGCTGAACTGGGCTGACATACTGTTCGTACCTTACCGGGAGCGGCTCCGCCTACAAGGGAAGCCCGTTCGTCATTTTGGGTCCCATTGTCCCACAAACCGCCCCCGCTGTCAGCCGTTCCCTTCGACCCCTTCGGCACAAAGCCCTTCATGCCCCTTCGCAGGCCCTCCCCCTACCGCATGAAGCTGCGCGCCACGACGAAGACGCCGACGACCATGACCGTGGACGCCAGACCTACGAAGAAGCCCGATATGAAATCGCGCAGCGGGCTGCCTCCGATGGTGTTCGAAAGCAGCAGCATCACGGCGCAGAGCGCTATCAGCAGCAACCCCACAAGCTGCGACCTTTGCCGCTCCAGCTCCTGGGTACGGCGCAGGAGGTCGACCACGCGCCCGTCTTCGGCGGACGGCGGCGCGACCGATTCCGCCTCCCGCCCGTCCAGCAGCTCTCCGGCGGTGATGCCCAGCTCGCCGCACAGGCGCTCGACCACGCCGTAGTCCGGCATGCACTTGCCCGTCTCCCATTTCGACAGGGTCTTGTTCGACACGCCCAGCCGCTCGGCCAGCTGCTCCTGGGTCAAATTGAGCATCTTGCGCCGCCTGGCGATGAACCGCCCCGTAATCCGCTGATCCACCATCGACTCCTTCCCGCGCATCATGCAATCTGCGCGGCACCGCTGCTGCACGCCGTCGCACCGCATCAAGCTACAGGCTTTCAAAAAAACCGAGAACCCCTCCGTCGGCGAATTCGAGGGGAATCCGCTCAAAACGGCTATTATGAACACCTACTGACCTGGGAACGTATTTCGAAGGGGGCCGACCGTGCTCTTCATCCTTACCGGCGACGTGCAGATCGGGAAGACCCGCTGGCTGCAGCGGCTTGCAGGCGAGCTGGCCGAACGGGGCGTGCCCACCTTCGGCGTCATCGCTCCGGGGCGCTGGGTGCCCAAGGCGAACCCGGCCCCCGGCGAGGACCCCTTCGACAAGCTGGGCATCGACAACGTGCTGCTGCCCGATGGCCGCACGGTCCCCTTCGCGGTTCGCGCCGATCTGGCCCAGCGCGACGGCAGCTTCGACGAGGGCAGCCAAAGCGCCAAAGCCGAGCTGGCGTGGCACATTTCCGATGAAGCAATCGAGCAGGTGAACGCCCATTTCGCTCACGAGCTGGAGGAATGGGGCAGCAAGGGCGGCGACCAAGACGAAAGCGATGCGAGGGGCGCGGCAACAGCCAACGACGGCCGGAATGCGGAAAGGCAATGCGACCCGCCCAAGGCTGCAGCCAACGAAAGCAGCCCCACTGCGGGCAACGAAGCGGCGGCGCCTGCTGTCCCAGGACTTCTGATAGTCGACGAGCTGGGGCGGCTGGAGCTCATGCACGGCGGCGGCCTCGTAAACGCCATGGCGCTTCTGGACCGCGGTCCGACTCCGCAGTTTCCCTGCGCCCTCATCGTGGTGCGCGACTACCTGCTCGACCAGGCGAAAGAACGTTTCGAACCCGTCTGGGGACCCGCACGGACCATCGCCCCGGACGACGAGAGCCTCGACCGCGTCATGGCCGCAATCGCGGAGAAGGACGGCAGCGCCTCCTAGGGCTCCATGCAGAAAGCAGCGTACAGCGGAACGCTGCGGATCCCACGCTCGAAGCCGAAGTTCTTCGCGGAAAGGCGAAGCACGTAGGGCGGCTCGTAGGCCTTCCTGTAGGCCTCCAGGCTCCTCGAGGACACGTTCTCGCCGGATTTCACCTCGATGGGAACCGCCTCCCCCTTCAGCTGCACGACGAAATCGACCTCAGCGCGACTGGCCGTTCCCCAGTAGAACGGCTCCGCACCCGCAGCCACCAGCTGCTGCATCGCATAGTTCTCCGCTATGCCGCCCCGCAGCCGAGACGCCTTGTCCGCCTTCGGCATCAGGTCCTCAAGGTCTATCCCCTGCAAGTAGCTCAGAATGCCCACATCTAGCAGGTACAACTTGAAGAAATCCCTTTCCGCGAAAGCCCGCAACGGCTTGCGCCCCTCGCTCACCCTGCAGCAAAACTCGACCATACCCGCCGCCCGCAACCAGTTCACCGCCGCCTCGTATTGGTGGGCGCGGGCAGAAGATGCTATGGTCGCGTACTGGAACTTGTGGTTCTCCTTGGCCAGCTGCTCGGGCACGCTCCTCCATACGCTCAGCACTTTCGCGCTGTCTATGGGGCTTGCATACTTCGTCATGTCGGCAAGGTAGCCGTCCACCAGGAGCGACTGCACCCGACGCACGGATGCGAAGTCGCGCTCCTCGATGAAACGAACAACCGCTTCCGGCATACCCCCCACCATGAGGTAGTCGCGATACAGCTCCATGGCTCGCTCGTGCACCCCCAGCGACTTGTTCTCCGAGAAGCATTCCCTGACAAGTCCGCAAAGAATGTCCTCCCCCAGCGCCCAGAGGTACTCTTCGAAGTCGAGCGGGTAGAGCGAAAGCTGGTCCACCTTGCCAACGGGAAAGGAGTAATCTTGCCGCGCCAGCGATACCCCCAGCAAACTCCCCGCCGCTATCACATGGTATTCCGGAGCCTGCTCGCAGAAGTACTTCAGGGACGTGAGGGCGCGGGGGCATGCCTGCACCTCGTCGAAGAACAGCAACGTGCTCCCAGGTTCGACAGGAGCCTTCGCCAACGCCGAGATTTGGGGAATCAGCGTATCGGGGGTAAGGTCGCCGGCGAAGAGTCGACGATAGCTCTCCTGGGCGGAGAAGTCGATATGGACGACCTTGGCGAAACGAGCGTTGCCGAAACGCAGGACGGAATAGGTCTTCCCCACTTGGCGGGCTCCGTTGAGGACCAGAGGCTTACGGTGAGAGGAGGAGAGCCACACCTCCAACCGCGCATCGATTTTCCTTCTCATCGGGGCAATCCCTCCTTACGCGATATGATGGCCCAAAGCAAAAAGTGAAATTTCGTTATTAGGTACACGAAATTTCACGAATTTCCGTTATAAGTCTAACATTTTTTCAAGTTACTGAGCAAGAAGACTTTTGCAGAACGGGCGCCCCTATCGCACTGATGCAGCCCCCCGCACCACGATTCCTTTTTGTAGGTTGAAAGATGCGAAAAAGCCAGACGCTCTACCAACGCTACGTCGCAATGCAACCGGAAGGAGCCCATTCGCTCACGGCCCAAAAAGATTCCTGTTGCTATATACTGCTTTCGCTGCAGAAACCTCACACAGACAAACGAGAGAGGATGAAAGATGAGGAAGTTCGCCATTGCGGCAACAGCCGCGACCCTTGCGCTCACGCTCGTCGGCTGCGCAAGTCAAAGCCAAGAGACCCCCCCCCAGCGATAGCGTAAGCGCAGGCGCCGATAAGCCCGCAGAGACATCCGCAGCCGACGCGCTTAACGGCGAAAGGACGTTCGGAGACTTATCTCTCAAATACCCCTCCAACTGGATTATCGATGAAGATACCGACAAAGAGCTCAGACTTGCGTCACCCAATCGCGACAAAGTAATCGTGGCAACTCGCTCTGAAGTTCCGGGCTCATCGGCTCTGGTGTCACGCGATCCCGACGGGTATCAATCCGCCCTTGAAACGTTAGCGGAATCGGCGGCTTCATCCGCTCGCGACGGAGGAGAGCCTATCGATATCCGCAGCTGCACCATCGGCGAGATCGAGGGAATACGCTTTGAGTATGAAGGCGACGTAAGCTCCATTTCCTATATAACGAGCTGTGTTGCCTTCATCGCAAATGATGCAATTTATACAGTTGGCATCGCGGATACTGCTAGCGAACTCGACGCTGTGGACGAAGCAATCCTCGATTCGGTCAGAGTCAACAAGAATACGGAGCAAGCTAGTTCGACAAGCAAGAAGCCTAGTTCTCTGGAAAACAAGCCGAATTCAGATGACGGAGTTTCGGTCAGCTCGTCTGAAAACGACCCCGAAAACAACGCGGAAGAGACGACTTCCAGCAGCAATTCCGAAGACCAAGCAGAGCCACAAGAAGAATCCTCCGAACCCGAGTTTCTCTCGTCTCAGCGCGACCTGATGAAGCAGGCAAGCCTAACGTACAAAAAGAAGGTTCCGAACGATGTGACCGGAAACTGGCGCTTGGCCTTCTCAAACGAGGACATCCCAACTGCTGACTACGCGGTTGCATACTACAAAGAGCATTTCGCATCGGACAAAGAAGTCCACGCTATCGTGAATTACAATCTTGGAACTATTACGCGCTTGAACTATGGTAGCGGGCTTCTTTTCGTCGACACGTACGAATATCGCTCGGGTGAGGAAGCCGACGCGAAATCCATGTTCGAGGGAGAAAAGCTGGACGAAATAGTCCTGAATGTCGAAACCGGTGAAGCTCTTCAGTAGCCCAATGAGATAAGTCTTATCAGCAGCCGATGCGCATACTCGCAAGCACCGCGAGCATGCGCATCGGCCTTCGGCAACGTTTGCCCCTCATCACCTCAGAGCTGGCATACTCGCAGCCCTCTTTGAAATGGGGCGCAAGCAGACGGTCACCCATAAAAACGTTTCGTGATCAAACTAGCTGAACAAAGGCATGGCGATTCGGAGCAAACACACTAATTAGCGTAAGACGGTTTCTGGCTGTATACTTTCTCGCTATCAAAGCATCGCCCCGTTGAAGAGAGGCTGAAAGATGAGGAAGTTCGTCGTTGCGGTAACGGTCGCAGTCCTTGCGCTCACACTCATTGGCTGCGCAGGCCAAAGCCAAGAAACCAACCGCAGCGTTAGCGCAAGGGCCGCCGAAACGAAGTCGGCTCAGAATGAGCCACAGTCCGACGAACAGGTCTCTGAAGAGCTTGACGCAAAAGGCACGTTGGACAATCTTTCGTTCAAGTATCCTTCCTCGTGGAGCGTCTCCGTTGACACCGATGACCATTTTCAGGTTGTATCCCCTACCGGGGCTGTAACGGCAGCGATCCAATCTGTACAGTTTTCAACAATACCCTCGAGCGACGTCCTTGTCTCATGCGCCAATGGCATAGCAAGTGATGGAAAACCAGGCGGGGTGCCCTCGAATTATCAAAAGGGCAAGATATGGGGGTTTGAGGGCGCACGGTTCCAATGCGATTACGAGCTAGACGGCCACATCTACAAAATGGATTACACTTTGCTCGTCAACGGTAAGACAATTTACGATTTCGCCATTGGCTACAGCGACGATGCATACGGAGATATTGCCGACCGTATTTATGAAAGCCTTTGGATCACAAAAAGCAGCTCACCAACCGACGAGGCAACTCCCTCGGCCAGCGAAAAGGATGGCGGTTCGCCTGGCAAACCAAACTCCTCCAATTCTGCCAACGCCTCAGACTCCTCTGGGCCATCGAATTCTTCCGACTCTTCGCACTCCCCAGGCCCTTCCGGTTCCTCTAAGTCATCTAGTTCAACCTCCGAATTAACCCCAGAAGAGTTCAACGAGCGCATGACTGGATACCTCGACGATCTGCATGAAGCGATGGACAATGCAATCGCCGCTATTCAGGCTGGAAAGAAAAGCACCGTTGTCCGAGCAAACAAAGACGCAGAGACTGCGTACAACAATATTCTGGCACTAAAAGACAAGGTGCCTTCCGGCTACGAAAAGGTATGGGAGCATCACGCCGGCTGTGCCCACGATATCAAATGGGGCATAGGCTATCTCGAAACCGCCGCGTCCCTTTCCTCTGACGCTGACCTGTTCGACTACTATATGAACCTTGCAGCAGACTCCTTCGAAACCGCTGCCGTCGAACTCGCCAAAGGAACCGAAGCTTTAGAGAGCATCAACGGGGATCTGAAGAAATCGAAGTAACGCTTATCTGTAATGCGCCGCGCTTCCGGACCCTGCATAATCGATAGGTTGGTGAGCTTTTCCGCATGAAGGTGTCAATTGTGCGGGCTTCGGGGGCGCCCCTCGCCATAGGCCGCCATGGCTGCAGCCCCCTAGGGCCTATCCGTTGATTGAGTGGCGAATCGTCAACCGAAGCGCCAGCGATGCGCCCTTTCAGTACAATGGGCCGACGAAATAGGTCCGAAGCCATCAACGTTTCGCCCATCTGGGACGATTCCGAGAAACGGCGCACCAGGCCGCAGGCTGCGCGCAGGGGTTCGGACCGGGCACCCGATGAATAGGACGTGCATGAACCCGGTAATCGTAGTACCTACGTTCGTATCGGCCCGCCGCCGAGGCAACGGCGGCAGCGTGCTCACCACCTACGACCACGCCACCCCTCTCTCCCAGCCCGGCGAGCTTCCCCGCCTGCTTTCCAGCCTGCAGAAGGTGCGCGGACTGGGGCAGATCATCATCCTGGTGGTCAGCGAGCGGGGCATCGAGGCCCAGGCGCTTCAGAAGGTGCAGGCCCAGGTGCTGCGCTTCCCCAACCTGCACACCCTGGTGGTGGGCATGCCCGAGCAGGAGCTGCTGCAGCAGCGCATGTCCCAGTTGGGGTTGGGCAAATTGCAGATGGAAGTAGGACTATCCGGCTATGGCGCCGTTCGCAACCTCGGCGTGGTGCTGGCCAACGTCTTCGGATTCGATTCGGTGGTGTTCCTGGACGACGATGCAGTGGTGGACGATGCCGCTTTCCTGGAAAAGGCCATGTACGGGCTGGGCAAGCTCACGAAGAAGGGCATCCCCATCATCGCCAAGACCGGCTTCTACTTCAACTCCGAAGGGCAGTTCACCTCGAAGAGCCAGGACAAGTGGTACAACCATTTCTGGCAGCAGGGCAAGGCCTTCAACCACTGGATCACGAAGGCCATGCGGGGGCCGCGCCTGTCGCGGTCGAACCACGTGTGCGGCGGCTGCCTGGCCATCCACCACGAGGCCTACGACCGGCTGTCCTTCGACCCGTGGATAGCCCGCGGCGAGGATTTGGACTACATGCTCGACCTGCGCATGTACGGCTCGGACATCTGGTTCGACAACCAATGGAGCATGCGGCATCTGCCGCCGGACAGCGCCAGCGAGGGAACGCGCTTCCGCCAGGACATCTTCCGCTGGCTCTACGAGTTCCGCAAGATGGAGTACAGCGGCACGCAGATCGACCTCATCCAGGTGAAGCCCTCGTCGCTGGAGCCCTACCCCGGGCCGTTTTTGGAGCCGGGCATCCGCCGGCGCATCCGCATCACGGCGTTTCTGCGCAGTTTGGCGCGGCCCGACAAGAGCGCCTACCGCAAGGCGGCGAAGGCTGCCACGGGCGAGGCGACCACTTACGCGGCGCGGAACTGCTCGAAGTACTTCGAGTTCCAGTTCGTCTGGCCCGAGCTCATGGCCCGGCTGGCCGGCGACCAGATCCTGGCCAACGCCCTCGTGCAGTCGGCCACCCAACGGGTGGAGGCCATGGACCCGGAGCTTCTGGCCGCCGCCGCGGCAACGCGTTCCGCCGAGGTGCGCCCCGCGGGCGCGAGCGGTCCCATAGTCAACGTCGACCCCGGCGTGACCAGCGAGATCCGCCTGAACATCGCGGAATAGCCCCAGGCGCGCCACTGCCATGGAAACGCTTCTCCCCCTTCTTGCCGGCGGCGCTTTGGGCGGTATCGCCGTGGGCGTGTTCAGCGGCATGCTGGGCATCGGCGGGGGTACCCTGATGATCCCCCTGTTCCGGCTGGCGTTCGGACTCTCGCCCCTGGAGGCCACGGCAACGTCGCTGTTCTGCGTGGTGCCCACGTCGCTTTCCGGAGCCGTGCAGCACATCCGCAGCAAGACGAGCCTGCTGAAGCTGGGCATCACCGCCGGAGTTGCGGGGGCCCTCACCTCTCCTCTGGGCGTTCGGCTGGCCCAAGTCTCCCCCGAATGGCTGGTCATGCTGGCTGCGGCTATCATCATCACCTGGTCCGCCGCGAAGATGTTCTCGAAGGCTCGCAAGATGCCGAAGGCGCGCGCGACAACCAGCGCGAAGGTCCGCTCGAACGAAAACGGAGTCTCGGAGCTTTCCGCCACCGCAGAAACAACTGCAAAGGGAACTGCTGCCGCGGGCACGGGGCCTGCCAGCACGGCGCCCCAGCCGGTTTCGCCGGCCAAGGGCGCGCAAGGCAACGCCGCGAGCACCTCCCAAACTCTCACCCGCAAGCAGCTGCTCCAGGGCGCGCTCATCGGCTTGGGCGCCGGCTTGGCCTCGGGATACGTGGGCGTGGGCGGCGGCTTCCTCATGGTGCCGCTGTTCCTTTCGGTCATAGGCGCCACGGCCCACCAGGCAAGCGGCACCTCGCTGGTGGCGGTCATGATCCTGGCCGTCCCCGGCGTGGTACAGCAGGGACTTCTGGGCAACATCGCCTATGCCGTGGGCATCGCCACCTGCGTGGGGTCCATCCCCGGAGCCGTCCTGGGCGCCCGTCTGGCCACGCGCATCCCCGAACGAACCCTCCGCTTCGCCTTCGGCTACTTCCTGCTTCTGGCTGCAGCGTTGCTCATGGTGAACGAACTGGGTATACTCTGATAACGAAACCGCAAGAGAAAGGCGGAACCCATGAGTAACCGAGGGGACCGGGCGCTCATGCCCCGCTTCTTCACGTTGGAGATGCTCCTGTTCACCATCATGGTGCTTGCAGGCGTGGCGCTGGTCTGGAACCTGCTGTCGCTGAACAACGGCTTTCTGGGCACGGCCCTCGCCGGCATCGTGTTCACCCTCTCGCTTATGCTGGTCATGCGCCTGCTCATGGACCCTGATTCCGTGCGGGCCCGCCAAACCGGCGCGGTCATGAAGCTGTCCAGCCAAATGCTGCACTGCATGGATATGGGCATGGAGCGCGACTCCGAGGACGGATCGGTTATCAGCGCCGAAACGGCCCAGGAGATATGCCGGCTGCTGCTGCCCGCCACCAGCGCCATAGCGGTTGCCATCACCGACAAGCGGCAGATCTTGGGGTATGCCGGCCACGGGGAGAAGGAGAGCAAGTCGGGGCTGGCCATCCGCACCGAGGCCACCATGGCCACCATCGACGACGGCCAGATGCGCATCCTGCTGACGCCGGAGGAGATCGGGTTTACCACCCAAGCCGGAAACAAGAAGGGGACCATCCGCGCCGCCATCATCGTGCCGCTGTTCGTCGGCCACAACAAGCTGTTCGGCACCTTGAAGTTCTACTACCGCAAGCCCCGCCACGTGTCGGAAACCCAGAAGTCCATCGCCGAGGGATTGGGCGAGCTACTGTCCACCCAGCTGGCGGCCGGCGCCCTGGAGGAGCAAACCAAGCTGGCCACCTCCATGGAGCTGAAGATGCTCCAAAGCCAGATCAACCCGCACTTCCTGTTCAACACCATCAACACCATCG